>NZ_WHOR01000100.1:0-19405 GCF_013340925.1 Azospirillum formosense
TCCCCCCTGCCGGGCATGCGCCGCCCGCCCTCCCTCATCAATTGACGATCATTCAGCAAGGAGACATTGATGACCGGCAAGCATGAACAGAGCCCCGAGCACCGCAAAGCCCACGATCTCGCTGAAGAGGCTATAGAGACGGCGGCCCAGGGCGATACGCGCAAGGCCAAGAGCTTGGCGGACGAAGCGAAATCCATCGACCCGAAGATCGATCAGGAGATGGCGCGCGAACTGCAAGACGACCGCCGTCAGGCCGAAAACTACAAGGGGAAGGCGGGCGAGACCCCCTGATTCCTTATTCCCGGCTTTCCCGGGGCGGTGGCCCACCCGCCATCCGCCCCTGCCCCTCCGGGCACAGGTCCAGCAGCGCGCACCGCTCACAGGCCGGGTTGCGGTAGAAGCAGACCCGCTGCCCGTGCAGCATCATCACCTCGTGATGGTCGTAGATCTGCTGGGCCGTCCACTCCGGGGGAAGCCGCGCCTCCAGAATGGTGTGCGACGGGCCGACCGCCACGCTGGACGGGATCAGCCCGGTGCGCACGGCGACGCGGTGATGATGGCTGTCCACCGGCAGGGCGGGGCGGCGCAGGCTGCTGAAGCTCATCACCGCGGCGCCGGTCTTCGGGCCGACGCCGGGAAGCGCCTGAAGCCAGGCCCGCGCCTCCGGCACCGTCATCTCCCCTAGGAAATCCAGGGAAAGCTCGCCGCGCAGTTCGGTGATCCGGCGGAGGATCGCCTGGATGCGGGGCGCCTTCTGCTCCGGCCACGTCACCCCGGCGATGACCGTCTCGACCTCCGCCGGGTCGGCGTCGCGCACCGCCGCCCAATCCTCCCCCCAACGCGCCCGCAAGGCGCGGAAGGCCGCACCGGAGGCCGCGTTGCGCGTGCGGTGCGACAGCAGCGAGGACACCAGTTCGCTGAGCGGATCGAGCGCGCGGAAATAGGCGATTGGACAGCCGAAGATCAGGCAGAGCCGGCGGTGGATCTCCAGCAGCTTCTCATCGGGCAAGGCCATGGGCGAGAGCGCGAAGGACGCCTGCTCGTCGTTGGCCTTGAGGCGGCGGCTCACGGGGCCGTCACACCGCCGGACCGGCCGCCCTCCGGCAGCATCAGCCCCTCGTCTGCCGCCATGGCGCGGGCGCGGGGGTCGGCCTGCACGGCGCGGGCGGTGCTGCGGGCACGCTCCTGGACGCGGCGAAAGGCGCGGAGCAGGGCCTGGGCCTCTGCCCGCTCCTGCGCATCGCGTCGCGACTCCGCGGCTTCCGACGCGGCGATCTTGCCGGCGGTGGAGCGTTGCGTCTCGCTGTAGCCGAACAGGCCGGGCTCCCAGCGCTTCAGGTTGGCGTAGGCCAGGGCGCGCGCGGCGGCGTCCAGCCCCTGCCCTTCCTCCCAGGCCGTGCGGGCAGAGCGCAGTTCGTCGGCCAGCACCCGCTGGGGCGGGCGCGGTGGCGGCGGTGGCGGCTGATGCAGCCGGGTGCGCGCCGCCCTCAGGGCGGCCACACGGTCGGGATCGTCACGCCAACGGCGGGCGTCCGCGGCGGCGTCGCGCCACGCGCCGATGAGCCGTTCCGGATCGGGTGCGGTGTCCCGCTTCGTCGATGCCATGGCCCTCCCCGTTGCAAGGGAAACGAACGCAGTGCTTTCGTCTTCAAGGATCTATGCCATGGACCGGCGAAGGCCAGACCGGGAAGGGCGGTAATCCCGAGGGTTTGGTCAGTCCGCCGCCTTACCCAGCAGATAGTCGATGTCCCCGCCTTCAAGTGCACTGATGAGACCGGTGCCCTCGATGGTTGCGTCAGACAGGTTTCCTTTGCGCCGTTGCAAGTCGAGGATGCGCTCCTCCACCGTGTCGGCGGCGATCAGCTTGTAGACGAAGACCGGCTTGTCCTGCCCGATTCGGTAGGCGCGGTCGGTCGCCTGATCCTCTGCCGCCGGGTTCCACCAGGGGTCGTAGTGGATCACCGTGTCCGCCGCCGTCAGGTTCAGGCCGCGCCCGCCCGCCTTCAGGCTGATGAGGAAGACCGGCACCTCGCGGTTCTGGAAGCGGTTCACCGGCTCCGCGCGGTCCAGCGTGCGCCCGGTCAGCTCGACATAGCCGATCTTCGCCTCCTCCAGCCGCAGCTTGATGAGGTCGAGCATGGAGGTGAACTGCGAGAAGATCAGGATGCGCCGGCCTTCCGGCACCATCTCCAGCACCATGTCGGTCAGGGCGTCGAGCTTGGCGGTCTCCTTCACCTTGCCGGCGGCGGGGATCTTGACCAGACGCGGGTCGCAGCAGACCTGCCGCAGCTTGAGGAGCGCATCGATGATGGTGATGGCGTTGCGCGACACGCCGCTGACCGCCAGCGCCGCCCGCACCGTCTCGTTCACCGACAGGCGGATGGTCTCGTAAAGGTCGCGCTGCGCCGGCTCCAGGTCGATGCGCACCACCACCTCGGTCTTCGGCGGCAACTCCTTCGCCACCGCCTCCTTGGTGCGGCGCAGCAGGAAGGGGCGGATGCGGCGCATCAGCTGCTTGGCGCGGGTGCCGTCGGCGCGCTTCTCGATGGGGGTGCGGTAGCGGCGCCCGAACTCCTTGCGGTCGCCGAGCAGACCGGGCATCAGGAAGGCGAACTGGCTCCACAGCTCGCCGAGATTGTTCTCCACCGGCGTGCCGGACAGGCAGAGCCGGTTGCGGGCGTTCAGCGCGCAGACGGCGCGGGTCGCCTTGCTGTCCGGATTCTTGATGGCCTGCGCCTCGTCGAGGATCAGCAGGTGCCAGTCCCGGCGCTTCAGCACCTCGACGTCGCGGCCGACCACGCCGTAGGTGGTCACCACGATGTGGGCGCGGTCGAGATCGCCCAGCTTCTCGTGACGGTCCAGACCGTGCAGCACGACCACCCGCAGATGCGGCGTGAAGCGCTGCGCCTCGGCGACCCAGTTGGGGACGAGGCTGGTCGGCACGACGACGAGGCAGGGGTCGGTCAGGCGCCCCTCCTGCTCCTCCATGGCGATGTGGGCCAGCGTCTGGGCCGTCTTGCCCAGCCCCATGTCGTCGGCCAGGATGCCGGCCACCCGGTTGGCCCGCAGCCCCTGCATCCAGGCGAGGCCGACGCGCTGGTAGTCGCGCAGCGTGCCCTGGAAGCCCGGCGGCGGGTCCATCTCCGCCGGCATCTCCTGCTCCTGGATGGTGCGCAGGTAGCGGTCGATCTGGCCGGTGTCCTCGGTGCGCCGCGCAATCAGGTCGTCGATGTCCAGCAGCCCGTCGGCCTCGGTCAGCGGCACCTTCAGCGTGTCGTCGAGCCGCCGCCCGCTGTCGAGCATGGATTCCAGGACGCTGAGCAGCCGCTCCACCCGCTCCGCCGGCAGGGCCAGCACGTTGCCGTCGTCCAGCACCAAGTGGGCGCGCCCGTCGATGACGCGCGTCGCCTCCATGCCGCCGCGCTCGATCAGCGTCGCCAGGATGGGCAGCAGGGCGCGGCGCTCCCCATCGATCTCCACGCCGACGTCGAGGTCGAACCAGCCGTCGCCGGAATCGCGCACGGCGACCGCCACCTCCTCGTTGGCCTCGACGACGCGGGTGCCGAAGTCGGCGCCGATCTCGACGGTCCAGCCGTCCTTGCGCAGGGCCGGCACCTCAGTCTTCAGAAAGGCCGCCCAGCGCTCCTCGGCGTCCTTGCCGGTCAGCCAGTGGACGCGGGTGCCGCGGGCGTTCAACTGGCCCTTGGGCGGCTCGATGCGCGCCTGGGCGAAGCCGAAGGCGGCCAGACGGTCGAGCGCGCCCTGCTCCAGCGCCTTGTCGCGGCGGACGAAGACCGCCCCGGCGGGCTCCTCGACGCGGGCGAACTGGCGCTGGTCGTCGGGTTCGATCTCGGACGGCGAATCGTCCTCGCCATAGTCGAAGGCCAGCCGCAGCACGTCCACCAGCCCGCCGTCCGGCGACACCACCCGGCCCAGCCGGGCAACGACGCGGGGGTCGCGCTCGACGATGGTCGCGGCGGGGTCGGATCCCATGCGCACGCCGCCGGGCATGCCCGCGGCGAATGCGGACGCCGCCGGGAAATCCGGGCGCTCCGCTGAGGGGCGGGCCGCCCCTGTGCGGGCGGCCGCCTTCAGGGGGACCGCCTTCGTGAGAGCCGCCTTCGCGGGGGCCGCCTTGGCGGCAGGCGGGGGAACCGCGGCCTTGGGCTTCGGCACCTCCACGACCTGCAACTCGACGGGGCAGACGGTGCCGGCCTTCGGATCGACGCACCAGTAGCCCAGCCCCTTGATCATCGCGGCGCCGGGCGGCAAGCCGGTCGGGCGCAGCTTGCGCGTCGCCGGATCGCGGAAGGCGCGGATGGTCATCCCCGCCCCCTCCGCCAGCTCCGTGCCGCCGCGCCAGCGCAGCCGCCCGCAACCGAGCAGACGGCGCAGGATGCGGTCCACCACGTCGCCGCGGCTCTTGGCGACCGGCGTGCGCACCACCCCGCCGCCGCCGAGCAGCCGGGCGATGGCGCGGTCCACGTCGCCGTCCAGGCTGCGCGGCGCGCGGGCCAGAACGTCGCGCGGACTGGCCGGGGTGGAGACGTCGTCGCCCTCCCCCGCCCCCTCCACCGCGATGACGGCGGAGACGAACATGGCCGCGTCGTCCTTGCCCGGCTCCAGGGTCCAGCGAACGCTGAGCACCGGATCGGGTGGCGGTGGCGCCGGGGGCGCCGGTTCCGGAAGCGGCGGCGGTGCGGGAGCCGCGTTGGGAACCGCCTGGAGCGCCGGCGGCTCCGCGGCCGGGGGCGCGTCGAACAGGGACATCTGCCGCCCTTCCGGGCGGGCGTCGAGCGTCATCAGCGCCGCCGCGGCCATGTGGGCGCAGGCGTTGCGCCCGCAGGTGCAGCTCTTGTCGAAGACCACCCGGCTGCGGCCGCGCACCGGAACGACCGTCACCGACAGGGTCCGGCCGAGGTCGGTCACCGTGGCGGCGATCCGCGCCTCCGCCTCCAGCAGCGTCACCGCTCCGGTCAGGATGAGCGTGCGACCGCGCTGCAACGTCTTCGCATCGAAGACGCGCGCCAGATCCTCCTGCGAAAAGGAGACCGTCGCGCTGGCGGTGGCGGCGGCGCGAGGAAGGGAACCGAACAGCGACATGGGCCGGAAGGGATACCGAAAAAGCAGAACGGGTCAGGAACGGGGGCGTCGGTATAAGCCCACACCATGCCCCGTCGCAAGCCCGCTCTCAACCCTCAACCGACACCGCAAGGCAAACATTCCGGTTGCCAAGTCCCGGGAAGTGCAGCCGTGGACGACGACCGCATCCGTCAAGGAAAACAGCCGCTACAGCCGTTCCAGGAAACTGTTCAGCGGCGGCATCGGGCCACAGACCGGGGATTCCTCACGCAGCAGATAGGCGAAATGCTTCAGCATCGGTTCGGCGTTGGTGCGGTCGCCGAGCGCGTAGGTGGCGACGCCGAACAGCACGACCAGGGCGAGGACCAGCGGGCTGAGGTTCAGGCGCGACGGGGTCATCCGGTTGAAGCTCTGCGCGAAGGCCGCCACCGCCAGCCCGCCGAGAACGAGGCCGACCACCACCTCCGTCACCGAATGGTAGCGCAGCAGGATGCGCGACGCCGCCACGCCCACCACCAGCCCGAGGGCGCCGAGGACCACCACGCCACGCCGCCAGCCGTCCAGCGAGCGCGCCGCCATCACCCCGACCGCCCCGTAGACGGCGGCGGCGAGCGCGGCATGGCCGCTGGGGCTGGTCAGCCGGTCGTCGAACAGGCGGATGCCGCAGGCGTGGCCCAGGATCTTCAGAAGCGCCACCGAGCCCATCAGCATGGCCAGCACGGCCAGCCAGCGCGCCGCCGAGACCGCCGAATGGCGGCGCCACAGCATCACGATCAGGATGCCCGCCACCGGCAGCACGAAGGATGTGCTGCCGAGAAGCGAGATCGCCTTGTTGACGTGCCAGAGGTTCAGATGTCCCACGGTCCTTGCCGCTCCCTTTCCATTCAGCGCATGCGAACGAGCATTCCGTCGCGGTAGTTCCAGGCCGCCGTGCTCTTTCCGTCGGAAGCGGGCAGCGAAACAGTCAGCGTCCGGTCGGCCTGCTCCACCTTCGGCGCGTCGCTGCAGGTCCCGAACGGCAGCGAGACGGAGGCCTTGGTCCCGCCGAGGTCGAGCACGCGGAAGCGCGCGGCGCATTTGCCGTCCACGCTCTCTTGAAGCAGCACCAGCCAGCGCCCTTCCATGTTGTAGGCGTTCACGAAGGACACGGTGCGCCCCTCGCGGTCCTCATAGACGACGCGGTCGTTGACGGTCACCTGGATGACCTTCGGGCCGAGTTCGACCATCTGGACGACCTCGTTGCCGATGGCGGCGGACACCAGCACCGCGGCGCCGGACCGGTCGTCCGCCGCCTGCGCCGTCGCGATCGCCGCCGCCCCGATCGTTGCCGTCACGGAAAGCGCCGTCAGCAATCCCACCGGCCCCATAACGGCGCGGCTCAGAAACGTCATGCCCATAGCTGTTCTCAAATGCCCTTCTGGCTGGTCGCTCTCCACGCCAAGGTAAGCCCAACCGCCGCCATTCTGTAGTCCGTCAAAGGGCTGACCTCCCCATGCCGGAAAAATTTCACGGGCCGGACGATTTTGGTTGCCTTCCGGTCACGGCCCGATTAAAAACCGCGCCACCGCAGACGACGGCCCCGCCGACGCCGCGGCAGAGAGAAGCGCCCGTAGCTCAGCTGGATAGAGCACCAGACTACGAATCTGGGGGTCAGGAGTTCGAATCTCTTCGGGCGCGCCACTCTCCTCTTCCCTCAGGAATGTCCTGTACTGCATTGATGAACGCGGTTGGATCAGCTGATCCGACGGCGTTATTCTTGTTTTCGGGAATTTTCGGAAATCGTCCGCACCCGCCGTGGGCGGACCGAAGGGGAGGAAGCCGTCATGACGGGACCACGGACGGTCACGCCGCTGGCGAAGCCGGAGTTGCCGGCTCTCGCAGCTCTTCTCGCCATGGAAGGCTTGCCGAACCAAGACATCGCCGACGCAGGGCGGCGCTTCTGGCGCGTCGACGACCCCGATGGGCTCCTGGGTTACGGCGGCCTGGAAGTCTATGAGCGCGACGGGCTGCTCCGCTCGGTCGTGGTCCTGCCGGAACGGCGCCGCCGGGGCAACGGTCACGCGGTCGTGGATGCGATCTCCCGGGAGGCCGTGGCGCTCGGCCTGGAGCGGCTGTGGCTGTTGACCATCGGTGCCGCCGGCTTCTTCGAACGCATCGGATTCGGGCGTGCGGAACGGAGCGAGGCCCCGCCGGACGTCCGGGCCAGCGCGCAATTCGCCGGCCTCTGCCCCGGCAGCGCCGTCTGCCTGCGCCGCGACCTTGCGTCGCCCGTGGTGGAAACCGCCGCGAGGGACGCCGCCACGGCTATCCCGTCAGAAATCGCTCCAGTCCGGTGATGGTCGCCCGATCACGATAGACGACGGGAAGAGCGGCGGTCTGGCGGGAACCGCGGATGGCCCGCGCCGCGGGGTCGAGCCCCAGGCGAACGGCGTCGGCGATGAAGTCGTCCGGACTTTGGGCGACCACATCGGCCATGCCGAGGCGGTCCAACAGGGCGGCGGCCAGCCGTCCGCGCATGAAGTTCCCCCGCAGCGTGACCACCGGAAGCCCCGCCTCCACCGCCTGCAAAGCCGTGTTGAAGCCGGAAAAGCCGATGCTGTCGAGATAGACGTCCATCACCCGCAGCGTCCCCAGATACGCGTCATGGTCGAGCGGATCGCTGAAGACACAGCGCTCCCGGCTGTCGATGCCCTGGAGAGCGAAGGCCCGCTCCAGCCGATCCTCGAAGATGCGGGTGACGGTGGGCTGGCTGTGCCGGAAGAACAGGAACCGGCTGCCCGGCACGGCGGCGGCGATGGCGGCAAAAACATGATCGTGCTGCGGCAGGTACTTGAACAGGCTTTGGCTGCACAGGAAGGCCGGCGCCGCGTCGGACATGCCGAACCGCCCGCGCGTGACCGACGCGACGGGTCGCCGCGTGGGCTCGACGTAGCAACCAAGGTTGGGCAGGCGGTGCAGGCGCTCGCTGTAGAAGGCATCTCCATCCGGCGGCTCCAGCAGGTCACCCGACAGGTAATGGTCGAGCGTGGGAAGTCCCGTCGTGTCGGGGTGCCCCCAGGCCACGGCCTGCACCGGCGCGAGGCGCAACGCCGCGAGCCGATGGGTCATCGGCTCCATGCCCACCTCGGGGAACAGCAGCGCGTCGGGCCGGTCGGCGACGATGGCGTCCGCCCAGCGCTCCGTGGTGCCAAGGCCGCGCCGGAACACCGCGCAACGCGACGCGGCCAGAGCGGTGCAGGCATCTTCTTCCCCCCTGACATGGTATCCCAGAAGGGTGAACCGCTCCGGATCGAGCTGGGTGAGCCAGCCGGCCAGGATCGCCCGCCACACCGAATGGTCGTGGAAATAGGACGAGACGATCCCGACCCGCAGTCGCGTCCGGGCCGCCCGGAGGTGGGTGGATGCGCGGGGCGTTCCCAGGATGGTCGGGATGCGGCTCCCCAGGCGCGCCTCCATCAGCCCGGCCATGATACCGACGTAGGTTTCCTGCAAAGCCCGGTTGTCCATGCCCTGATAGGCTAGCAGGAAAGGCAGATGCGAGCCCACAAGGTCGAAGGCGCCGCGCTGCGCCTCGACCGGAGCGCCGGGGCCGATCAGCCCGTCGAGTGTGGCGAGGTGATGCGCGTAGGCCTTCCGTCTGGACTCCAGTTCCGCCCCATCGGCGTAGACGTGGTGGAGTTGCCCGACGCACAAGGCCAGCCGGCACGCGGCGTCCCACGGCGCGACCTCCACCCCCCGGGCCAGGAAGCCGATAGCCAAGGCGTCTTCGCCGCGAGCGGCGTGGAGCACCCCCAACGCGTACAGCAGTCCCGGATGGTCCGGGGCGGCGCACAGCCCCTGGTTCAACACCCGCAAGCGGTCGGATGGGCAAGGTCCGGACGACGCGCTGCCCAGCCCGCAATAGGCGTCGCCGTCGTCGGGCTGGCAGGCGATTGCCCGACGGAACGCCGCCATCGCCGCTTCGGTGCGCCCGAGATCGGCAAGCGCCGCACCGAGATTAACCAGCAGCATCGCAGAGCTAGGCACGAGCCGCACGGCGCAGCGGAAGGAGGTGGCCGCCGCCTCCATGGCGCCGCTGGCCCGCAGGAGGTTGCCAAGATTGTTGCAGGCCGCGCCATGGGTGGGGTCGAGCGCGATGAGACGGCGATAAGCCGCCGCCGCTTCCGCCTCCTCCCCCCGTGCCCGCAGCATCCGCGCGAGGGAGAAGCACAGCCCACCATCCTCGGGCGTCAGGCGCAGACGCTGCCGCAACACAGACACGGCCTCGTCGGTCGGGGCACCTCCGGCCAGCATCGGCACCAGACCAGCGAGCGCATCCGGATGGCCGGGGCGCAGCGTCAACGCCCGGCGGTGAAGCGTGGCCGCCTCGTCCGTCCGTCCCAGCGCCATGGCGAGTTTGCCGAAATTGGCGTGGAAGTCGGCAATGTCCGGGGCGCTGGCGATGGCGCGACGGATCCGCGCCATCGCGTCCACCGGACGGCCCTCCTGCCCGTCGAGCACACCCAACAGGTGCAGCGCGTGAGGCTGGTCCGGCTCGACAGCCAGGATCCGACCGTAAAGTTCCCTGGCCTCCGTCAGTCCGCCCTGGAGATGGTATTCGACCGCAAGCCCCAGCGCTTCCTGCACCGTCGCCATGGAGACCTCCGCGCGCTCCTTTGCCAGCCGAAGCAACCTACGGTGAATCCCGTTCTGCGGACAACCCTTCTGCGCCGTCAATCCTGTTTCATGTTCGCGCCGAGATGCCGCCCTGACACAATCTGGCTCTGCTATGCCCCACGACGTCGGCGCACCGGACTTCGTTGGGTCGGTCGACGGGAAGGACGCGCAACAGGGGCGATCAAATCATGTGAGCGGGGTGCCGAACCGTCGTCTTGAAAATCCCGCTTCAGGATCAACTGACCGGTCATGGCGTGCAGCCGAAACAAGCTTGTCCGACGATCCGGGACGTGGAGGGCTGTCTCGGTCGTGCTTCGGGCGAGCCGCTGACCGGCTGCGTTCCCATTGCTTTCCCATTCCCTTGCTTTCCCGTTCACCGCGTCGGCAAGCCATTGGAAAGGTTGGTGGGCCTGGCCGGATTCGAACCGACGACAACACCGTTATGAGCGGCGCGTTCTAACCGCTGAACTACAGGCCCCCACCAAGGGATGCCGAATGTGCCCAGAACAGGGAGCTTATGCAACCCCGTTCAATGAGGGCCGAAGCCCAAAATGAAAACAGGGGACCCGAAGGCCCCCCGCTTTCCTTACGACCGCATTCCGTGCGGAGCGTGCGCTCCCGGAAACCTCAAGTGTCCAGGAAGCTGCGCAGCTTGCGCGACCGCGACGGGTGCTTCAGCTTGCGCAGGGCCTTCGCCTCGATCTGGCGGATGCGCTCGCGCGTCACGTTGAACTGCTGGCCGACCTCTTCCAGCGTGTGGTCCGTGTTCATCCCGATGCCGAAGCGCATGCGCAGCACGCGTTCCTCGCGCGGGGTGAGCGAGGCCAGGACGCGGGTCGTCGTCTCGCGCAGATTCGCCTGGATGGCGGCGTCGAGCGGCAGGACCGCGTTCTTGTCCTCGATGAAGTCGCCGAGATGCGAATCCTCCTCGTCGCCGATCGGCGTTTCGAGGGAGATCGGCTCCTTGGCGATCTTCAGGACCTTGCGGACCTTCTCCAGCGGCATCATCAGGCGTTCCGCCAACTCCTCCGGGGTCGGCTCGCGGCCGATCTCGTGCAGCATCTGGCGGCTGGTGCGGACCAGCTTGTTGATCGTCTCGATCATGTGGACCGGGATGCGGATGGTCCGCGCCTGGTCGGCGATCGAGCGGGTTATCGCTTGGCGAATCCACCACGTCGCGTAGGTCGAGAACTTGTAGCCGCGCCGGTACTCGAACTTGTCCACCGCCTTCATCAGGCCGATGTTGCCCTCCTGGATCAGGTCCAGGAACTGCAGGCCGCGGTTCGTGTACTTCTTCGCGATGGAGATCACGAGGCGCAGGTTGGCCTCGACCATCTCCTTCTTCGCGCGGCTCGCTTCCTTCTCGCCTTTCTGGACGGTGGAGACGATGCGGCGGAACTCGCTGATCGGCAGCTTGGCCTCATCCGAGATGCTCGACACGCCGTCGCGCGTCTTGCGGATGTCGGCCTCGTACTTGTCGTAGAACTTGCCCCAGGTCTTGGGGTTCAGGCCACGGATGCGCTCCAGCCAGTTCGGGTCGAGTTCATGCCCGAAATAGTGGTTGAGGAAGTCCTCGCGCTTCACGCGGCAGTCGGTCGCCATGCGCAGCAGCTTGCCCTCGAAGCCGGTCAGCTTGCGGTTCAGGGCGTAGAGCTGCTCGACAAGCTGCTCGATGCGCTGGTTGTTCAGGCGCACCGTGTTCATCAGCTCGACCATCTCGGTCTTGAGCTTGTCGTACTTCTTGTCCGACTGCTTGGCCACGTCCTCGCCGCGCTGGATGGCCGCGATGCGGCCCTCGTGCAGCTTGTGCAGCTTGTCGTAGGTGGCCTTGATCTTTTCGAAGGTCTCGATGACCTGCGGCTTCAGCGCGGCTTCCATGGCCGACAGGGACAGGCTGTTCTCGCCGTCCTCGTCGCCTTCCTCCTCGCTTTCGCCCTCGGGACGCGGCGGACGCTCCTCCTCGGTCTCCTCCGTGGCGGCTTCCACCGGCTCGGCCAGACCTTCGGGGATCTCCTCACCGTCCGGGCCGCCGCCATAGGTGGCGTCCAGGTCGATGATGTCGCGCAGCAGCATCTTCCCTTCCATGAGGGCGTCGTGCCACTCGAGGATGGCGCGGATGGTCAGCGGCGATTCGCAGATCGCCCCGATCATCATCTCGCGCCCGGCCTCGATGCGCTTGGCGATGGCGATTTCGCCCTCGCGGGACAGCAGCTCGACCGAACCCATCTCGCGCAGATACATGCGCACGGGATCGTCGGTGCGGCCGATGTCGTCGTCGTCCAGATTGCCGGCGGACCGGCCTTCGCCCTCGCCGTCGGCGTTGGCGTTGCCTTCCGAGTCCTGCTCTTCCGATTCGACGATGTTGATGCCCATCTCGGAGAGCATGGCCATCGTGTCTTCGATCTGCTCGGAAGACGACGTATCCTGCGGCAGGGCAGCGTTCAGCTCGTCATAGGTGACGTAGCCACGCTCCTTGCCGCGGGCGATCATCTTCTTGACGGCAAGACCCATGCCGTCCATGAGCGGGCCGTCGCCGGCCTCGTCCCGGGCTTCGGAAACTTCAACGCTGTTCGCAGCTTTCGTGGCCATGCGATCGATGCCCCCGCATTACCCCATAAGAAAAACCCATAGCACGCATCGCAGCGGCCCCCCGCTGTCGATCCGCACCTGCTTAAACCGGTTGTGAACCGTTCCGGACCTTGTCCGGCCAGACCCATCCGGGTCTCATTCCCTCCGGCCCTTCCCTTCCGCACCACGCCCGGCGGCGCTGGCCGCTAGGCATCGTCGAGATCCTCGTCATCCGTCATACCCATTCCGGACCTGATGACCTCCTGTTGAAGGGCCACGACCCGCGCGAAGTTCGCCTCGCTGTTGTCACGGGCCAAAGCCGCCTCCGCTTCTCTCAAATCGGCCATCACCTGCCTGTGGTGCAGGTGATGCCATGTCGGCCACCACCCCCGTTTCGCGTCCAGGGAGGACGCGTCCGGGCGTGCAAAGCCGGCATGGACATAGGTCGACTCGCTGAGCAGAGAGCGGACAATGGTATCATAGCCGGCGGAAGACAAGTGGCGACAAAGCGATGCGGCGTCAAGTCCCGAGTCGTTCTCCCGCCGTTCGGCAAGCAATCCAATGACCGCTTGGCGCAATTCCTCCAATTCCCGGTCGGGAAACGGCAGCATGCCCAGCGATTCGCCCAACTCATCAAACAGTTCGGGGTGATTGATGATCACGGCGAGCAGAACGCGCTCCCGCGCGGCGGCGAGGTTGCCGGGGTTGCGGCGACGGTGGCCGGGCGGCGGCGCGGTGCGCAGGCCCGGCAGGCCCGGCGTGTGACGCCGCGGCTGCTGGCCGAACCGCCCGCCCTGCCCCCCGCCCTGCCATTGCCCTGCAGGAACCCAGGGGCCGCGCCCGTTGCGCTGGCGCGGCGGCGGGGCGAAGGCCTCGTCGACGCGGCGGCGCATCTCCGTGCGGTAGAAGACCTGCACGTCGCGGTCGGCGATCTGCGCGACCCGCGCGTCCAGCGCCGCCTTCACCGCCGCCTTCGATTCGGGGGTGTCGGTGGGCTTGCCCTCGGTCTCCATGCGCCAGACCGCCTCGGACAGCGCGATGGCCTCGCCCAGCACCTCCTGCATGGCGCGGGGACCGTGCAGGCGGATCAGGCTGTCGGGGTCCTCGCCCTCCGGCAGGAAGGCGACGCGGGCGGAATGGCCGGGGGCGAGGTGCGGCAGGATGCGCTCCACCGCCCGCCACGCCGCCCGGCGCCCGGCGTTGTCGCCGTCGAAGCAGAGGAAGGGCACCTTTTCCGCGTCGGGGATCAGCTTCCACAGCTCCTGGACCTGCGTCTCGGTGAGGGCGGTGCCGAGCGGCGCCACCGCGCCCTCGAAGCCGGCGCGGACCAGCGCGATGACGTCCATGTAGCCTTCGGCGACGATCACCGGCTTGCCGTCCGCCGCCGCCTGCCGCGCCCGCGACAGGCCGTACAACAGCGTTCCCTTGTGGAACAGCGGCGTGTCGGCGGTGTTGACGTATTTCGGGCCATCGCCCTCCAGGATGCGTCCACCGAAGGCGACCACCCGGCCACGCCGGTCGGTCACCGGGAAGATCACCCGGTTGCGAAAGAAACTGTAGGGCGTGCGCCCGTCCTCCGGCCGCTTCAGCAGGCCGGCGGTCACCATGTCCTCTTCCGAGAAGCCCTGCTTCAGAAGCTGGCTGCGCAGCGCGCCGGAATCGCCGGGGGCGAATCCCAGGCGGAAGCGCGCCATGCCCTCGGTGTCCAGACCGCGGCGCTGGAAATACTCCAGTCCGGCGCGCCCCGCCGGGGCGTAGAGCTGCTGCTCGAACCAGCGGGCGGCCTGTTCCACCAGATCGTGCAGCGTCTTGCGCCGCTCGTAGCGCTGCTTGTCCTCTTCGGTGGCGCGGGGGACCGGCATCCCCGCCTCGCCGGCCAGCGCCTCCACCGCCTCGGGGAAGGCGAGGTTGTCGTGGCGCATGACGAAGCCGATGATGTCGCCGTGCGCGCCGCAGCCGAAGCAGTGGAAGAAGCCCTTCTGGTCGTTGACGTAGAAGGAGGGCGACTTCTCGTTGTGGAAGGGGCACGGCGCCTTGTACTCGCGACCGGCGCGGATCAGGCGCAGGCGCTTGCCCACCACGTCCGACAAAGCGAGCCGGGTGCGGAGTTCCTCCAGGAATTGGGGCGGAAATGCCATGGGCGGACGGCCCCCGTGCTAGATCGGAAACCGCACGTTCAGCAGGCCGACAGCTGCTGCTTCACGGTGCCGCTGACCTTGGCGAAGTCCATCTGGCCGGCGTAGCGGGTCTTCAACTCCGCCATCACCTTGCCCATGTCCTTGATGCAGGTGGCGCCGATCTCGTCCACCACCGTCTTCACGGCGGCGGCCACCTCCTCCTCCGACATCTGCTTGGGCAGGAAGCCCTCGATGACGGTGATCTCCTCGCGCTCCTGCTCGGCCAGTTCCAGGCGGCCACCCTGCTCGTACAGCTTGATCGACTCACCGCGCTGTTTGATCATCGTCTGCAGCATGGAGAGGATCTCGGCCTCGTCGATGCCGTCGGTGACGCCGCGCGAACGCGCCGCGATGTCCCGGTCCTTCAGCGCGGCCAGGATCAGGCGCACGGTCGAGACGGCGCGCTGGTTCTTGGCGAGCATCGCCTGCTTCAAGGCCTCGTTCAGGCGCGTGCGCAGCATTGCGTGTGTCCTTCGTGTTCGTCAGGTGTGTTCGTCAGGTCGAAACGATAACGGCCGCTCGGCAGCATCCGCACCGTCCCCATCGGTGGGTGTGACGCGGGAGACGCGGCGCGAACCGGCAATATTCCTAAATTTGCGCCGGATTGCCACGTCAATTCCGAAGGGCCGCTTCCCACCCCCCAGCAGCGCCTCCAACGGCCAAGCCCCACCGGTGAAGCACGGCGAATATGCAAACGCGCCGCTGGAAATCGGAGTACCAATCGTCATATACGGTTGACCGGCTCACCCGTCCCGACTAATCGATCCAGGCTCAGACACCCGAACCGCAAGGAACCGGGATGGTGGGGCACGGACCGACGACGACGCGTGCGCCCAGCGGGGCGGGACGCGGCGCCGACGTTCCGCGAAGCAGGAATATGTGGCCCGCGGCGGCTCTTGATAAGGTCTGAAGGATGGCTCAATCGACTCTCCCGGCGGGCGATGCCGGCGCTTACACCGGTGTCCTGGTTCTGGCCGACGGCACCGTCTTCAAGGGCCGAGGCATCGGTGCGGTGGGGGATTCGGTGGGCGAGGTGTGCTTCAACACCTCGATGACCGGCTATCAGGAAATCCTGACCGACCCCAGCTACGCCGGGCAGATCATCACCTTCACCTTCCCGCACATCGGCAACACCGGCGCCAACCCGGAGGACATCGAGACGGTGACTCCCGCCGCGCGCGGCCTGATCCTGCGCGCCGACGTCACCGACCCGTCGAACTGGCGCGCCACCCGCCACCTCGACGACTGGCTGAAGAGCTACGGCCTGGTCGGTCTGGCCGGGGTGGACACCCGCCGCCTGACCCGGCGCATCCGCGACCTGGGCGCCCCGAACGGCGTGGTCGCCCACGCGCCGGACGGCAAGTTCGACCTCGACGCGCTGGTCGCCAAGGCCAAGGGTTGGCCGGGGTTGGAGGGCATGGACCTCGCCAAGGACGTCTCCTGCCGCCAGACCTACGGCTGGAATGAGGGCGCCTGGACGCTCGGCGCCGGCTACGCCACGCAGGAGAATCCGCGCTTCCACGTCGTGGCGATCGATTTCGGCGCCAAGCGCAACATCCTGCGCTGCCTCGCCGCGGCCGGCTGCAAGGTGACCGTGGTTCCGGGCACCGCCACCGTCGAGGACGTGATGCGCCACAAGCCGGACGGCGTCTTCCTGTCGAACGGCCCCGGCGACCCCGCGGCCACCGGCGAATACGCCGTGCCGACGATCAAGGGCCTGCTGGACACCGGCCTGCCGATGTTCGGCATCTGCCTGGGCCACCAGATGCTCTCGCTGGCGCTGGGCGCCAAGACGAAGAAGATGCCGCTGGGCCACCGTGGCGCCAACCATCCGGTCAAGGACCTGGCCTCCGGCCGGGTGGAGATCACCAGCCAGAACCACGGCTTCGTGGTGATGGAGGAGACCCTGCCCGCCGACGCCGAGGTGACCCACGTCAGCCTGTTCGACGGCACCAACGAAGGCATCCGGCTGAAGAACAAGCCGGTCTTCTCGGTGCAGTACCACCCGGAAGCCTCGCCCGGCCCACAGGACAGCCACTATCTGTTCGACCGCTTCGTGGCGCTGATGGACGGCAAGCAGCCGGCCTGACGCCCCAACGGACGCACCGAGCGACCACGGGAAGGGAGCCGCTTGCGGCTCCTTTTTCTTTTCATGCACGCCAGCCACGCGGGGCCTTCATCCGCCTTGCCTTCCTCGCCGGCTCCAGGCCCAATCGATCGAATGGGTTAGCGGTATTTCCACCCCCTTCGATAAAAACCCTGCTCCGTCAAAGGTGTGTCCTTTGCTGCCGGACTCTGCGATGGTTACGGGCGCGCCCCTCGCCATGCATACCGGAGCATGACATCCCTTGCCTGTGCACGCTCAGGATGACAACGCACCCGCCGTGAGCGACGGCGGCCCGGGCGATGATCAAGCCCAGGCCGGTGGCCTGTCGCTCCGCACCGGGCTGGTGCTGCTGGTCATGGCGGCGCTGCTGCCGATGCTGGGCTTCGCCGGCTGGACGGTCTTCCGTATGGCCGAGACGCAGAGCGCCGCGATCGAGCGGTCCGGCCGGGATCTGGCGCGGACGCTGGCCGTCGCCGTGGACCGCGAACTCATTGCGATGGAGACGGCGCTCCAGGTTCTGACCACCTCCCCCCACTTGGAAAAGGGCGATCTCGCCGCCTTCCACCGGCAGGCGACCGAGGTGCTCCAGCACAAGGGCAGCCGGCGCGAGGGCGTCCACATCATGCTGAGCAACGCCCAGGGCCAACAACTGATCAACACGCGCCGCCCGTTCGGCGAACCGCTTCCCCGCGCCGCGGTGACCGGCCTGATCCGGCGGACGGCGGACAGCGGCCAGCCCCAGATCTCCGAAATCTTCATGGGCGCGGTCGCCCAGCGCCCCCTGGTCGCCGTCGCGTTGCCGATCACGCGGAACGGACCTTCGGAGCGGGTGCTGACCATGAGCATCCCGACCGAGATGTTCATCGAGGTGCTGCGCCAGCAGGGCCTCCCGGAGGGTTGGATCGCCGCCCTGTGGGACCGGCAGGGCGTCGTCATCACCCGCACCGCCTCGCACGACACCTTCACCGGCACGCCGATTTCGGCGGACGTGTTCCGCCGGACCGCCTCGACCAGTTTCGGCTCCTTCGACATCGTGGCGCGGGACGGCACGCCGCTGTTCAACGCCTTCGCCCGTTCGGAGCTGTCGGGCTGGACCGTCGCCGTCGGCGTCCCGCAAACGCTGATTGCCGAGCCCATGCGCCGCTCGGTCACGCTGGTGTTGTGCGGCGGCGGCATCCTGCTGCTGGTCAGTCTGGCGATGGCGCTGGCGGTCGGGCGGCGCATCGCCGATCCGGTCGCGGCGCTGGCCGGCGCCGCCCTGGCGCTGGGGCGCGACGGCCCGCACGCCTCGCTGATGATGACCGCCCCCGCACCGATCCGGGAGGTCAACGCGGTGGCCGGCGCGCTGAACCGGGCGGCCCGACGCCTGCGCGACAGCGAGGCGCAGCAGCGGCTGGTCATGGAGGTCGTCGGGCTGGGGGTCTGGCGCTTCGACATGCGCAGCCGCCGTTTCCACGGCTCGGACCAGACCGCGGCCCTCCTGGGCGTCCCGGTGCTCGACGGCGCCTCGGTCGAATCCTGGATTCGCAACGTCGCGGCGGACCACCGCAACGCCATCCGCGCCGCTCTCTTCCGCGACGATCCGTCGAAGGTCGAGCTGGAGGCGGAATTCCCCGTCGGGTCACCCGACGGGCAGGTGCGCTGGCTGGCCATGCGCGGGTCTTGCCTGACCGACCCGGACGGCACCACCCGCGCCGTCGGCATTCTGGAAGACGTGACGGAGCGGCGGCGCGCCCACGAGATGCAGTTGGGCGAACTGGTGGACCGCCACGCCTCCGACCGCCGCCTGTTCGCCGCGATCATCGAAAGCTCCACCGACCTGATCGTCGCGGTTGACCAGGAGTGCCGCTACATCCTCTTCAACGGCGCCTACCAGCGGGAGGTCGAGGCGCTGTACGGCCACCGCCCGGCCATCGGCCAGCGCCTTCTGGAGATGATGGAGCATCTGCCCACCGCGCAGGTCACCGCGGAGTCCCTGTGGAGCCGCGCGCTCGGCGGAGAGCGTTTCACCATCGTGGAGGAGCTGGGCGACCCCACCTTGCAGCGCAAGCGCTACGAACTGGCCTTCGGCACCATCCTGGATTCCAGCGGGCGGCGCATCGGCGCCTATCACGTCGCCCGCGACGTCGAGGAGCGGGAGCGCACCGGCCAAGCCCTGCGCGAGATCGAGGAGACGCTGCACCAGGCCCGCAAGATGGAGGCCATCGGTCAGCTCACCGGCGGCATCGCCCACGACTTCAACAACCTGCTCCAGGCCATCGGCACCTCGCTCTACCTGCTGCGCGCCGCGGGGGAAAGCGGTGGAGCCAGCCATCCCCAGGCCCTCGACATGGCGGAGAAGGCGGTGGAGCGCGGCGCCACCCTGACCCAGCATCTGCTGGCCTTCTCCCGCCGGCAGCGGCTGGAGCCGAAGACGGTCGACGTCGGCGCCCTGGTCACCGGCATGGGTGGGCTGCTGGAGCGCACGCTGGGCGGCACCACGCGCATCGTGACGGAGACGGACCCCAGCCTGTGGCCGGCGCGGGTCGACCCGAACCAGCTCGAAATGGCCATCCTCAACCTCGCCATCAACGCGCGGGACGCCATGGCGGCGGGAGGCACCCTGACCATCCGCACCGGCAATTGCCCCGACGACATGGAGGGACGGCCGCTCGACCTCGCCGCCGGGGACTGCGTGTCCATCGCCGTCGCCGACACCGGCAGCGGGATGAGCGAGGAGACGGCGGCCCGCGCCTTCGAACCCTTCTTCACGACGAAGGGCGTCGGGCACGGCACCGGCCTGGGCCTGTCGATGGTGCATGGGCTGGCCGCGCAA
>NZ_WHOR01000101.1:0-19313 GCF_013340925.1 Azospirillum formosense
GTTAGGGTGGGGGCAAAACGTCTGTCTTCAGTGCGCCGTGCGGCGGCTCGGGCGGCGGTAGATGAACCAGTAGACGGCCCCGACCAGCACCGCCCCGCCGAACCAGTTGCCCAGCGTCACCGCGGCGAGGTTCAGCAGGAACTGCCCGACCGGAATGACCGGCGCGGCGCGGCCCAGATCGGCCCAGAAGGAGGCCGGGGCGCCCCACTCGATCAGCAGGCCCAGCGGCACGAAATACATGTTGGCGACGCAGTGCTCGAAGCCCGCGGCGACGAAGGCGCTGACCGGGAAGACGATCGCCATGATCTTGTCGGTCACGCTGCGCGCGCCGAGCGCCAGCCACACCGCCAGGCAGACCAGCACGTTGCACAGGATGCCCAGGAAGAAGGCCTGTCCGGCGGGCAGCCCGGCCTTGGCCGTGGCGAAGTAGAGCGCCGAGGCGCCCACCGCGCCGTGGCCGAAGGCGTACTGCCCGGACAGGAAGACCAGCAGCGCCGTGCCGGCGGCGCCGACGAAGTTGCCGAGCCACACCATCGTCCAGACCCGGAGCATCCGCCCGGTCCTCACCCGCCCGCTGGCCCAGGCCATGACCATCAGCGCGTCGCCGGTGAAGAGCTGCGCGCCGCCGACGATGACCAGGATCAGCCCCAGCGAGAAGACCAGCCCGCCGAGCAGCCGGGTCACCCCGTAGGGCAGCATGCCCTCCGCCCCCGACATGGCGACGGTGGCGAACAGCCCGCCCAGCGCGATGAAGGCGCCGGCCAGCACCGCCAGGGCGAACAGCGTCGCACCGTCGTAGTTGGCCTTCTTGACGCCCAGATTCTCCGCCGCGAGAGCGATGGCGTCGGGCATCAGCGCGTCGAGGGAGGACGGGGCGGGGCGGCGGCAGGGGAGGCGTGTGGGGCGGCCTCCGGAAGGGAATGCGTGTCCATGATGGGGGTGCTCCTCGTCTCACACGGCCTTGAGGCCCTGCGTCCGGAAGATGCCGCGCACCCGCTCGGTCAGTTCCGGCGGGGGAGGCTCGGTGTTGGCCAGCGCGTAGGGCAGGCCGAGCTGCTTCCACTTGAACTCGCCCATCTTGTGGAAGGGCAGGACGTCCACCCGCTCGACCACCTCCAGGCCGGCGGCGAACTCCGCCAGCCCCTCGATCTCGTCGAGATGGTCGGTCAGGCCGGGCACCAGCACGTAGCGCAGCCAGATCGGTTTGCGCAGAGCGGACAGCCGCTCGGCGAATTCCAGGGTCGGGCGCAGCGGCACGCCGGTCGCCGCGCGGTAGGTGGCTTCCTTGAAGGCCTTGATGTCCAACAGCACCAGATCGACGTCGGCCAGCAGATGGTCGTCGGCGTGGCTGCCGAGGAAGCCCGAGGTGTCCAGCGCGGTGTGCAGGCCGAGCTGCTTGGCGCCGCGGAAGATGGCCGCGCAGAATTCCGGTTGGACCAGCGGCTCGCCGCCGCTGATGGTCAGGCCGCCGTGGGCGCGGTGCAGGAAATCGGCGTAGGTGGCGATGTCGGCCAGCACGTCCGAGGACTGGGCCGGCGACCCGTCGTGCATGTGGCGGGTGTCGGGGTTGTGGCAGTACTGGCAGCGCAGCGGGCATCCGGCCAGGAACAGGACGTAGCGCAAACCCGGCCCATCGACCGTGCCGCCCGTCTCGACCGAATGGACCCAGCCGCGGACCGATGCGCCCGTCCCGGCGGCGTGCGCGGGTTGGGGGGTAATCGGGCTGAGCATGAGGCACCTCGTGAATGGGCGCCGGTGCCCGCTTCATTGCGGCACCGGCGCTGCGTGCCATCCTATGTCAGGCCCCGGCGTCGGCCATGACCGGGGTCAATTGATCTGACCGAGACTCCTGCGCGTTTTGCGTGTGGATGCCCGCCGGAAGGACGGGACGCTCCACCCAGGCGATGCGCAGGATGTTGGTCGAGCCCGGCATGCCGAAGGGCACGCCCGCGGTGATGACCAGCCGCTGCCCGTCCTCCGCCAGACCGTGCGCGTAGGCGATGCGGGTCGCCTTGTGCACCATGTCGGAGAAGTTCTGGATGTCTTCGGTCAGCACGCTGTGAACGCCGTAGGCCAGCACCAGACGGCGCGAGGCGGCGACGGTGGCGGTCAGGCAGAGGATCGGCACCTCCGGCCGCTCGCGGGCGGCGCGCAGGGTGGTGGAGCCGCTGGTGGTGTAGGTGACGATGGCCGCCGCGTGGATGGTGTGGGCGACCTGCCGCGCCGCCGCGGTGATGGCGTCGGCCGCCGTCTCCTGCGGGTCGGCGTGCTGGGCGTCCATCATGGTGCGGTAGAGGTCGTCGTGCTCGACCCGGCGGGCGATGCGGTCCATCATCGACACCGCCTCCACCGGGTAGGTGCCCGACGCGGTCTCCGCCGACAGCATCACCGCGTCGGCGCCGTCGAAGACGGCGGTGGCGACGTCCGACGCCTCGGCGCGGGTCGGCGCCGGGGCGCCGATCATCGATTCCAGCATCTGGGTGGCGACGATCACCGGCTTGCCGGCCTTGCGCGCCTCGCGGATGATCCGCTTCTGGATGCTCGGCACGTCCTCCGGCGGCATTTCCACGCCGAGGTCGCCGCGGGCGACCATGACGCCGTCCGACAGCTCGACGATGCGCTCCAGATGCTGGATGGCCAGCGGCTTCTCCAGCTTGGACATCAGCGCGGCGCGCCCGGCGATCAGCTTGCGCGCCTCCGCCACGTCCTCCGGCCGCTGCACGAAGGACAGCGCCACCCAGTCCACCTCCTGCTCCAGCGCGAAGACGAGGTCGGCGCGGTCCTTCGCGGTCAGGGGCGACAGCGGCAGGAGCACGTCGGGCACGTTCACGCCCTTGCGGTCGGACAGCCGAGTGCCGGCCACGACGACGGTGTCGGCGTGCTCCGGGCTGCACGCGACGATGCGCAGCCGCACCTTGCCGTCGTCGAGCAGCAGGTCGGTGTCGGGGCGCAGGGCGGCGAAGATCTCCGGATGAGGCATGCCGACGCGGGTCGCGTCGCCCGGCTCGGTGGACAGGTCGAGGCGGAAGCGCTGGCCCACCGTCAGCTCCACCGAGCCGGCGGCGAAGCGGCCGAGCCGCAGCTTCGGCCCCTGGAGGTCGGCCATGATGGCGATCGGCCGTTCCAGTTCGCGCTCCAGGGCGCGGATGGCGCGCACGCGGGCGCCATGGTCGTCGTGGGAGCCGTGGCTGAAGTTCAGGCGGAAGACGTCGACGCCCGCCTCGAACAGCGAGCGGATCATCTCCGGCGAGGAGGAGGACGGACCCAGCGTGGCGACGATCTTCGTCTGCCGGAAGCGGCGGATCGGGGAGGTGGCGGTCATATCGAAACGGGCTCCGCAAAAGAGGGCGGGGACGGTGGTCGCGGCGCGCGGGCGCTCATCGGCAAGACCGCCGCGCCAGGGCCGGCGTGACGGTGCGGCGCGCGGCGGTCGGTGCGGTCCTGGGGGATGCGCTCGCGGCACGGGCGGGCTTGGGCCGGCCGGGCTGCACGTCTGTCCTTCGCAAAATAAAATACTAGTATATCAGATTGAAAGGCAAGCCCGTTTCGCGGTGCGGGGCGGCCCTTCGGCCAATATGCCGCAGGCTTCCCCGCCCAATGGATTGACCGGCATGTAGGGCTTTCTGCCGAGAGGGATGGTATTGGACCCCCTTCGATTTTGGATTATTTTACCGACACGGCGTGCTTTAAGGCCGCTCCGGTGTGTTGGCATGGAACAAGCCAAGGGATCGGCAAATCATCGTCCCATCCGGATGCATGGGACAAATTTGAGGAACGCCGGAACAATGATGATGGTGGCTGAATGACGCGGGCGGTGCGGCGATGAACGGTGGCGTAGACTTGAGCAATTGCGACCGGGAGCCGATCCATCTCGTCGGGTCCATCCAACCGAGCGGCTTCCTGATCGCGCTGTCGACGGACTGGATCGTCAAGCACGCCTCGTCCAACATCGGGGCGTGGCTGGGGGTGGAGCCCGACGCGCTGTTGGGGCTTCCCCTGACCGAGGTGATGGACGAGGAGGCGCTGCACGCCATCCGTGGGCGGCTCCAACTCTCCCTCATCAACGGGTCGGTGGAGCGCGCCTTCCGCCTGAAGCTGTCGGCCAACGCACTGCCCCTGGACATCGCGGTCCATCTGTCCGGCCAGTCGATCATCGTCGAGGCGGAGCCGAGCGAACCGGACAGCGAACTGGACAGCGGTTCCATGGTTCGCGCGATGATCGGCCGGCTTCAGCGCGCCCCCGACTTTGACTCCTGCTGCCGCGAGGCGGCGCGGCAGCTGCGGTCGCTGACCGGCTTCGACCGGGTGATGATCTACCGCTTCGACCGCGACGGCGCTGGGGAGGTGATCGCGGAATCCGCGGTGCGCGGCGTGCCCTCCTACCTGGGGCTGCGCTACCCCGCCTCGGACATTCCCAAGCAGGCCCGCGCGCTGTACGAGCGGAACTGGCTGCGCTGCATCGACGACGTGAACGCTCCTTTCGCGGCCATCCTGCCGCCGATTGGGCCGGAGGGCGAACCGCTCGACCTGTCGATGAGCGTCCTGCGCAGCGTGTCGCCCATCCATTGCGAGTATCTGCGCAACATGGGCGTGGCGGCCTCGCTGTCGGTGTCGATCCTGCGCCGCGGCAAGCTGTGGGGCCTGTTCGCCTGTCACAACATGGTGCCGCGGCGGCTGTCGCTGGAGCGGCGCACGGCGGCGGAGCTGTACGGCCAGATGTTCTCCTTCCTTCTGGAAAGCGTCGAGCGCGACCGGGAGGAGGCCTACGAGGCCAAGGCGCGCCTGCTCCACACCCGCATCATGGCGGTGATGGCGGACGGCGCCTCCTCCATGGAGAATCTGGAGCGGCTGCGCGGCGAGGTCGGCCATTACATCCGCAGCGACGGCTTCGCCATCGTGCTGGGCGGCCAGACGCTTGTGGACGGCAGCACCCCGACGCCGGAGGAACTGCTCGGTCTGGTGCGCATGCTCAACCGCACGCACGCCAGCCGCGTCTTCGCCACCGGCGAGATCGGGCAGGTCCACGCGCCGGCCCTGGATTTCACCGAGCGCGCCGCCGGCATGCTGGCCATCCCGGTGTCGCGCAAGCCGCGCGACTACATCATCTTCTTCCGCAAGGAGTCGGTCCGCACCGTCACCTGGGCCGGCAACCCGGACAAGCCGGTGGAAGCCGGACCCAACGGGCAGCGCCTGACCCCGCGCAAGAGCTTCGAGGCCTGGAAGGAGACGGTCCTCGGCCAGTCGGAACCCTGGACGGAGGCCGACCTGCGCATCGCCGACTCCCTGCGGATCACGCTGATG
The DNA here is from genome assembly GCF_013340925.1 of Azospirillum formosense. Lineage (GTDB taxonomy): Bacteria > Pseudomonadota > Alphaproteobacteria > Azospirillales > Azospirillaceae > Azospirillum > Azospirillum formosense. The sequence continues at coordinate 5,302 of NZ_WHOR01000101.1, forward strand.
GAGGTGGTGCTGCGGCTGGCCGACCAGGCGGAGGAGGAGCGCCGGACGGCCCGCGAGCGGCAGGAGCTGCTGATCGCCGAACTGAACCACCGGGTCCGCAACATCCTCAGCCTCGTCCGCGCCCTGCTGGCCCAGAGCCGGGCCGGGGTCACCCGCGTCGAGGAGTTCGCCGAGATCGTCGGCGGGCGCATCCAGGCGCTGGCCCGGGCGCACGACCAGCTGACGGCGGAGAATTGGAAGCCTTCTCCCCTGCGCCCGCTGATCGCGGCGGAGGTCGACGCCTATCTGGGCAGCCGGGCGGACCGGGTGGTCCTGTCCGGTCCGGAGGTGCTGCTGTCGCCGCCGGCCCTCTCCGTGATGGCGCTGATCATGCACGAGCTGGTGACCAACGCCGCCAAATACGGCGCCTTCGCCGACAGCGGCGGCCGGGTGAAGGTCCATTGGAGCCTGGACGACCGGGACGCTCTGGAGCTCTGCTGGGAGGAAAGCGGCGGCCCGCCCGTGCAGGCGCCGACGCGCCAGGGCTTCGGCACCACCATCATCGAGCGCTCCGTCCCGCACGAGCTGAAGGGCGAGGCGACGGTGACCTACGCCCTCGCCGGGCTGAAGGCGCGCTTCACCATCCCGGCCATCCATGTCAGCCTGGCGCCGGAACGCCCGGCGGTGATCGAGGCGGCGCTGACGCCCTGCGCGGCGGCGGACATCCCGCTGGGCGGGACGGTGCTGCTTCTGGAAGACAACATGATCATCGCCATGAGCGCGGAGGACATGCTGCTGAAGCTGGGCGCCGAGCGGGTGGAGACGGTGGCGAGCGTCCGTCAGGCGCTGGGCGCCATCGCGGACGACCCGCCGGGCATGGCGCTTCTCGACGTCAATCTGGGAACCGAGACCTCCTTCCCGGTGGCGGAGCGGCTGCGCGAACTGGGCATCCCCTTCCTGTTCGCCACGGGCTACGGCGAGTCCGCGATCTTCCCGGAGGAGTTCCGCGACGTGCTGGTCCTGCGCAAGCCCTACGATTCGGAGCAGGTGCGGCGGGGGCTCCAGACGGTGCGGGGGCTGTAGCGCGTCTCGCCGGAGTTCGGGATTCTCGGGGGCAACAGGGTCTTCACGGATTTCACAGATCTGAACACGGATGACACGGATTTTCTTTGATGCTTGCCCGGTGTTGGCTTCTCGAACGGTGCTTCTTGAGCAGACCAATATCAAACAATCCGTGCCATCCGTGCCTGAATCCGCGAAATCCGTGTAAAATCTGTTGTCATCCAACAGGCAACACCCTCCCGGTTGCCGCGCCCAGACGGTCAACCGGGTCGAGTCCTCACGCGGCGGTGCCGGTCTGGCGGGTCAGCGCTTCCTGCAGCAGGCGGGCGGTGACCGGTTTGAACATCAGGCCGATCCCGTGCCGTTCGGCCTCCTGCATCACGTCGGGGCCGGAATCGCCGGTCAGCAGGACGGCGGGGATCGGCGCCCCGGCCAGTTCGCGGATCTTCAGGATGGCTTCGGTGCCCACCTTGTGCTCCCGCAGGCGGTAGTCGGCGACCATCACGTCGGGCCGCCGCCCCGCCGCCCGCAGACGCTCCAGCGCCTCCTCGGTGGACGAGGCGACGATGGTGTCGTAGCCCCAGTCCTGGAAGATCGAGCGCAGCCCCATCAGGACGATGGCGTCGTCGTCGATCAGGACGGCCAGCCGGCCGCGCTCCGGCGCGCGGGCCGGGAGAACCGGGGCCGGGCTCTCCGTGGCGTCGCCGAGCGGCACGGAGATGCGGAACACCGACCCTTTGCCGAGTTCGGAGCGCACCTCCACCGGGTGGCCGAGCAGGGCCGACAGCTTCTGCACGATGGCGAGGCCGAGGCCGAGCCCCTGGTTGCGGTCCCGCTCGGGATTGCCGACCTGATAGAACTCCTCGAAGATCCACGACATCTGCTCGCCGGAGATGCCGATCCCGGTGTCGCGCACCTGGATGCCGGCGTGGCCGTCCAGGGGGTGGCATTCCAGGCGGATCACCCCGCGCTCGGTGTAGCGGATGGCGTTCTCCACCAGATTGCGGACCATGCGCCCCAGCAGGTTGCGGTCGCTGCGCACGGTCAGGTCGTGGTGGTTGACCACCTGGAGGTCCAGGCCCTTGGCGGCGGCGACCGGGGCGTAGGCGGAGCCGATGTCGTCGAGCAGCGGCTTGACGGGAACGTCCTCGATCCGCGGCTGGATCACCCCGGCGTCCAGTTGCGAGACGTCCAGCAGGCTGTCGAGCAGGCCCTTGAGCGTCTCCATCCCACGCTCCAGCATCGCCAGGGCGTCGCGCCCGCGCGGGGAGTGGACGTGGCTGTGCAGCGCCTCGGCGAAGAAGAACATGGACTGCATGGGCTGGCGCAGATCGTGGCTGGCGGCGGCCAGGAAACGGCTCTTGGAGCGGTCGGCCTGCTCGGCCGCCTCGCGGGCCATGCGGCTGTCGTGCACGTCCACCGCGGTGCCCACCCAGGCGATGATCTGATCGTTCTGGCGCATCGGGTTGATGCGGCAGACGTGCCAGCGGTAGGTCCCGTCGTGCCGCTGCATGCGCACGTCGAAGCCGTAGGATTCGCCCGCGGCGATGCCGCGCTCGCGGCTGTCGAGCAGTCGGGGATAGTCGGCGGGGTGGATGTAGGACCAGCGCTCCCCCTGCTCCAGGCTGCGCCCGGTGTAGGAGCGCCAGGCGGCGTTGTAGTATTCCCGCCCGCCGTCCGGCCGGTTGATCCACATCATCACCGGGGTGTTCTCGACCAGTTCGCGGAAGCGGGTCTCGCTCCGCCGCAGGGCCTCTTCGCCGGCCTTGCGCTCGGTGATGTCGGTCAGGGTGACGACGGCCAGCGAGATGCGGCAATCGGGATCGCGCACCGGCTCGGCGTCGGCCAGACAGGTGATGGGACCGGCAGGGGTGTCGCGGCGCAATTCCTCCTGCCGCACCACCGCGCCGTCGCGCAGGGCGCGGACCAGCGGCAGTTCCAACGAGCCCTCCGAAGGACCGCCGGTGAAGGGGCGGGGATAGTCCTCGATGCGGTCGATCCGGCCCAGGGGCTGGCCGATCAGCCGTTCTGCCGCGCTGTTGTACAGGATCACCCGCCCGGTGGGCGCCTCCGCCACCACCACGCCGGCGCGCAGATGCTCCAGCACCGCCTTCAGCAGCGACCGCTCCGTCTCGCGCTGCCGCGTCAGGCGCCCGATGGCCCAGGCGGTTCCGGTCAGGGTGAGCAGCAGGATGAGCAGGAAGGGGAACCACGACCACAGGGTGGCCACGTCGACGCTGCGCAGCGCGGCGGCCCGGTCGATCCCCACGGCGATGGCGAGGCCGCTGCCGTTGGCGCCGGGCGGCGAGTAGGCGGTGACGCGGGGCACCCCGTCCAACCCCTCGGTCAGCGCCGTCGTCGTCGCCGCGCCGCTGAGGAACTGGCCGAGCCGCTCGGGAAGCGGCCGGCCGACGATTCCCTGGAGGTCCGGGACGCGGACGAGGACGGTGCCGGCGCGGTCGGCCAGAAGGACCGTCACGTTCGGCGGCAGGGGCTTGCGCGCCTGATACTGGCGCAGCCAGTCGAGGTCGAGCAGGGCGGTGACGACCGCCGGCTGGGCTCCATCGCTTTGCCCGCCGCTCTCGCCGCCGCGTGCATAGGGTAGGGCGAAGGGCAGAACGCGGTGGCGCGGCCCCTCGGTGGCGACATATTCGCCCACCGAGAAGAGGCCGGTCGTCAGGGCCTGACGAATCTGCGGCTGGTCGGCGCTTCCGGTCCCGACGGTCCTTCGGTCGGTGGAGCACAGGACGGTCCCCGATCGGTCGGCGAAGCCCAGCGTCAGATAGCTGGGCAGGCGCTGGTGAAGCCGCTCCATCGTCTCCTGGCAGTCCGGACCGGCGATGTCCGCCTCCGCCAGCGTGGCCAGGATGTGTTCGATGTCGTCGACGATCCGCTGCTGCTCGGTCTGGATCAGGTCGAGCAGGCGCAACGCCTCCTGGCCGAGTTCGGCCTCCCGCTCCGCCCGCAGCCGGGCGTGGGAATAGACCTCGAACCCGATCAGCGGGGCCAGGGTGAAGACGAGCAGCAGAAGCCAGCGGAGCATGGACACGATCGACCGTCCCGGCCCGGGGGCCGATGGGATAAGGGAAGCGATCGTGTGAACCCTAACATACCGCAGTATGTTGCAGCGCCTGTCCTTCGGTCCTAACGCTTTCCTGCGCCCGGCTGTGCTTGCCTCAACCCAAGGTCAGTGCTCCGCAATGGGGCGGGCGCCCGCCAGGAAGAGGGCGACAGCCCGTCCGACGTAACGCTCGACCTCCTCCATGGAGAGGGATTGTTCCGGAAGGATCAGGCGGCGCAGCAGGATGTTGCCGGTGATCATGCCGATGAAGCCGCGGGCGGCCGCTTCCGGCTCCGCGACGGTCAGAGCACCGGCGGCGGTCTGCCGTGCCAGATAGTCGGCCAGGCGCCGCTGGGCGGTTTCCGGGCCGATGCGGAAGAAGGCTTCGGCGATGTCGGGGATGCGTCCCCCCTCCGACACCAGCACGCGGACGACGGCCATGGTGCGGTCGTCGAACAGCGCCGCGACGAGGTGCAGGGCGAAGCGGGTCAACCCGTCCTCCGGCGCCGCCCGCTCGTCGGCCTGGATGGCGGCCAGCCCGTCCTGGATGCGGGCGCTGTTCTCCTCCATCATCGCGCGGAACAGCCCCTCCTTGTCGCCGAAATGCTCGTAGAGGGTTGCGCGCGACCCGCCGGCACGGCCGATGATGTCGGTCAGCGTGGTCTTCTCGAAGCCCTTCTCCACGAACAGCGCCGCCGCCGCGTCGAGCAGGGCCTGCCGGCGCGCCCGGCCGCGCGGGCCGACCGTGGACGAGTCCTTATCCGTTGTCTTGTCGATCAATTCCCTGGCGTTTCCCCGGTCCATCGGTTTTTTCCTTAGGCGCTGGCGGGAGCTATGACCCTTGCCGCCCCCGCTGGCAAGACGGCAATACGCCGCTCTCCATCCTGGTCAGGGACGGGTCCCTGCGAGGAACAACCGCACGGACTGGCGGACGTAGCGCTCCAACTCCTCCATGGACACGGGCTCGTCCGGAAGGATCAGCCGCTTGGTCAGCAGGTCGCCGACCACCATGCCGATGAAGGCGTGGGCGGCCCCCTCCGGATCGTCGATGCGCAGGCGCCCGGCTTCCGTCAATTCGCGGAAGCAGTCGGCGAGCCAGCCGATGGTCTTCTCCGGTCCGACCTGGAAGAAGGCCCGGGCGATGTCGGGGATGCGTCCGCCCTCCGACACCAGGATGCGCAGGATGGCGGTGGTTTCCGGCATGGTCAGCGTGCCGGCGATGTGCAGGCCGACGCGGTAGAGATTCTCCTCAAGTTCCTCGGCCATCGCCGCCGGGCCGGCGGTGTGCATGGCCGACATGTCCTCCAGCACGCGGTCGCAGTGGCGCTCCATCACCGCGCGGAACAGCCCCTCCTTGTCGCCGAAATGCTCGTAGAGCGTGGTGCGCGACCCGCCGGCCTGCCTCAGGATGTCGGAGAGCGAGGTCAGCGCGAATCCTTTCTCCACGAACAGCGCGGCTGCGGCGTCGAGCAGCGCCCGGCAGCGCGCCTGGCCGCGCGGGCCGCAGCCGGGCGTGTCGAAGCTGTTGAGGCCGAGTCCGGAGATGCCGCCCCCAGCGCCATTTCCGTGGAACGGTGTGGATGCCCCCTTGTCGGGCATTGCGGTTCCCCCTTGCGCGAACGGTCGTTCTGAATGTATCGTCCGGTACAGTGTACTGTATGAGACAGTACGAATAAAGGGGTCATTTCGCACCGTCCGCGCGCACCGGCCTTTTCCGCCGGTCCCGAAAAAAAGCCGGGCGGAACGTGGGAGATTCCCGGCTCATTAGGACATTTCATCGCCGCATCACGGCGTTTTTACGAGGAACGGATGTTCAACAGGAACGCATTTCTGTCTCTTGCCGTGGCGGCCTCCCTGACCGTGGTGCTGGGTGCCTGCCAGGACAAGAAGCACGCCGCCGGGGGCCAGCCGGCGCCCGGTCCGGCGGAGGTCGCGGTGGCGACCATCCAGCCGCAGAGCCTGTCGGTCACCACCGAACTGCCGGGCCGCACCGCGGCCTTCCGCGTGGCGGAGATCCGCCCGCAGGTCAGCGGCATCGTGCTGAAGCGCTTCTTCACCGAGGGCAGCGACGTCAAGGCGGGCGACCAGCTCTACCAGATCGACCCGGCCACCTACGAGGCCAACCTCGCCGTCGCCCAGGCCGACATCCAGAAGGCGGAGGCCAACCTGCAGGCCGCCCGCAACAAGGCGGCCCGCTACAACGACCTCGTCAAGAACAGCGTCGTCAGCAAGCAGGACTACGACGACGCCATGGCCTCGCTGAAGCAGAACGAGGCGCAGCTCGCCGCCGCCAGGGCCGCCCACAATCTGGCGCGCATCAACCTGGACTACACCAGGGTCTTCGCCCCCATCTCCGGCCGCATCGGCAAATCCGCCGTGACGGAAGGCGCGCTGGTCACCGCCAACCAGGCGACGGCGCTCGCCACCGTCCAGCAGCTCGACCCGATCTACGTGGACGTGACCCAGACCGCCTCGCAGCTCATGCAGCTCCGCCAGGACATGGAGAGCGGGCGCATCCGCCCGGCCGAGCCCGGAAAGATCCCGGTCTCGCTGTTCCTGCACGCGGCGGAGGCCCCCTATCCGCAGCGCGGCGAGCTTCAGTTCTCCGACGTGTCGGTCGATCCGGGCACCAGCTCCGTCCAGCTCCGCGCGGTGTTCCCGAACCCGAACCTGAATTTGCTGCCCGGCCTGTTCGTGCGCGCCCGCGTCGAACAGGGCGTGGCCGAGAACGCGCTCGCCGTGCCGCAGGAGGCGGTGCAGCGCGGTCCGGACGGCTCGGCCCGCGTCTGGGTCGTCGGCGACGACAACAAGGTCAACCCGCGCACCATCAAGACCGAGCGGGCGATCAACAACGCCTGGCTGGTCTCCGACGGGCTGAAGGCGGGCGAGCGCATCGTGGTCGAGGGGCTTCAGAAGGTGAAGCCGGGGGGCGAGGTCAAGCCGGTGGCGGCCCAGGCCGCCGTGGCGGCCCTGCCCGGACCGCAGGCGCGCTGAGGCCGAGGACCGATCCATGTCGAAATACTTCATCGACCGGCCCGTCTTCGCCTGGGTCATCGCCATCGTCATCATGCTGGCGGGCGGTCTGGCGATCCTGGGCCTGCCCGTCGAGCAATACCCGAAGATCGCCCCGCCGACGGTGTCCATCACCGCCAGCTACCCCGGCGCGTCCGCGAAGACGCTGGAGGATACGGTCACCCAGGTCATCGAACAGAAGATGACCGGGCTCGACCACTTCCGCTACATGTCCTCGAACAGCGATTCGTCGGGCAACGTCACCATCACCCTGACCTTCGAGCCGGAGGCCAACCCGGACATCGCCCAGGTCCAGGTGCAGAACAAGCTCCAGCTCGCCGTGCCGCTCCTGCCGCAGGAGGTGCAGCAGCGCGGCCTCCAGGTGTCGAAGGCCGGCAACGACTTCCTGATGGTCGCCGGCTTCGTGTCCAGCGACGGGCGGCTGAGCCAGGGCGACATCGCCGACTATGTGGCCTCCAACCTCCAGGACACGATCAGCCGCGTCGAGGGTGTGGGCGACATCACCGTGTTCGGCCCGCAGCACGCCATGCGGATCTGGCTGGACCCCGACGCGCTGAACAGCCACCAGCTGACCACCATCGACGTCACCAACGCCATCAAGGCGGAGAACGCGCAGGTGTCGGCGGGTCAGCTCGGCGGCGCCCCGGCGGTCCCCGGCCAGCGCATCAACGCCACCATCATGGCGCAGTCGCGCATGCAGACGCCGGAGGAGTTCGGCGCCATCCTGCTGCGCGTCAATCCCGACGGCGGCCAGGTGCGGCTGCGCGACGTCGCGCGGATCGAGATCGGGCAGGAAACCTACGAGATCACCGCCCGCTACAACGGCAAGCCGGCGGCGGGCCTGGGCGTCAAGCTGGCGACCGGGGCCAACGCGCTGGACACCGCCGCGGCGGTGAAGGCGCGCATCGCCGAGCTGTCGGCCTTCTTCCCGGAAGGGCTGGAGGTCATCTACCCCTACGACACGACGCCTTTCGTCGAGCTGTCGATCCACGAGGTCGTCAAGACGCTGATCGAGGCGATCATCCTCGTCTTCGCCGTGATGTACCTGTTCCTGCAGAACTTCCGGGCGACGCTGATCCCGACCATCGCGGTTCCCGTGGTGCTCCTCGGCACCTTCGGCGTGCTGTCGCTGTTCGGCTTCTCGATCAACACGCTGACCATGTTCGGCATGGTGCTGGCCATCGGCCTGCTGGTCGACGACGCCATCGTGGTGGTGGAGAACGTCGAGCGCGTGATGAGCGAGGACGGGCTGCCCCCGCGCGAGGCGACCCGCAAGTCGATGGGCCAGATCACCGGCGCGCTGATCGGCATCGCGCTGGTGCTGTCCGCCGTGTTCGTCCCCATGGCCTTCTTCGGCGGCTCGGCCGGGGCCATCTACCGCCAGTTCTCGCTGACCATCGTGTCGGCGATGGCGCTGTCGGTGCTGGTCGCCCTGGTGCTGACCCCGGCGCTCTGCGCCACCATCCTGAAGCCGGTGGCGAAGGGCCACGGCCACGCCAAGCGCGGCTTCTTCGGGCTGTTCAACCGCGGCTTCGACGCCAGCAGCCGCGTCTATCTGCGCGGCGTGCGCGGGGCGGTGTCGCGGCTCGGGCGCTACGGCATCGCCTACGCGCTGATCGTCGGCGGCCTCGCCTACCTGTTCCTCCAGATGCCCTCCTCCTTCCTGCCGCAGGAGGACCGCGGGACCATGTTCGTGCTGTGGTCGGCCCCGCCGAACGCCAGCATCGAGCGCACGATGGAGACGACCAAGCAGGTCGAGACCTATTTCCTGGAGAAGGAGAAGGACAGCGTCGAGGGCCTGTTCACCATCGCCGGCTTCAACTTCGCGGGCCGCGGCCAGAACGCCGGCATGGCCTTCGTCCGGCTGCGCGACTGGAGCGAGCGCGAGTCCGCCGACCGCAAGCCGACCGCCATCGCCGGGCGCGCCATGGGCGCCCTGTCGAAGGCCAAGGACGCGGTGGTCTTCGCCTTCATGCCGCCCTCGGTTCCGGGACTCGGCAACGCCACCGGCTTCGACCTCCAGCTGGTGGACCGCGGCGGCGTCGGGCATGACCGGCTGATGCAGGCGCGCAACCAGCTGCTGGGCCTCGCGGCGCAGAACGCCAAGCTGGTCGGCGTCCGGCCGAACGGGTTGGAGGACACGCCGCAGTTCAAGCTGACGGTGGACCGCGAGAAGGCCAGCGCGCTCGGCCTGTCGCTGACCGACGTCAACACGACCCTGACGGCGGCCTGGGGCTCCTCCTACGTCAACGACTTCATCGACCGGGGGCGCGTGAAGCGCGTCTATCTCCAGGCGGACGCTCCATACCGCATGCAGCCGAGCGACGTCGACCGCTGGTACGTGCGCAACGCCATGGGGCAGATGGTCCCCTTCTCCGCCTTCACCACGGCGCAGTGGACCTACGGTTCGCCGAAGCTGGAGCGGTACAACGGCATGTCGTCGCTCAACATCCAGGGCTCCGCGGCGCCGGGCATCAGCTCCGGCGAGGCGATGCAGGAGATGGAGGCGATGATGGCCAAGCTGCCGCCGGGCGTCGGCTATGAGTGGACCGGCCTGTCCTACGAGGAGCGGTTGAGCGGGTCGCAGGCCCCGGCGCTCTACGCCCTGTCCATGCTGATCGTCTTCCTCTGCCTGGCCGCGCTCTACGAGAGCTGGTCGGTGCCGGTGTCGGTCATCCTGGTGGTGCCGCTGGGCGTCATCGGCGCCGTGCTCGCCGCCACGCTGCGCGGCCTGCCCAGCGACGTCTACTTCCAGGTGGGCCTGCTGACAACCATCGGCCTGTCGGCGAAGAACGCCATCCTGATCGTGGAATTCGCCAAGGCGCTCTACGACGAGGGCATGGAGCTGAAGGATGCCGCCATCGAGGCGTGCCGCCAGCGCCTGCGCCCGATCATCATGACCTCGCTGGCCTTCGTGCTGGGCGTTCTGCCGCTGGCGACCAGCAGCGGCGCGGGCTCGGAAAGCCAGAACGCCATCGGCGTGGGCGTGATGGGCGGCATGATCTCCGCCACCGTGCTGGCGATCCTGTTCGTCCCGGTCTTCTTCGTCGCGGTCTACCGTCTGTTCGGCAGCAAGCGTGCCGGTGCCCACACCCCGCCGGGTGCCGAGCCGGTGCCCGCCGGCGACTGACGGTTCGGCTGCGGCTGGAAGCGGAAGGCCCGGTTCCGGAAACGGGGCCGGGCTTTTTGCTGTGGGAACTGCGGCAGAACGGCACAGGACGGGCGGGGCGGCTTGCCGCCAAACTAATATACTAGTATTTATTGTTCCCGGGGGTGGCGGCTGAGCGCCTGCTTGTGGCGTTCCAGGCGCTCCCGCAGGGCGTCGCCTTTGCGCAGCGCCACGGCAATCGACAGTATGTCGCCGAGGACCAGATGGCTGATGCGCGACGTCATGGGCGAGTGGATGTCGAAGTCTTCCGCGACGTCGGCAAGCAGGCTGACCGTGGCGAGCTGCGCCAGCGGCGAGCCGGAGCGGGTGATGGCGACGACCGCGGCGCCGGACGACAGCGCGTTCTGCACGGCCTCCAGCATGTCGCGGGTGCCGCCGGAGCTGGACACCGCGACCACCGCGTCGCCGGGAGCGAGCGACAGGGCCGACACGAAATAGACGTGGGCGTCGCTGTAGGCGACGGTGGGGATGCCCAGCCGGAAGAAGCGGCGCTGGATGTCCTGCGCCACCGTGCCGGAGTTGCCGGAGCCGTAGAACTCGATCCGCCGCGCCCCGGCCAGCAGGTCGGCGGCGCGGTCCACCGCCTCCGCCGACAGGTTGTTGCGCACCTGCATGAGCGTCGCCAGGGTGCGGTCGAACACCTTGCCCGCTATGCCCGCCGCTTGGTCGTCCGGGCTGACCTCCTGGTCGATGAAGGGCATGCCGGCGGCGATGTCCTGGGCCAGCTTGATCTTGAACTCGCGGAAGCCGCTGCAGCCCAGCGCCCCGCAGAAGCGGGCGATGGTCGGCTCGCTGACTCCGGCGCGTTCCGCCATGTCGGCCATCGACAGGGTGATGACCTCGCCCGGCTGGGCCAGCACGCAGTCCGCCAGCTTCCGTTCCGAAGGACGGAGCCCGTCGCGCACCGCCATGATCCTCGCCAGCATCGGCCTGTTCCCCTGTTCCGTCCGTCCGCCACTGTAGCACGGATAGTAAAACTACATGACCCGATAGAAGGGCGCTATCGGCTGCGCTGTTCCACATACCGGGACCGCCGACGATGCGGCGTTCCGTCGCAGTAAGTTCATCAAAGACCGTGGAAAATCAACCGCTTTTGTCTTGCGCACCTCGTGGTTCCGGTTTATGTAGCAAAACTACAAAATGACTTTTGGCCCTGCCGGCTTCACAGCCCGTTGCCATACCGCCGCTCCCGTCCTGACCGGGGTCCGGCGGTCTTCCGACCCCTCCACTGGGGGCCTCCAGGGTCGATCAGCGACGCGGCGCGTGCCGCCCAGACGCCTTTTCGTGAGGAGACATCATGGACACCCTGCTGAGAGACGGACTCGTCGAGACCCCGGAACAGCAAGCCGAGCGCCCCTGGCGCCGCTTCGTTCCGGGCGTCTGGCAGCAAGAGGTCAACGTCCGCGACTTCATCGTCCGCAACGTCCATCCCTACGCCGGGGACGCGCGTTTCCTGGCCGGCCCGACCGAACGGACCAGGGCGCTGTGGGACAAGGTCACCGCCCTGCTGAAGGAGGAGCGCGCGGCCAAGGGCGGCGTGCTCGACGCCGACACGGAGGTCTTCGGATCGATCACCGCCTACGCGCCGGGCTACATCGACCGGGAGCTTGAGCTCGTCGTCGGGCTGCAGACAGACAAGCCGCTGAAGCGCGCGATCATGCCCTTCGGCGGCTGGCGGATGGTCAAGAACGGGCTGGAGGCCTACGGCTTCACACCCTCGCCCAAGCTGGAGGAGGTCTTCCCCGGCTTGCGCAAGTCGCACAATGACGGCGTCTTCGACGTCTACACCGACGAGATGCTGCGCTGCCGCAAGTCGGGCGTCATCACCGGCCTGCCGGACGCCTACGGCCGTGGGCGCATCATCGGCGACTACCGCCGGCTGGCGCTCTACGGCGCGACCTTCCTGATCGAGGACAAGAAGGCCCAGGTCAAGAGCCTGGAAGTCGACCGCATCGACGAGAACACGCTGCGCCTGCGCGAGGAGATCACCGAGCAGATCAAGGCGCTGAAGGAGCTGGCCGCCATGGCCAAGTCCTATGGCTTCGACGTGTCGCGCCCGGCGGCCAACGCCCGCGAGGCGGTGCAGTGGACCTATCTGGCCTATCTGGCGGCGGTGAAGGAGGCCAACGGGGCGGCCATGTCGCTCGGCCGCGTGTCGAGCTTCCTCGACGTCTACGTCGAGCGCGACCTGCGTGACGGTCTGCTGAGCGAGGAGGAGGCGCAGGAGCTGATCGACCAGTTCGTGACCAAGCTGCGCATCGTCCGCTTCCTGCGCACGCCGGAATACGACCAGCTCTTCTCGGGTGACCCGACCTGGGTGACGGAGTGCATCGGCGGCATAGCGCTCGACGGGCGCACGTTGGTCACCAAGAACAGCTTCCGCATGCTCCAGACCCTGAACAACCTTGGCCCCGCTCCGGAGCCGAACCTGACGGTGCTGTGGTCGGAGAGCCTGCCGGAGGGCTTCAAGAAATTCTGCGCGGAGACGTCGATCAAGACCTGCTCGGTGCAGTACGAGAACGACGACCTGATGCGGCCCTACTGGGGCGACGACTACGGCATCGCCTGCTGCGTCTCGGCCATGCGCATCGGCAAGCAGATGCAGTTCTTCGGCGCCCGCGCCAACCTCGCCAAGACGCTGCTCTACGCCATCAACGGCGGCCGCGACGAGGTGTCGGGCGAGCAGGTCGGCCCGGCCTTCGCGCCGATCACCGGCGACGTGCTCGACCACGACACGGTGGTCGCCCGCCTGCTGCCGATGATGGAGTGGCTGGCGCGCGCCTACATGAACACGCTCAACGCCATCCACTTCATGCATGACAAGTACATGTACGAGCGGCTGGAGATGGCCCTGCACGACCGCGACGTGCTGCGCACCATGGCCTGCGGCATCGCCGGCCTGAGCGTGGTCGCGGACAGCCTGTCGGCGATCAGGCACGCCACGGTCAAGGTGGTGCGCGACGAGCGCGGCCTCGCCACCGACTTCGTCATCGAGGGCGACTACCCGGCCTTCGGCAACAACGACGACCGGGTCGACGGGATCGCGGTGTGGCTGGTGGAGACCTTCATGGGCCTGCTGCGCAAGCAGAAGGCCTACCGCGACGCGGTGCCGACGCAGTCGGTGCTGACGATCACGTCGAACGTGGTCTACGGCAAGAAGACGGGCAACACGCCGGACGGGCGCAAGGCCGGCCAGCCCTTCGCGCCGGGGGCCAACCCGATGCACGGGCGCGACCGCAAGGGGGCGATCGCCTCGATGGCGTCGGTGGCCAAGCTGCCCTACGCCCACGCCCAGGACGGCATCAGCTACACCTTCACCATCGTGCCCGGCGCGCTGGGTCCGACCGAGGGCGAGCGGGTGGACAATCTGGTGGGCATGCTGGACGGCTATTTCGGCCAGGGCGGCCACCACATCAACGTGAACGTCTTCGACCGCGAGACGCTGCTGCACGCCATGGATCATCCGGAGCTGTACCCGCAGCTGACCATCCGGGTGTCGGGCTACGCGGTGAACTTCATCAAGCTGACCCGCGAGCAGCAGATGGACGTCATCAGCCGCACCTTCCATGGGGCGCATTGAGAAGCGTCTGAGGCGCAAAGTATTGCCCCCTCCCTGATCCTCCCCCGCTTCGCAGGGGAGGGGATGAACTCCCTCTCCTGCGTAGCGGGGGAGGGAAGGGGCCCGCGAAGCGGGAAGGGTGGGGGCAA
>NZ_WHOR01000102.1:0-19285 GCF_013340925.1 Azospirillum formosense
AAAGGGGGCGGCAGGGCCGCTCACGCAGAAACGGTAACGCAGGAAACGGAACGCAACAAGAACAAATTCGGCCGGGCCCTTGCCCAAAGGGGATTCCGCGTTGATTCCCCTTGCCCGCCGGGCGATTCGGGAAAAAATTCGCTGACCGGAACGATGTTCGAACCGACGAGGACCTGACCATGACCGGCAAGACCGGGATGCGCACCGAGACCGACAGCTTCGGACCGATCGAGGTTGCCGCCGACCGTTACTGGGGCGCCCAGACGCAGCGCTCGTTGCGCAACTTCCGCATCGGCGGCGAGCGCATGCCGCCGGCGCTGGTGCGCGCGCTCGGCATCCAGAAGAAGGCGTCGGCGCTCGCCAACATGGCGCTGGAGGTGCTCGACCCCCGGCTGGGACGGGCCATCGTCGAGGCGGCGGAGGAGGTGATCGACGGCACGCTCGCCGATCATTTCCCGCTGGTGGTCTGGCAGACCGGTTCCGGCACCCAGACCAACATGAACGCCAACGAGGTCATCTCCAACCGCGCCATCGAGGCGCTGGGCGGCGAGATGGGGTCGAAGAAGCCGGTCCACCCCAACGACCATGTCAACATGGGGCAGTCGTCCAACGACAGCTTCCCCACCGCCATGCACATCGCCGCGGCCGAGCAGATCCACCACGAGCTTCTGCCGGCGCTGGAGCACCTGCACGCGGCGCTGGCGGCGAAGGCGGCGGAGTTCGCCGACATCGTGAAGATCGGGCGCACCCACCTCCAGGACGCCACGCCGCTGACCCTGGGGCAGGAGTTCTCCGGCTACGCCGCCCAGATCGCCTACGGGATCGAGCGGGTGAAGGCGTCGCTGCCCCAGCTCTACCGGCTGGCCCAGGGCGGCACGGCGGTGGGCACCGGGCTGAACGCCAAGACCGGCTTCGCCGAAGCCTTCGCCGAGGAGGTGGCCTCCATCACCGGGCTGCCCTTCGTCACCGCCGAGAACAAGTTCGAGGCGCTGGCGAGCCACGACGCTCTGGTGGACGCCCACGGCAGCCTGAACACGCTGGCGGTCTCGCTGATGAAGATCGCCAACGACATCCGCCTGCTCGGCTCCGGCCCGCGCTGCGGCATCGGGGAAATCGCGCTGCCGGAGAACGAGCCCGGCTCATCGATCATGCCCGGCAAGGTGAACCCCACCCAGTCGGAGGCGATGACCATGGTCTGCGCCCAGGTGATGGGCAACCAGACCACCGTCAGCATCGCCGGCGCCACCGGCCATTTCGAGCTGAACGTCTTCAAACCGGTGATCGCCTACAACGTCCTCCAGTCGATCCGGCTGCTGGCCGACGCCTGCAACAGCTTCACCGACAACGCGGTGGTCGGCATCGAGGCGAACCGCGAGCGCATCGGCCAGCTGCTGAACGAGAGCCTGATGCTGGTCACCGCGCTGAACCCGCACATCGGCTACGACAACGCGGCGAAGATCGCCAAGAAGGCCCACAAGGAGGGAACGACCCTGAAACAGGCCGGCGTGGCGCTGGGCCTGCTGACCGAGGAGCAGTTCGATCAGTGGGTCAAGCCGGAAACCATGGTCAAGCCCCGGTGACCGGGGCCGCGCGCCGTCCATGAAGAAGCGCTCCGTCCTCATCGCCGGGCACCCGACCAGCGTCTCCCTGGAAGAGGAATTCTGGGAGGCGCTGAAGGGCCTCGCGCAGGCGCGGGGCATGTCGGTCAACGCGCTGATCGAGGAGATCGATTCGACGCGCAGCGGCAACCTGTCGAGCGCGATCCGCGTCCATGTGCTGAACGCGGTGCAGGGGCGGGGGTAGGGGCATCCCGCTCCCGCCGGGGCACCCCTGGACAGGCGGCGGGGGGACGGCTACACCCTTCGCCGGACCGCCCCCTTCCCCTCGCGCCAGAGTGTCCGCCCGTGACGCCCGACATCACCATCCTCGATATCGTCGCCTTCCTGTGGTTCCTGGCCTGCTGGGCGGGCTTCACGCTGATCCAGGACCACATGCTGGGCGGGCGCATGGTGGTCAACCAGCATCTGAAGAAGGCGCGCCGTCACTGGATGGAGCGGATGCTGGAACGCGACAACCGCATCATGGATTCGCAGCTCGTCGGCCACACGATGCAGAGCTGCACCTTCTTCGCCAGCACGAACATGCTGGTGCTGGCCGGTCTGGTCGGTGCCTTCGGCGCGGTGGAGAACGCCCACAAGCTGGTCGGCACGCTGTCCTTCACGGTGCAGACCACCCGCGAGTTCTTCGAGCTGAAGATGCTGCTGCTCGTGGCGATCTTCACCTTCGGCTTCTTCAAATTCACCTGGGCGCTGCGCCAGTACAATTACTGTTGCGCCCTGATCGGCTCCGCCCCGCTGCCCCCGGTGCCGGCGGAAGAGAAGACGGCGATGGCGGACAGCATCGCCGCCGCCATGACGCTGGCCGTCAAGGCGCTGAACGGCGGCATGCGCGCCTACTACTTCGCCATGGCGGCGCTGGCATGGATGCTCGGTCCCTGGTTCTTCATGGTGTCCACCGCGGCGGTCATCGTCGTCCTGACCCGTCGGCAGGGCTTCTCGGCGACGGAAAAGGTCATCCGCGTACAAGTGGATGCACTGGAGAGACGCGAGCGGCGATGATGCACGTTTTTGGCGATAAATATGTTAAAATGTTCTAAATCTGCGACGTTATGGCCAATACGCTGCAGCGCAAATCAATGCTTTTGTCATAGCCGCCTGATGGACGCGTGCGTTGCAGCACGCCATGTTGAGGGGGTCGGCCATGGACATCGACACAGCGGTATCGGTCTTGAATTCGCTGGACGAGGCGGAGCGGCTTCTGGCGGAGGTCCGGCTGCATCCGGGGGCCTGCGGCGCCGCCAAGGAGTTCATGGACCGCAACCGCGAGCTTCTCGCCCAGGCACGCCACTGCATCGATGCGGCGCACGAACTGGCCTGATGCCGGCCTGACGACGTGCGGGAGCGGCCGGTTCCCGCCGCGCGTCAGCCCTTCCTGAGAACCTTGCCGCCTGTGCCGGCCATCTTCGCCCAGTCCTTCGCGAAGTAGGCGAAGTCGCGGGAGGGGCGGCTGTAGAGGTAGCCCTGCGCCAGCGGCACGCCCAGTTCCGTCAGAAGCTGCGCGTGCTCCGGCCCCTCCACCTGCTCCCCGATCAGCCCGAGGCCCAACTGGCCGCACACGTCCACCATGGACCGCAGCATGGCCATGTCGCGCCCGCTGTGCACGGCGCCGCGGACGAAGTGACCGTCGATCTTGGCGAAGTCGGCCTGGATGCCGTAGAGCGACTGAAAGGAGGTTGATCCGGCCCCGACATCGTCCAGGCAGATGCGGAATCCGGCGGCACGGAGCTTCTGCAAAACCTCGTTCAACTTGGCGATGTCGGTGACGACGACGGTCTCGGTCACCTCGATCAGCAGCTTGCGGGCAAGCTCGCCATAAGGCTCCGTCACCGCCAGGAACTGGCGCAGGAAGATCGGGCTCATCAGCGTCTTGGCGGACAGGTTGATCGCCACGTCCGGCAGGGTCGGCTCCTTGCGGTGGGCGTGCATGGTGTCCAGCACCGACTGCGTCAGCAGCAGGTCGAAGTCGTAGATCAGCCCGACATCCTCGGCAAAGGTGATGAAGTCCGCCGGGGACGGCATGCCCTCCACCCGCGTCAGCGCTTCCAGATGATGGACCGTCCGCGTCCCGATATCGACGATGGGCTGGTAGACCACGAAGAAGTCGCGCTTCTCGATGGTTGCGCGCAGCCGGCCTATGCGGTCCACCGCGTCGGACAGCATGCGCTTGGCGCCGTCCTCCAGGCTGGAGATGGTGAATTCGCCGCCCTGGGCGGACGCGAAGGCCTGCACCGTATAGACCAGCGCGCGCGCCGCGTCGGCGGGGGCCAGCCGTTCGTCCGACACGTCCAGCGACCAGGTGCGGATGCCGCCGGGCAACTCCCCGCCGGCGCTCTGGATGATCTGGGTGATGTGGGCCTGCACCTCCTGCCCGTCGATGTCGGAGGCGTGGACGATGCCGTAGCGGTCGGTGGCCAGTTGCCCGGCGCTGTCGCCGTTGGCGGAGATCGCCCGCAGATAGGCCTCGATCCCCTGCATCACCTCGCCCGCCGCCCCTTCGGGCAGAGCATCGACCATCGATTGCAGGCCGTCGATCAGCAGCAGGGTCAGGGCGTTGTCCAGCCCCTTCTCCCGCGCCTTGATGATGCGGTCCTCCAGGATGTGGCTGAAGGCGTTGCCATCGAGAAGCTGGCCGGCCGCGGCGAGCGCCTCGTTCGTGTTGCGCGGGCCGGAGGCCAGCAGCACGGTCAGGAACAGCGAGCCGGGGCAGGAGTCGAGCCGGCAACCGCCGAGCAGCGCCGGAAAGCGGTTGCCGTCGCAGCCTTGGAAAACGACGCGCGCCGGCTTGATGCGGCCCTTGTCCTGGATGCGCTTGAACAGGACGGTGACGTACTTGCGGTCGTTGGGCGCCACGACGTCGAGCAGGCTGGTGCCGACCAAGCCGGCCACGTCGCCTTCGGTCAGGCGGCAGCGCGCGCCCGCACTGAACAGAATGGTTCCCCGCGCATCCGTCTCGATCAGCAAATCCGCAGCGGCGAAGGCGAAGCCGACGAAGCGGTCACGCTCGCGGTGCGACGGGCGACGGACCTGCGCGTTGGTCTGCGGCACCGGGCGTCTGATCGAGTCATGCGCAAGCTGCATCGGCAATAGCCCGAAATTGAGAAAAAGTTTATCGAATTGCGTCATTCATTGAATGGAGACTAGCCGCGTTCCCGTTCTGAAAAAAGCGGCAAGATTTGCCCCGCCGTTTCGAAGAAAAATTCGGAACCTAGAATTTTCAATGATTTAAAGAGAAATGTGGTTTTGAGGCGCGCCGGATTATCGCACCCGCCGCGAGAAAAAAACGATCGCGGGCCGTTCCAGGACAGGAAACGGCCCGCTGCGGCGATCAAAAGCGGAGAATCGACCGGAAGGGTCAGGAACGGGGATGGAGCCGGGTCACATGGCCCATCTTGCGGCCCGGACGGGATTCCGCCTTGCCGTAGAGGTGCAGGCGGGCGCCCGGCTCGGCCATCAGCGCCGGCCAACGGTCCGCGTCGGCGCCGATCAGGTTCTCCATCTCGGCGTCCGCCACCCGCTCCACCGAGCCGAGCGGCAGGCCGCAGACGGCGCGGACGAGCTGCTCGAACTGGCAGGAATGGCAGGCGTCCATGGTCCAGTGGCCGGAGTTGTGCGGGCGCGGCGCCATTTCGTTGACCAGCACGCCGCCGTCCGGCGTCACGAACATCTCCACCGCCAGCACGCCGACGAGGTCCAGCGCCTCGGCGATGCGGCGGGCGACCCGCTCGGCCTCGGCCGCCGTCTCCGCCGGAACGCGGGCCGGGGCGATGGTCTTGTCGAGGATGCCGTCCTTGTGCCGGTTCTCCACGGCGGGGTAGGCGGCCATGCGGCCGTCCAGCCCGCGGGCGACGATCACCGACACCTCGCAGGTGAAGGAGACGAAGCCCTCCACGATGCCGGCGTCGGAACCGATGGCCGCCCAGGCCTCCGCCGGATCGCTGCCCGGCTCGATGCGCGCCTGACCCTTGCCGTCGTAGCCGAGGCGGGTGGATTTCAGGATGCAGCGCGGGCCGATCTCCGCCACCGCCTTCACCACCTCGTCGGCGCTGCGGGCGGCGCGCCAGGGGGCGGTCCCGATGCCCAGCGCGTTGACGAAGGACTTCTCCTCCACGCGGTCCTGGGCGACCGACAGCACCTGGCCGCCGGGATGGACGGGGGTGAAGCGGCCGAGATGCTCGACCACGGCGACCGGAACGTTCTCCCACTCCAGCGTCACCACGTCGACGGAGCGGGCGAAGGCCTCCAGCGCGTCGAGGTCGTCCCATCCGGCGGAGGTGACGGCCGCCGCGACCTGGGCGCAGGGGCTGCCCTCCGATCCCGGCGCGTAGACGTGCGTCTTGTAACCCAGACGGGCGGCGGCAAGCGCGGTCATGCGGCCGAGCTGCCCGTCGCCGAGCATGCCGATGGTCGAGCCGGGGGGAAGGATGCGGTGGGCCATGGTTCAGGCGGGCTCGTCGACAGGGGCTTCGGCGACGGCGGCGGTCTGGCGGGCGCGCCAGGCGTCCAGCGCCTCGGCGACCGCCGGGTCCATCAGGGCGATGACCGAACCGGCGAGCAATGCGGCGTTGATGGCGCCGGCCTTGCCGATGGCCAGCGTGCCCACCGGAACGCCGCCGGGCATCTGGACGATCGACAGCAGGCTGTCCATGCCCTTCAGCGCATGGCTTTCCACCGGCACGCCGAAGACGGGCAGGGGGGTCATCGAGGCGGCCATGCCCGGCAGGTGGGCGGCGCCGCCGGCCCCGGCGATGACCACCTTCAGGCCGCGCTCACGGGCGGTGGTGGCGTACTCGACCAGACGCTGCGGGGTGCGGTGGGCGGAGACGATCCGGACCTCGTGCGGGACGCCGAGCGCGGTCAGCGTCTCGGCGGCGTGCTTCATGGTGGTCCAGTCCGACTGGCTGCCCATGATGATGCCGACCAGCGGCTTGCGGTCGGTGGTGGCGGCGATGGATGCGGACACGGCGCGCGCTTTCCTCTAGGTCCGGAAAGCGGCGCATTATAGAAAGCGCGCGCATGGAGTCCAGCGCGACGCGATGCGCCGGGCCATGTTCCCCGCCGAAAAGCCGCCTCAGGCGATGATGTCGGGCAGCATGCGGCTTTCCAGAACCATGATCTGGTCCTTGAGCGCGAGTTTGCGCTTCTTCAGACGTTGCATCTGAAGCTGGTCGAACGGCGCACGTTCGTGCAGTCGGGCGATCACGTCGTCGAGGTCGCGATGCTCGCTGCGAAGCGTGGCCAGTTTTTCCTTCAGCATCTCTTGTTCGTTCATACGCGCGGGGCCCGCTGGCTGAGCGGCGGGGACTATACCAGATTTCCGGCGCAACGGCAGTGCGAAACCACGCATTCTTCGCAGGGTTATAATCCGGTCGCCGGAATGTAATATACTCGGAGGACCAGAACCATTGCGGTGGAGCAACGTTCTGGTATGACTACCTTTCGCAGCGGTTCCAGACGACACGGGACAGTCTCCATGACAGCAGGCAAGCGCATCGGCATTCTCACCAGCGGCGGCGACTGCGCCGGGCTGAACGCGGTCATCCGCGCGGTGGTCCACCGGGCCGTCCTGACCTACGGCTGGCAGGTCCTGGGCATCAAGGAAGGCACCCAGGGGTTGCTGCAGCGACCGGTGCAGTACCAGGTGCTCGATCTGCCGCAGGTCGACGGCAACATGATGCGCATGGGCGGCACGATCCTCGGCACGACCAACCGCGGCGACCCCTTCGCCTACCCGATGGCCGACGGCACGCAGAAGGACCGGTCGGACGAGATCATCGGCGGCTACCGCGAGCTGGGGCTGGACGCGCTGATCGGCATCGGCGGCGACGGCAGCTTCGCCATCCTGAAGAAGCTGGCCGACAAGGGCGGCTTCCAGATGGTCGGCATCCCCAAGACCATCGACAACGATCTGGGCCTGACCGAGGTGTCGGTCGGCTACGACACCGCCGTCGGCGTGGCGGTCGAGGCGCTCGACCGGCTCCAGCCGACCGCGGCCAGCCACGCCCGCGTCATGGTGCTGGAGGTGATGGGCCGCGACGCCGGGCATATCGCGCTGGCGGCGGGCATTGCCGGCGGCGCCGACGTCGTGCTGATCCCCGAGATCGCCTATTCCATCGAGAAGATCGCCCAGAAGATCAAGCAGGTGCGCTCGACCGGCCGCAACTTCGCGCTGGTCGTGGTGTCGGAGGCGGTGAAGACCGTGGACGGCACCGGCGTGCAGAAGCTGTTCCAGGGCGGCCAGAAGCGCTACGGCGGCATCGGCGACTACATCGGCGAGAAGATCGCCGAGGCGACGGGGGCGGAGACCCGCGTCACCGTTCTGGGCCATGTCCAGCGCGGCAGCATGCCCAGCCCGCGCGATCGTCTGGTCGCATCGGCCTTCGGCGTGCACGCCGTGGACCTGATCGCCGAGGGCAAGTTCGACCGCATGGTCGCCTGGTCCAATCGCGGCGTCATCGACGTGCCGATCGCCGAGGCCATCGCCGAATACGCCTGCGTCGAGCTGGACGGCGCCATGGTCAAGACCGCCCGCGGTCTGGGCATCAGCCTGGGCGATTGAGCGGAACCTCCAGGGAGGCAGGCGCGGCGATGTCGGAAAACCCGCTGTGGGACTTCGCTCTCGCCGTCTACGGACGGCCGGGCGTGCCCGCCGCCTGCCTCGACCTTCAGGACCGGCTCGGCCAGGACGTGAATCTGCTGCTGTTCGCCGCCTGGGCGGGCATGGCCTGCAACGCCGACCTGCCGGCCGAGGAACTGGCGCGCATCGATTCCGCGATCGCCCCCTGGCGGGACGAGGTGGTCCGTCCGCTGCGCGCCGTCCGCCGCCGGGCGAAGGGCGGGGACGACGCCCTCTACAAGCGCCTGAAGGCGGCGGAACTGGAGGCGGAGCGCGTCCAGCAGGACCGTCTCTTCGCCCTGTCCGGACTCACCCCCGCGCCGGGGGGCGGCGTCGCGCTGGCCGCGGTCAATCTCTACCGGCTCGTGCCGGAGGGGGACCCGGCGGTGATGGGGCTGTTGGCGGCGCTCGCCACGCCGCCCGAGCCCTGACGGAACCGGTGCGATGACGTCTCCCGCCATCCTCACCTCGCCCCGGCTGATCCTGCGCCCCTGGCGCGACGGGGACGGCGATGCCTTTCACGCGCTGTCGCAAAACCCTGTGGTGATGGAACATCTGCTGCCGCTTCCCGACCGCGCGGCCAACGACGCGGTGATCCGGCGCATCGGCGAGCATTTCGATCGGCACGGCTTCGGCTTCTGGGCCGTGGAGCGGCCCGGCCGCAGCCCCTTCATCGGCTTCGTCGGGCTGGCCCGCGTGACCTGGGAGGCGCCCTTCGCCCCCGCCGTCGAGGTGGGATGGCGGCTCGACCCCGCCCATTGGGGGCAGGGGCTGGCGACCGAGGCGGCCGGGCTGGCGCTGGCCTACGGGTTCGGCGCGGTCGGGCTGGGCGAGATCGTGGCCTTCACCGTGCCGGAGAATCAGCGGTCGCAGCGGGTCATGGAACGGCTGGGGATGGAGCGCGATGCGGCGGGCGACTTCGACCACCCGCGGGTTCCGGACGGCCATCGCCTGAAGCGGCACATCCTCTACCGGATCGGGCGCGACCGCTGGCGGGCCGGGATCGGCGCTGGTGTCAGCGGACCAAGATGAGGCTGTTGCGGTCGCTCGTCTCGTCGGAGACCTGGAAGGGCTTGCCGACATAGAAGGCCTGGCAGCGCTTGCCGCCGGACAGGCGGGTCAGTCCGGCCTCCCACTCCTGCCCGCGCGGGCCGAGGATGCGCAGTTTCAACTGGTCGAGCAGCGGGAATATTTGATAGCCCTCGAGGTCGAGCGACTCCCCCTTCGCGGAGAAGGCGTCCTGGTTCAGCGTGAGGGTCTTGCCGTCGAGGTCCAGCTTGACATCCTGCGCCCACGGGCACCCGCCGCCGCCGGCCGGCTTGTCGCTGGCCGTGGCCGGTTCTACGGTCAGGACGGCCGGGACGAAGGCACAGGTCAAGGCGAGCGCGCAGATGTTCAAGGTGCTTTTCATCGGCAAGGTGCTTTGCATGGGCGGGACGCGGTCCTCGCACTGAATACCCCGGTATGTTTCGGGGCGATGGATGCAGCATAATTTTAGCAAAAGTGAAATGCAACGTGGGGCTGCTCGTGGGTGGGTTGCGGGAACGGCAGGACTTGTGACAAATCCGGCGGCGGACCCGCATGATCCACCGGCTTCCAGTACCCCTCACACCCTTGGGCACTCCCATGGCGACGATCATCGAGGCCCTCTTGGCCGCCATCGACCATCACCAGTCGGGCCGTCTGGCCGAGGCGGCGACGCTCTATGGGCGGATTCTCGAAGCCGATCCGGAGCAGGCCGACGCCGCCCAGTTCCTGGGCGTGCTCCATGCCCAGACGGGCCGTCCGGCGGACGGGGCGCGCCTGCTGCGCCGGGCGCTGGCGCTGCGTCCCGACTCGGCGGGGGGGCAATCCAACCTGGCCGGCGCGCTTCAGACCCTGGGCGACACGGCGGAGGCGGAGGCCGGCTATGCCCGCGCCCTGCGGCTGGACCCGCTGCTGGCCGACGCCCACGCCAGCCGGGCCGGCGCCCTGCGCGCCCTGAACCGGGTGCCGGAAGCCGCCCGCTCGGCGCAGAAGGCCTTGGCGCTGCTCCCGGCCTCGGTGGACGCCTTGGTCAATCTCGCCGAAACGGCCCTGGCCGGACGGCGTGGAGAAGAGGCGGAGCGGGCGGCCTGCCGCGCCGCCGCCCTGGCGCCGGGATCATCGGCGGCCTGGATGATGCTCGGTTCCGCCTGCGCGGCGCTCAAGCGCTGGGACAAGGCGGAGGCCGCCTACCGCACGGCGCTGGACCTCGCCCCCGGCTACGGCGCGGCGTGGGGAAATCTGGGGTCGCTGCTCGCCGGGCAGGGCCGGTTCGACGAGGCGCTGGAGGCCTTCGCCACGGCGGAGCAACGTGGCTTTTCCGGACCGGCCCTGTGGTCGGCGCGTGGCAACGCGCTGCTCGCCATGGCCCGGCCGGTGGCGGCTCTGGCCGATTTCGACCGGGTGCTGGAGGCGCGGCCCGACGACGCCGGGATGCGCTGGAACCGCGGCTTCGCCCGGCTGCTGGCCGGCGACTACAACGATGGTTGGCCGGAGTTCGACTGGCGCCGCCATGACGCGCGGGCGGAACCGCCCTGGCGCCGCTTCGCCCAGCCCACCTGGACCGGTGGCGGCATCGCCGGGCAGACCATCCTGCTCTATGCCGAGCAGGGGTTGGGCGACACGTTGCAGTTCGTCCGCTACGTCCCGCTGGTGGCGGAGCGCGGGGCTCGGGTGATCCTGGAGGTGCAAAGGCCCCTGATGGGCGTTCTGTCGGGCCTGCCGGGGGTGGAGCGGCTGATCGCCCGCGGCGACCCGCTTCCGGATTTCGATCTGGAATGCCCGCTGATGAGCCTGCCGCGCGCCTTCGGCGGCGGGCTGGACGACGTGCCCGCCGCCGTGCCGTATCTGCGCCCCGACCCGGAACGCGCCGCCGCTTGGAGCGAGCGGTTTGCGGAAAGGCAGGGTTTGCGGGTCGGGCTGGTCTGGGCAGGCAACCCGCGCTTTCCCGGCGACGCGCTGCGCTCGCCCCGGCTGGCCGGGCTGCGGCCAGTGCTGGACATGCCGGGCGTGCGCTTTTACGGGCTCCAGAAGGGACCGGGGCGCGAGGATTTGGATCGGGTGCCGATGCCGTCCTCCTTCACCGACCTCGGGCCGGACATCGCCGATTTCGCCGATACCGCGGCGATCATGGCCAACCTCGACCTCGTGATCTCCTCCTGCACCGGGCCGGCCCATCTGGCCGGTGCGCTGGGGGTGCCGGTCTGGGTGGTGCTGCCCCTGTCGCCGGACTGGCGCTGGCTTCTGGGGCGGGAGGACAGCCCCTGGTACCCGACCGCCCGCCTGTTCCGCCAGACGCGCGTCGGCGATTGGGCGGAGGTGGCCAAGCGCGTCGCCGACGCGCTGCGCGCCGCGGCTCTTAGGACTTCAGGGTGATCGTCGTCTGGGTCATCTCGTCGGCGGTGGACACCAGCTTGGAGGCGGCGGAGTAGGTGCGCTGAGCCTGGATCAGCGTGGTGAACTGCTCTTCGATCTTGACGTTGGAGCCCTCGACGCTGGCCGTGTTCAGCGACGCCCCGACGGTCTTCGGCGCGCTGGTTCCGGTCTCGCTGGTCAGGTTGCCGAAGGAGTTCAGGCGGATGGCGCCCGAGTTGGCGGTGGTCCGGAACATGGTGCCGGACACGCTTTCCAGATCGGTCGGATTGACCACGGTCGCGTCGGGGATGCGGTAGATGTAGCGCTGCTTCCCGCCCTGGAAGTTCGCGGCGACGAAGCCGTCCGCGGTCAGCTCCGCTCCCTGATAGGTGCCGGCCCGGATGCCGTTGTTGCCCTGGACGATGCCCAGATCCATGCCGGCGATGGTCGTGATGGAATTGCTCATCTTCCCGTAGGAGCCGAGATCCAGCGTCGTCTGGGCGAAGTCGCCGCCGGGATTCAACGTCAGTGTCACCGGGGCGCCGGTGGCGCCGCCGGTCAGCGTGCCGTTGCGGGCGAAGTTCAGCGTGCCGAGCGATTGCCAGGTGGTGGGGTCGTTCACATTGCCGTTGCCAACCGGCTTGCCGTCGGCGCCGATGACGCCGGCGTTGAAGACCTGCCATGTCGAGGTGCCGTCCTCCGCCTGCCCGGTCTTCAGGAAGCGCAGGGCCATCGCCCCGTCGGCGCCGTTCCTGTCGACCATGTTCAGAACGACGCCGGTCGTGTTCGCCGTGGTGATCTGGCCGGTCACCGGCTCCTGGTCATAGGGCAGGTTGAGGTTTAGCGACGCCTGGGTCGAGGCTTCGCGGTAATCCTGCAACCCGCTCAGCGAGACCGGAGTCATGCTGCTGAGGCTGCCGAAGGAGCCGGTGCCGCTGGCGGGGTCGAGCTTGAAACCCATCAGCGCCTTGCCGGCGCCGTTCACCAGACGGCCTTCCTTGTCGGGGGAAAAGTCGCCGGACCGCGTCAGGAAAACCGAATCGTCGTTGGTCTGTGCGGTAGTCGCGGTCGTGCCGGCCTGGGCATCCAGGTCCTGGACGAGGAAGAAGCCGTTGCCGACGATGGCCGCGTTGGTGGTGACGTCGGTCCGGGTGATGGTGCCGCCGCTGTGATCCAACCGCTCGAAGGCGCGCACCCCGTTGCCGGGGTCCTTGTTGCCGGTGCGGTCGCTCAGCACGAAGTCGGAGAACTGGGTTTCCGACGCCTTGAAGCCGGACGTGGAGGCGTTCGCGATGTTGTTCGAAATGGTGCCCAGGGCGCGGTTCTGCGCCGTCAGCCCGAGAACGCCATTGTTGAAGATCGTGGTGATGCCCATGGTCCGGCCGCCTCATTCCCTTCCATGCGCGTCCGCCGGAACGCGCCGAACAAGGTTATGCAACCGTCATGCCAAAAGGCGGGAAAGGGATTCGCCGGGGCCACAGGGCGAAAGGATGGGCAGAAAATTCCCGGCGGAAGCGGCTCCTCACCGTCCGCTGGGCAGCTTTCGCCCATCCGGCACACTCAATCAACCGGCTCGAACATCTTGGTCTGGGAATTGATGGCCCACAGGTCGCCGCTGTCCAGGTCGAACCACCAGCCGTGCAGTTCCAGCGACCCGGCCTCCACCCGCTCGCGGACGAAGGGGAAGGTCATCAGGTTGTCGACCGAGGTGCGGACGGCGGCGCGCTCGATCACGTCGGGCTTCTGCTGGAGGCGCTCGAACTCGGCCTTGCGCCGCTCCTCGTCGGTATCCCCCTGGGCGGGCGGGATGTAGGGATCGAGCGCCGCGCTGGCGATGGACACCCAGGGCGACACGAAGTCGTTCTGGTCCGGCTCGCCCTTGCGCAGGCGGATCAGCCCCTGGATGCCGCCGCACAGGGCATGGCCCAGCACGATGACGTGGCTGACCTGAAGCACCCGCACCGCGTATTCGATGGCCGCCGATGTGCCGTGGTAGCTGCCGTCCGGCTGGTAGGGCGGGACGAGGTTGGCGACGTTGCGGACGACGAACATCTCGCCCGGCTCGGCCTCGGTCAGCAGCGCCGGATCGACGCGGCTGTCGGAGCAGCCGATCATCAGGATCTTCGGCTTCTGCCCCTGCTCGACGAGCTGGCGCATGCTGTCGGGCCGGCGCTCGTAGTAGCGGGCGCGGAAACCTTTCATCCCGGCGAGAAGCTGACGAATCGGAACGTCCTGGTCGCGGGTGTGTGGCATCGTTCTGATACCCCTCTTCGGTCGGGATTTAGCGGATGCGGTATAGCCCAGGCTGGATCATGTTTCCAGAACCTCCGCAGGTGCAGGCTCGCCCCATCGGCGCACGATGCCCGCGTCCAGCCCGAACAGGTCGAGCGCCCGCCCGACGGCGTGGTCCACCAGGTCGTCGATGGTCTGCGGGCGGCTGTAGAAGGCGGGGACCGGCGGGGCGATCACCGCGCCCATTTCGGCCAGCTGGGTCATCGTGCGCAGGTGCCCCAGATGCAGCGGCGTTTCGCGCACCATCAGCACCAGCGGACGCCGTTCCTTCAGCGTGACGTCGGCGGCGCGGGTCAGCAGGGTGGAGGTCACACCCGTGGCGATCTCGCTCATCGTGCGGACGGAGCAGGGGGCGACGATCATCCCCATGGCGCGGAAGCTGCCGCTGGCGATGGCCGCGCCGATGTCGGCGGCGGCGTAGGACACGTCGGCCAGAGCCCGCAGCTCCGCCACCTTCATGTCCGTCTCATGGGCCAGCGTGACCTCGGCGGAGCGGCTGACGACGAGGTGCGATTGGACGCCGATCCGGCGGAGAACGGACAGGAGCCGGATGCCCAGGATCACGCCCGAGGCTCCGCTGATGCCGACGACAAGACGGGAGGGTGCAGTCATGCCGAAGAAGTAGCGCGCGCGCCGGGTGTCGTCCAGAGCGCGGTCTTCATGGACCTCGTTGCAGGTCCGGCGCCGGAGGCGGAGGGACGGGCCGCCCCCGGCCGCAAAAGCAAAAAGCCCCCCTCCCGCCGGGGGAGAGGGGCTTGGAAAGCGGCGTCAGCGCGCCTCTTCCCGCTCGGAATAGGGCGACTCGTCGTCGTAGCCTTCCTCGCCTTCCTGGGCCTCGCGCTCCTCGGGGGAGAGCGGGACGCCACCGCGGCGGACGGCCAGGGCCAGGGCCTCCTCCAGCTCGCGCTGGGTGCACAGCCCGAGCAGCACGGGGTTGCGCGGCTTGATGTTCGGGGCGTTCCAGTGCGTGCGGTCGCGCACGGCCGCGATGGTCGGCTTGGTCGTGCCGATCAGGCGGCAAAGCTGGGCGTCCGACAGCTCCGGATGGTGCTTCAGCAGCCAGGAAATGGCGTCCGGCTTGTCGCCGCGCTTGGTGATCGGGGTGTAGCGCGGTCCCTTGGACCGGGCCGCCGGCAGCGGCAGGTCGGGGACCAGCAGCTTCAGGCGCAGATCCTGGTTGCGCTCGCAGCGTTCGATCTCGCCCTTGGTCAACTGACCGTTGGCCACAGGGTCCAGCCCGACCATGCCGACCGCCACCTCGCCATCGGCGATGGCCTGGACCTCCAGGGAATGCAGGCCGCAGAAGGCGGCGATCTGCTCGAAGGTCAAGGATGTGTTCTCGACCAGCCAGACGGCCGTCGCTTTCGGCATCAAGGGCAGTGCCATCGTCCCTCCTGACAACTCCAACCCGACCGCACCCGCTGGCGGGTGGCGCGATCGGCCATACTATACCGGATGGTCCCGAGCTTCGCCCTCCATATAGGGCCGGAACCGGTCGATGTAAGCGTGCTCGGGCAGGCGGCCGGGAAAACCCGGACACCGATCCTTCTGCTAACCGTCTTGGCGCGCTTTAGCAAGCCCACCTGGCTGTCCGGGAACAAGAATAAAGCGAAAAAAATGCTTGAAAGGGAATTCCCGGCTGTGAAGCCGGGAATTCCCTTCGCAATCCAATGGTTCGCCGTGCGGCGACGATCAGCCGCCCACCGTCATGACGATCTTGCCGATGTGCGCGCTGGATTCCATCAGGGCGTGCGCCTCGGCCGCCTGCTCAAGCGTGAAGACCTTGTGGATCACCGGCTTGACCGTGCCGCCTTCCAGCAGCGGCCAGACCTTCTCACGCAGGGCGGCGGCGATGCGGCCCTTCTCCTCCACCGAGCGGGCGCGCAGGGTGGAGCCGGTGAGGGTCAGGCGCTTGGTCATCACCGGGAACATGTTGATGGAGACCTTCGGCCCCTGGAGGAAGGCGATGGAGACGTGCCGCCCGTCGGGGGCCATGATGCCGATGTCACGGGCGATGTAATCGCCGCCGACCATGTCCAGCACCACGTCGACGCCGCGCCCGCCGGTCTCCTTCTGGATGACGGCGGCGAAGTCCTCGGTCTTGTAGTCGATGGCGCGGTCGGCGCCCAGCTCCTCGCAGGCCCGGCACTTCTCGGCGCTGCCGGCGGTGGTGAAGACCTTGGCGCCGAAGGCCTTGGCGAGTTGGATGGCCGTGGTGCCGATGCCGCTGGAGCCGCCATGGACCAGCAGCGTCTCGCCGGGCTTCAGCGCGCCGCGCTCGAACACGTTGGTCCAGACGGTGAAGAAGGTCTCCGGAACGGCGGCGGCCTCGACCATGCCGTAGCCCTTCGGCACGGGCAGGAGCTGCGGCGCCGGGACCACGCAATACTGGGCATAGCCGCCGCCGGAGATCAGGGCGCAGACCGCGTCGTCGGCGGCCCACTCCGTCACGCCCTCGCCCAGGGCGACGACGCGCCCGGCGATCTCCAGGCCGGGAAGGTCGGAGGCGCCCGGCGGCGGGTCGTAGCGGCCCTGGCGCTGCAGCATGTCCGGGCGGTTGACGCCCGCCGCCTCCACCGCCACCAGCACCTCGCCGGGGCCGGGCACCGGGGCGGGGCGCTGCACGGTGCGCAGGACCTCCGGGCCGCCGGGTTGCGAAATCTCCACGCAGGTCATGCTGTCCGGCAGGGCGATGCCCATGGTGTCTCCCCCATTCCTCGTTGACGCGGCGTCCACCGTTCCGGCCGTCGCCGTTCCGGGCGGCCGGGCCGTTTGTGTCCGCAGGCGTCCAAAGTTAGAATTCCGCACCGGCGCTGACAAGCACGCCCCGACGGCCTTTCCGACGTGCGGGAAGCGGACGGCGCGGGGCAGGGATGCGCGAAAGCGGGAGGAGAAGCCCTATGGACATCGACGATCTGGAGCCGCGCAAGGCCAAGCCGGCGCTGAAGGACCTGACCGCGCTGGGCGTGGCGGAGCTGAAGGACTACATCGCCGGGCTGGAGGCCGAGATCGCCCGCGCCCGCGCGGCCATCGCCGCGAAGGAGGCGCAGAAGAACGCCGCCGAAGCCTTCTTCAAGAGGCCGTCCTGAGAACGGAAAACGCCCCTCTCCCGAATGGGAAGAGGGGCGTCCGGCCATGAAACCCCGGCCATAAAACCCCGGCCGCGAAACCTCAGTCCGCGCCGACCAGATCGCGGTAGCAGTGCCAGGAGGCGTGGCCGATCAGCGGAAGGGCCAGCGCCAGCCCCAGGAAGCCGGTGACCATCCCCGCCGCGGTGAACAGCACGATCAGGAAGGCCCAGCCGGCCATGGTGCGAAGATTCTCGCGCAGCACGGCGACGCTGGTCGCCATGGCGGTGAAGCTGTCGGTCTCGCGGTCCAGCAGCATCGGGATCGACACCACGCTGATGGCGAAGACCGCCGTCGCGATGACGCCGCCGACGATGGTGCCGGTCAGCAGGAACGGGATCGTCTGCGCCGAGAAGAAGATACGGTCGACGAGCTGGTCGAAGGCCGGCGGCTCCGTCGCGAAGAACAGCGCGAACAGCAGAAAGGCGATGCGGATCCAGGCCAGCATGGCGAGCATCAGCGCCAGCCCGATCCCGGCGATCTGCACGCCGTTGCGGCGGTAGGCCCCGGCGACCTTCATCAGCGTCGGCGTCTCCCCCCGCTCCAGCAGGCGGCTGGTCTCATAGAGACCGACGGCGAAGACCGGCCCCAGCAGCATGAAGCCCGCCGCCATCGGCAGCACCAGATACTGCATATCCTGCATCGACAGCACCGCCACCAGCGCGAGGCTGGACAGCACCGCCAGCAGGCCGTAGGCGACGCTGATCATGGGGCTGGCGCACATGTCGCGCCAGCCGGCGCTCAACCATACCCAGGGGCGGTCGACGTCGACGCTGCGGATTCGCGGAAGATAGGGAGCCGGCTTGTGGAACTCGGAGGGTTCCTTGCGCCGGATCGGCCGATGGAATTGGGACGCACCGCGGTGAGACGACATGTCGACCATGATGATGGTCCTCCCCTTTGCCCATTGCGCCTCTCGTGAGGGGGGAGTGTAGCAAAGCGGTCCGCAGCGTTCCAGATTGTCTTATGGACGAATTGTTTGAATGCCTAATTGTCACAAAAGCGATACCAAAGCACGGGCTTGGCCGTCACTCGTCAGCTTTGCCGTCGACCTTCTTGCCGTCGAGGTCCGTTTTGCGGCGCTCGGCGTCCTGACGGTCGCGCAGCTTCTCGGCCTTGGTGCGCCCGAAGCGGACGCGGTTCTCCCCGGCGGTTTTTTCACGCTCTTCCTTCTGGCGCATCTTCCGGAAGCGGTTCAGGTTCACGACATCGGCCATGGGGCGCGTCTCCTGAGGGCGGGGCATGTCGTCTTTTGGACAACTCGGCCGTTGGAATGCCCAAATTGCTTGTTTTCTTTCGGGACGATAGTTTAGCGGAACCCCGTGCCACCCGGAAGACCGGAGCGGGCGCCAGGGGGCCGCGGCTTGTGGCGGACATCTTGTGGCAGGAATACGGCGACTCAACAGCCGAATGGTGGGGAAGGCGGGGCAACCGGTGAAGAAACTCCTGATCGCGGCGCTGATTCTATTGGGCCTGCTGGTGGCCGCGGTGCTGATCGTGCCGAGCGTGGTCGACTGGAACACCTACAAGGCCCAGATCGCGGACAAGGTGTCCGCCGCCACGGGCCGCAAGGTGGAGCTGAGGGGCGACATCGGGCTGTCCCTGCTGCCGGCCCCGGCGCTGACGGTGCGCGACGCGCGGCTGGCCAACGCGCCCGGCGGGTCCGAGGAGGACATGGCACGCCTGAAGGAGCTGGACGTCCGCGTGGCCCTCGGCCCGCTGCTCGGCGGCCACATCCAGGTGCAGAGCATCAAGCTGATCGACCCGACCTTCCTGTTCGAGACGCTGCCCGACGGGCGCTTCAACTGGGACCTGTCGGGCGCCGGTGCCGGCCGTGCGGCGGGCGGCGGGGCGGGCGGATCCGGCGATGGGCTGGCCTCGGCGGTCAGTTTCGACCAGGTGACGGTGCAGAACGGCACCATCCAGTACCGCGACGCCCGCACCGGCCAGTCGGAGGTGATCGACCAGATCGACGCGCGGATCGTCGCCGGCAGCTTCACCGGGCCGTTCCAGGGGCAGGGCAGTTTCCGGGCGCGCGGCGTGCCGCTGCGCGGGGAGATGTTTGTCAGCCGCCTGATCGACGGCGCCGCCGTCCAGGTCCGGGCGGCATTGTCGATGGCCGACACCGACGCCACGCTGCGCTTTGCCGGAATCGTGACCAACCCGCCGGGCAGCGGCGGATCGCGCGCCCAGGGCGATTTGCGCGTCGAGGGCAGCGACCTGTCCCGCGCGCTGACGCTGGTGCGCAATGGCTC
>NZ_WHOR01000103.1:0-19137 GCF_013340925.1 Azospirillum formosense
TCGCAGAAGATGCAGGCGGTCGGCCCGCTGGCCGGCGGCGTCGCCCACGATTTCAACAACCTGCTGACCGCGATGATCGGCTTCTGCGATCTGCTGCTGCTGCGCCACAAGCCGGGCGACCAGTCCTTCAGCGACATCATGCAGATCAAGCAGAACGCCAACCGTGCGGCCAACCTGGTGCGCCAGCTCCTGGCCTTCTCCCGCCAGCAGACGCTGCAGCCGCGCATCCTGAGCGTGACCGACGTCCTGGCCGAGCTTGGCAACCTGATGCGCCGGCTGATCGGCGAGAACATCGAGCTGAAGATGCTCCACGGCCGCGACATCGGCTACGTCAAGGTGGACCAGAACCAGCTGGAGCAGGTGATCATCAACCTGGTGGTCAACGCGCGCGACGCGATGGCCGGAGGCGGGCGGCTGACCATCGTCACCTCCAACCATGTGGTCGAGCAGGCGCAGCGCCGCGAGCACGAGACCATCCCGTCCGGCGACTATGTGTCCATCGAGGTGATCGACACCGGCTGCGGCATCCCCAAGGAGAATCTCCAGCGCATCTTCGAGCCCTTCTTCACGACCAAGGGGGTGGGGTCGGGCACCGGGCTGGGGCTGTCCACCGTCTACGGCATCGTCCGCCAGACCGGCGGCTTCGTGCTGGTCGAGTCGGAGAAGGGGGAGGGGACGACCTTCACCATCCTGCTGCCCCGCCACAAGGGCGAGGCCCGTCCCGACCAGGGCGAGCCGCGCGAGCGGCGCGGCAGCGACCTGACCGGCTCCGGCACCATCATGCTGGTCGAGGACGAGGATGCCGTGCGCGTCTTCTCCGCCCGCGCGCTGCGCAACAAGGGCTATCAGGTGCTGGAGGCCAAGAACGGCGAGGCGGCGCTGCAGCAGATCGGCACGGACGGCAACCGCATCGACCTGCTGATCACCGACGTGGTGATGCCGCAGATGGACGGCCCGACCCTGGCCCGCCATGTCCGGCAGATGCGGCCCGACATGCGCGTCATCTTCATCTCCGGCTACGCCGAGGACCGTCTGGGCGAGATCGACGGGGTCGAGGTCGCGCATTTCCTGCCCAAGCCCTTTTCCTTGAAGCAACTTGCCTCCAAGGTGAAGGAGGTCATCCGGGACGGGAAATAGCGGGTTGGGCGGCGGCGCCTATCCGACGCGCCAGCCGTGATAGGCCCAGCGTTCCGTTCCCGGAACGTCGAGGGCCTTCCACCCGTGACGCCCGTCGCCGATCGGACGGTCCGACAGGACGAACGCGCCCGGCGCCAGGAAGGGCTCGATCAATCCGCCGATCCAATGGCGGATGCCGTCCTCGTCGTCTTCCTGCGCGCTGCCGATGTCGGCGTGGGCCAGCCGCACCGCACCGCGGAAGAGTTCCACCGTGGCGGGCAGCGTGTCCTGGAAATCGCCAAGGAACAGCCGGTCCTCGTCCGGGCGCAGGGATGCGGGAACGCGCGCCCACAGGTCGAACACCAGAATGTCGCGCGGCGGGAACAGGCTGCGCAGATGGTCGTAGGTGCGGCCCTTCCCCAGACCGATCTCCATCACCAGACCGGGCGTGCCCGCGACGCAGCCGGCGGCCCAGCCGAGCGCGACGCGCTGGGTGGTGAGGCGGTCGATCATGCGGTCGAGCGTGGAGTGGACGGTCATCATGCGTGGCTTTTCGGGGTGTCGTTGGCGGAGCGTCTCCTCTTGAACGCCGCAGTTGGATTTCCGTTGCACGGTGCCGGATCGTTCCTAACTTACGATGAGAACATTCGCGGAACTTATGGCTTTGCGCAGAGGAACAAAGCTGGTACATTCCCTCTCACCGAATGACCGTTGGTGAGATCGTTGGCCCTGGGGCCGCGGATGTGATCTAACAAGGGGAGACGGGCATGTCGTCCGCACAGCTTCGTTTGGTCGAGAAGGATTCCATGGATAAGCAGAAGGCCCTGGATGCCGCTCTGGCGCAGATCGAGCGCGCCTTTGGCAAGGGCTCGATCATGAAGCTCGGCGCCCGCGAGAACACGGTCGAGACGGAGGTCGTTTCCACCGGCTCGCTCGGCCTCGACATCGCGCTGGGCATCGGCGGCCTGCCGCGCGGCCGCATCATCGAGATCTACGGGCCGGAAAGCTCGGGCAAGACGACGCTGGCGCTGCACGCCATCGCCCAGGCCCAGAAGGGCGGCGGCACCTGCGCCTTCGTGGACGCGGAGCACGCCCTGGACCCGTCCTACGCCCGCAAGCTGGGCGTGAATGTGGACGAGCTGCTGATCTCCCAGCCCGACGCCGGCGAGCAGGCGCTGGAGATCGCCGACACGCTGGTGCGCTCCGGCGCCGTCGACGTGCTGGTGGTCGACTCGGTGGCGGCCCTGGTGCCGCGCGCCGAGCTGGAAGGCGAGATGGGCGACAGCCACGTCGGCCTGCACGCCCGCCTGATGAGCCAGGCGCTGCGCAAGCTGACCGGTTCCATCGCCAAGTCGAACTGTCTGGTGATCTTCATCAACCAGATCCGCCTGAAGATCGGCGTGATGTTCGGCAACCCGGAGACGACGACCGGCGGCAACGCGCTGAAGTTCTACGCCTCGGTCCGCCTGGACATCCGCCGCATCGGCGCGATCAAGGACCGCGAGACGGTGGTGGGCAACCAGACCCGCGTCAAGGTGGTGAAGAACAAGATGGCCCCGCCGTTCCGCGTGGTCGAGTTCGACATCATGTACGGCGAGGGCGTGTCGAAGGTGGGCGAGCTTCTCGACCTCGGCATCCAGGCCGGCGTGGTGGAGAAGTCCGGCGCGTGGTTCAGCTACGATGGCACCCGCATCGGCCAGGGCCGCGAGAACGCCAAGAACTACCTGCGCAACAACCCGGCCACGGCCGACGCCATCGAGGCGAAGATCCGCGGCAACGCCGGCCTCGTCGCCGACGCCATGATGGGCACCCCGGAGGCCGACGGCGAGGCCGCCACGCCGGAGTGATCCCGGGCGGCAAGCCGGTTTCTCTGTGTGAAAGCCCCTCTCCGGTCCACCGGGGAGGGGCTTTTCGCCGTCTTGCCGGAGGGGTGGAAAAGCCCTACATTCAGGCTGGGCGGACGGGTGTTCCAGCACCCGTCCGCCGGCCCGGTCCTAGCGGTTCAGGATCTCAAGCAGCAGCTTGAGCGCCCGCAACAGCAGGATCAGGAGTTCGAGGATTTTCCGCTTCCTCTCATCTCCTTGTGAGCGGCGGGGCGGTGGCCGATTCCACCGCCCGTCCGCGCCGACGATCATGCAAATGTGTGGCGCTCCGTCCACGCGGCCTGTCGCCGCGCGGGGGCCCGTCGCGGGCACTCTGTGGACAGCCACCGCAAGTCACGTTAAAAGCACGGTTCGGCCGCGAACAAGGCCGCGCCGCCGATTGTAGCCGACCGTAGCCGGAGCCTGGACAGCTTATGAAGACCGCCAACGACATCCGCCGCACGTTCCTGGACTTTTTCGCGAAGAACGGCCACCAGATCGTGGAGTCGTCGCCGCTGGTTCCGCGCAACGACCCGACGCTGATGTTCACGAACGCCGGCATGGTGCAGTTCAAGAACGTCTTCACCGGGGCGGAGCAGCGGCCTTACTCCCGCGCGACCACCTCGCAGAAGTGCGTGCGCGCGGGCGGCAAGCACAACGACCTGGACAATGTCGGCTACACGGCGCGGCACCACACCTTCTTCGAGATGCTGGGCAACTTCTCGTTCGGCGACTACTTCAAGGACGATGCGATCGCCTTCGCCTGGAACCTCGTGACGAAGGAGTTCGGGCTGCCGGCGGACAAGCTGCTGGTCACCGTCCACAGCTCCGACGAGGACGCGGCGGGCATCTGGCGCAAGGTCGCCGGCCTGTCGGACGACCGTATCATCCGCATCCCGACCGACGACAATTTCTGGCGCATGGGCGACACCGGCCCCTGCGGTCCCTGCTCGGAAATCTTCTTCGACCACGGCCCGCACATCGCCGGCGGTCCTCCGGGCTCGCCCGACCAGGACGGCGACCGCTTCATCGAGATCTGGAACCTCGTGTTCATGCAGTATGAGCAGCGCGGTCCGGACGACCTGATCGCCCTGCCGAAGCCGTCGATCGACACCGGCATGGGGCTGGAGCGTCTGGCCGCCGTGCTCCAGGGCAAGCACGACAACTACGACATCGACCTGATGCGGGCGCTGATCGTGGCCTCCGCCGAGGCGACGAAGACCGCGCCGGACGGCCCGCACGCCGTCTCGCACCGCGTCATCGCCGACCATCTGCGCTCCTGCTGCTTCCTGATCGCCGACGGCGTTCTGCCGTCGAACGAGGGCCGCGGCTATGTGCTGCGCCGCATCATGCGCCGCGCCATGCGCCACGCCCACATGATCGGGGCTGCCGAGCCGCTGATGCACCGCCTCGTCCCGGCGCTGATCCAGCAGATGGGCGACGCCTATCCGGAGCTGAACCGCGCCCGCGCACTGATCGTCGAGACGCTGAAGCTGGAGGAAACCCGCTTCAAGCAGACGTTGGAGCGTGGCCTGCGCCTGCTGGAGGACGAGGTCGGCCGCCTGGGCGAGGGCCAGCCGCTGCCCGGCGACGTCGCCTTCAAGCTGTACGACACCTACGGCTTCCCGCTCGACCTGACCCAGGACGTGCTGCGCACCCAGGGCCGCCCGGTCGATGAGGCCGGTTTCAAGACGGCCATGGACGAGCAGCGCCGCAAGGCCCGCGAGTCCTGGGCCGGCTCGGGCGAGGCGACGACCGAGAAGCTGTGGTACGAGCTGAAGGACGAGCTGGGCGCCACGGAATTCTTCGGCTACGACACCGAGGTCGCCGAGGGCAAGGTGACCGCCATCGTCAAGGGCGACGCCCGCGTCGAGCAGGCCTCCGCCGGGGACGAGGTGCTGGTCGTCGTGAACCAGACGCCCTTTTACGGTGAATCGGGCGGTCAGGTCGGCGATGCCGGCGTGATCTTCTCCGCCGAGGGCACCGAGGTCGCCGTCTCCGACACCCAGAAGAAGCTGGGCGCCGTCTGGGCCCATGTCGGCACGGTCACCAAGGGCACGCTGAAGGTCGGCGACGTGGTGGAACTGCGGGTGGACACGGAGCGCCGCTCGGCCATCCGCGCCAACCACTCGGCCACCCACCTGCTGCACGAGGCGCTGCGCCGCCGCCTGGGCGAGCACGTCACCCAGAAGGGCTCGCTGGTCGCCCAGGAGCGCCTGCGCTTCGACATCAGCCAGCCGACCGGCCTGACCCCGGCGGACATCGCCGCGGTCGAGGACGAGGTGAACCGCCGCATCCTCGGCAACAGCGAGGTCGTCACCCGCCTGATGTCCCCGGACGAGGCCCGCGCTTCCGGCGCCATGGCCCTGTTCGGCGAGAAGTACGGCGACGAGGTGCGCGTCGTCTCCATGGGCGGCCCGCATGGCGAGCTGGACCGCGATTACTCGATCGAGCTGTGCGGCGGCACCCACGTCCGCCGCACCGGCGACATCGGCCTGTTCACGATCGTCGCCGAGGGCGCCGTCGCCGCCGGCGTGCGCCGCATCGAGGCGCTGACCGGCACCGGCGCCAAGGCGTGGCTGTCGGAGCGCGACCATCTGCTGACCGAGGCGGCGTCCGTCCTGAAGGTCCGTCCGGAGGACGTCCCGACGCGCCTCGCCGCTCTGGTCGACGAGCGCAAGAAGATGGAGCGCGAGCTGGCCGAACTCCGCCGTCAGGTCGCCATGGGCGGCGGCGCCAAGGCCGAGGGCGGCAACGAGGCCAAGGACATCGCGGGCGTCAAGTTCGCCGCCCGCGTGGTCGAGGGCCTGCCGGCCAAGGACCTGAAGCCGATGGCCGACGAGCTGAAGAAGCAGGTCGATTCCGGCGTCGTGGTTCTGATCGCCTCCAACGAGGGCAAGGCGTCCATCGTCGTCGGCGTCACCGACGACCTGACCGGCAAGATCAGCGCCGTCGATCTGGTGCGCGTCGGCGCCGAGGCTCTGGGCGGGAAGGGCGGCGGCGGCCGTCCGGACATGGCCCAGGCCGGCGGTCCGGACGCCGCTCTGGCGCCCGCCGCCGTCGAGGCCATCGAGAAGGCGGTGGCGGCGAAGGCCGCCTCCTAATAACCGCGATCGTTCTCCGGGCTCACCCGCTCCAAAGCCGGGGCGGGGGCGCTCGGCGGGCGCCGGCGGATGACGAGGCCGGGGCGGTCGGGAATGCCGTAGCGCCGGTATTCCCGCGCCAGCTGTCCGGTCAGGGCCAGCCCGGCCATGCGGACGTCCGCGGCCAGCGAGGCCAGCGGCGCGTCCAGCGTCTTGGGGCGGTTGCGCTCCACCAGGAAATGGCCCAGCCACGCCGCGCCGTAGCCGACCAGCGGCGCCGCCACCAGCGCCCGCCAGTCGCGGCGGGCCAGTCCCACACCCAGCAGGGCCGCCGCCGACAGCGTGCCGGCGACGTGCAGCGCCCGGTTCGTCGGGTCGCGGTGTTGTTCCAGATAATCGGGCCAGAAATTGGGATCGGTCGACATGGCGGTCTCCTTCCGCGGGGGAACGCCGGGCGGCCCGCGGCGGTTCCGTCTTGCATGACGCCCGCCGTGCTGGAAGGATGCGCGGGTCAACGAACAATACCGCGGAACCGACTGGCATGCGCTTCACCGGCACCGACTCCTACGTCGCCACCGACGACCTGATGGTGGCCGTCAACGCGGCCATCACGCTTGAGCGCCCGCTGCTGGTGAAGGGGGAACCGGGCACCGGCAAGACCGTGCTGGCCCAGGAGGTCGCCCGCGCCCTGAACAAGCCGCTGCTCGCCTGGCACATCAAGTCCACGACCAAGGCGCAGCAGGGCCTCTACGAGTACGACGCGGTCAGCCGCCTGCGCGACAGCCAACTCGGCGAGGAGCGGGTGCACGACATCGGCAACTACATCGTGCGCGGCAAGCTGTGGGAAGCGTTCGAGGCGCCGGAGCCCCCCGTGCTGCTGATCGACGAGATCGACAAGGCCGACATCGAGTTTCCCAACGACCTGCTGCTCGAACTCGACCGCATGGAGTTCCACGTCTACGAGACGCGGCAGACGGTCAAGGCGGCGCGGCGCCCCCTCGTCATCATCACCTCGAACAACGAGAAGGAACTGCCGGACGCCTTCCTGCGCCGCTGCTTCTTCCACTACATCCGCTTTCCCGACCGCGACACCATGGAGCGGATCGTGGACGTCCATTATCCCGGCCTGAAGCAGGACCTGCTGCGCGAGGCGATGTCGCTGTTCTACAGCCTGCGCGAGGTGCCGGGCCTCAAGAAGAAGCCCTCCACCTCGGAGCTTCTCGACTGGATCAAGCTGCTGATGGTCGAGGACGTGGACCCCGAGACCCTGCGCGCCAAGGACGCCCGCAGCCTGATCCCGCCGCTGTGCGGCGCGCTTTTGAAGAACGAACAGGACGTGCATCTTCTGGAACGGCTGGCTTTTCTCGCCAAGCGGGAAGGGCGCTAGGAAGCGCTTGACCGCGGCCGGCCTTCTGGGGCAGCCTGAACCCATGCAATCGACCCCGCACCTGAACCGAATGCGAATTACCGCCCCGGCGCTCTGACAGAGGGCGCCGGACCGCGAGCGTTCGTTTTCGCAATCTGGTGTGGAGTGTGGCGTGTCCGTGCGCCCTGGGTCTTCCGGAACCCGCAATCCGGTTCATCACGATCCCCTGACCCGTCGCTTCACGCGTGCGCTGCGCCATCCGGCGGAGCGAATGCGGGGCTCCGCGCGAATTATCGTCCCGGTCCGCTGACGCGGGCCGGGTTTCGCGCCTTCCTTTTCCGCCCCCCGTTCGTTCCCTCCGCCCGAGGATTCCCGCGATGCCGTCCGCGCACGCCACCCGTCTGCCTTCCGTTTCCGTCCGCCATGATGCTGAAGACCGTCTGCCGTCCTGGCTCCCCCTCTCCGCCATCGAGGACGCCGCCGAGCGTCTGCACGGGCGGATCGTCCGCACGCCGCTCCTGCACGCCCCGACGCTGGGGCGTGATGTCTGGCTGAAGGCGGAGACCTTCCAGGCGACCGGCGCCTTCAAGGAGCGCGGCGCCCTGAACCGCTTGCTGCGCCTGACGGCGTTGGAGCGCGCGGCGGGCGTCGTCGCCATGTCGGCGGGCAACCACGCCGCCGGACTGGCGCTGCACGCCCAGCGGCTGGGCGTGGCGGCGACCATCGTCATGCCGGTTACCGCGCCGCGCTGCAAGGTGGAGCGGACGGAGGCGCTGGGCGCCGAAGTCGTGTTGTCCGGCTCCACCGTGGGGGAGGCGAAGGCCCGCGCGCTGCAACTGGCGGCGGAGCGGCGGCTGACCTTCGTGCATCCCTACGACGACCCGGACGTGATCGCCGGGCAGGGCACGGTGGGGCTGGAGGTGCTGGCCGACCGTCCGGACCTCGATACGCTGGTGGTGCCTGTGGGTGGTGGCGGTTTGCTGGCCGGCATGGCGGCGGCGGTGAAGGCGCGCAGGCCTTCCGTCACCGTGGTCGGGGTGCGGCTGGCGCGCCGGCGGGGACCGACCCTGGCCGACGGGATCGCGGTGGACGCGCTCGGCAAGCTGCCGCAGGCTCTGCTGGCCGGCTTCGTGGACGCCCTGGTCGAGGTGGAGGAAGGCGAGGTCGCGGCGGCGATGCGGACCCTGCATGGGTCCTTCGGCATGGTGGCGGAAGGCGCCGGTGCCGCCGCGGTGGCGGCGCTGCTGGCCGGGAAGGCGCCGGCGGAGGGGCGGGCCGTCGCCGTGCTGTCCGGCCGCAACGTGGATTCCGACACGCTGGTGCGGACGCTCGCCGCCGCTTGATCGCCATCAACGACCGCAGGCTGGGACAGGACCAGGATCAGCCTGCGGGCGCACCGTCTGAAGGACGGTTGGCCTCGCAGGCGCGGCATCGCGCTCCTGGACCTTGGGCTGATCGGGCGGGCCCGCGGCGAGCATGGCCGCATGGCGATCCACGCGGCCCTTGTCGGGCTGTTCCTGATCGTCGCGCACGTCGCCATGATCTTCGGCATGCTGGACCCGACGCTGCTCACGGGTGCCGCCGCGGCCGGCGGGCACATGATGCATTGAGCGGATGCGTACTGTCCCTCTCCCGTCCCGGGAGAGGGAAGGAGCCCGCGCAAGGCGCGGGAGGGGTGAGGGTGCTGCCGAGAGTCACCGTCTTGATCCTCGCACGGCCCTCACCCGGCCCTTCGGGCCACCCTCTTCCGGGACGGGAGAGGGGTTTCAGGGCGCCATGAACACGCTGCGGTGCCGGCCGATCTCGCCGCTGGTCACGTCGCGCGCCAGCACGGTCACGTCGGTGGAGCCCGGCGTCGCGGCGCCCTGCGGCACGCGGACGAAAATGCGGTAGGTCGCCACCGAATCCGCTTCCGCGTTCAAGGTCAGCGAGTTCCCCGATTGGGCGTCCACGCTGGCGACCGACAGGTCGGCGTTCGCCAATCCCTCCACCGACAGGCGGTAGGTCCGCGCCTCGTGGGTCTTGTTGAGGATTTTGATGGTGTAGGCGTTCTGCACGTCGCCGTTCGACTGCTGCACATAGAGCGGGGCGCGGTCGCGCAGCACGCTGACGTCCAGCGTCGGACGCAGCGCCAGGGAGACGGCCATCGCGCCGGCGACCACCAGGATGATGAGGGCGTAGATCACCGTGCGCGGGCGCAGCAGCCGCACCGGGGCGGCCTGACCGTCGGCCCTGGCGACCTGGTTGGAGCGGGTGTCGAACAGGATCAGGTCGCCGGGGCGCCCGACCTGGGCCATCACGTCGTTGCAGGCGTCCACGCACAGGCCGCAGCCGATGCAGGAGATCTGCTGGCCCTTGCGGATGTCGGTGCCGGTCGGGCAGACATGGACGCACAGCTTGCAATCGATGCAGTCGCCCAGCCCCTCCGCCGTCCGCTCGTCCCAGCTCTGCGACTTGCGCAGCGGCGCACGCCCTTCGCCGCGCCAATCCTGGTAGGTGACGACGTAGGTGTCCTCATCGACCATCGCCGCCTGGAAGCTGCGCCACGGGCAGACGTAGATGCAGATCTGCTCGCGCGCCCAGCCGGCGAAGAAATAGGTGGTGGCGGTGAACAGCCCGGCGAAGGCCAGCACCTTCCATGACACCTCGCCCGTCGCGATCTCGCGCAACAGCGTCGGGGCGTCGTTGAAGTAGAAGATCCAGGCGCCGCCGGTGACCAGCGAGATCGCCAGCCAGATGGCGTGCTTCGACGCCTTCAGCCCCAGCTTGCGCGCCGACAGCGGCGCCTTGTCGAGCCGGATGCGCTCGGTGCGCGGGCCTTCCAGCTTGCGCTCCACCCACATGAACAGGTCGCTCCAGACCGTCTGCGGGCAGGCGTAGCCACACCAGATGCGGCCGAGCAGGGTGGTGGCGAAGAAGATGCCGAAGGCGCCGATGATGAGCAGGCCGGTCAGGTAATAGACCTCCTGCGGCCAGATCTCGATCCAGAAGAAGTAGGCGCGCCGGCCCACCATATCGACCAGCACCGCCTGATCGGGAATGCCCGGCCCGCGATCCCAGCGCAGCCAGGGCGTGACGTAATAGACGCCGAGCAGGATCGCCAGGGCCAGCCATTTCAACTGGCGGAAGCGGCCTCGGACGTCGGCGGCGTAGACCTTGGGGCGTTGCACGAACCAGCGCTCGCGCGGCTGGTCGGCATCATGGGTGGCAGGTGCCGGGGAAATGAGGGACATGGTGTGCGACCTTGCATTGACGCGGCGGTCAACCTAGCCCCTCTTTTATAAGGGTTCCGTGATGTAGTCACATTGCGGCAGATCAACGCTTTCACACCGTGTCGCCGCGCAGTTCGGCGAGCCCGTCCTCATAGGCGCGGTCGAACAGCGATTCCAGCCGGGCGTCGGTGCCGCGCAAGCCGGCGACGACCGCGTACGCCCATTCGAAATACTCGATCTTGCGCTCCAGCGGCCAGTCTGCGGGCGGGCTGTGCGCCATGGAGCGCAGGTTGGACACCTTATCGGCCAGCTTCACCAGCTTGGCGCGGGAGGAAGCGGTGGGGGCGGCGTCGATCTGGCGTTGCTTGCGCTCCGCCTTGCGCAGCCGCTTGTCGTCGGTGGTCTCGGCGACGACCCCGGCGACCTCCGCTCCGAAATGCTGCTCGATCTCCTCATAGGAGGCGTCGGTGTCTTCCAGCGTGTCGTGCAGCAGGGCGGCGATGATCACCACCGGGTCCTTGCCCGCCGTCGCCTCGGCGCACAGGAACGCCACCTCCGACAGGTGGTTGAGGTAGGGCTCGGCGCGCACGCCCTTGCGGCGCTGGTCGATGTGCTTGTGCGCGGCGAACTCCAGCGCGCGGGCGAAGTCGAGAAGGGCTGTCATGGCGTTCCTGGCGGGTCGGCGCTACGATGAGGGCGGATGGGGACGAAACCCCACGGGGGGAGGCGGCATGTTCACGGGTTTCTTCTTCGAACTGCGCAAGGCGAGCGTGCCGGTCTCGCTGAACGAGTACCTGACGCTCATGGAGGCCATGAAGCGCGGCGTCGCCGCCTTCCGCGTCGAAGACTTCTATTACCTCAGCCGGGCCTGTCTGGTGAAGGACGAGCGCAATCTCGACCGCTTCGACCGGGTGTTCGGGCAGGTTTTCAAGGGGCTTGAGGGGGCGGATGGCGCCGGCGGCGACGCGGTTCCCGTGGTCGATCTGCCGGAGGAATGGCTGCGCAAAC
Source organism: Azospirillum formosense (assembly GCF_013340925.1). Classification (GTDB taxonomy): domain Bacteria; phylum Pseudomonadota; class Alphaproteobacteria; order Azospirillales; family Azospirillaceae; genus Azospirillum; species Azospirillum formosense. Next base: position 11,648 of record NZ_WHOR01000103.1, read on the forward strand.
TGGCCGAACGCTTCCTGACCGAGGAGGAGAAGGCGCAGATCCAGGCGTTGGGCGGCTGGCAGAAACTCATGGAGACGCTGGCCGAGCGACTGGCCGAGCAGAAGGGGCGGCACCAAGGCGGCTCCAAATGGATCGGCACCGCCGGAACCTCGCCCTTCGGCGCCTACGGCTACAACCCGGAGGGCGTGCGCATCGGCCAGCAGGAATCCCGCCACCGCCGCGCCGTGAAGGTGTGGGACAAGCGGGAGTTCCGGAATCTGGACGATCAGGTCGAGATCGGCACCCGCAACATCAAGGTGGCGCTGCGCCGCCTGCGCAAGTTCGCCCGCACCGGGGCGGCCAGCGAGCTGGACCTGCCCGGCACCATCCGCGCCACCGCCAGCAACGCCGGCTGGCTGGACCTGAAGATGGTGCCGGAGCGGCACAACACGGTGAAGGTGCTGCTCTTCCTCGACATCGGCGGCTCGATGGACGACCACATCCGGCTGGTCGAGGAGCTGTTCTCCGCCGCCCGCGGCGAGTTCAAGCATCTGGAGCACTTCTACTTCCACAACTGCGTCTACGAGAGCGTGTGGCGCGACAACAAGCGCCGCCATGAGGAACGCACCCCGACCTGGGACGTGCTGCACACCTATCCCGCCGACTACAAGCTGGTCTTCGTCGGCGACGCGGCGATGAGCCCCTACGAGATCGCCTATGCCGGCGGCAGCGTCGAGCATTGGAACGAGGAGGCGGGTCAGGTCTGGCTGCAGCGGATGCTGTCCGTCTACAGCCGCGCCGTCTGGCTCAATCCCACGCCGGAATCACGCTGGGGCTACACGGAAAGCACCCGCATGCTGCAGCGGCTTTTGGGCGGTCGCATGTACCCGCTGACGCTGCAGGGGCTGGATGCGGCGATGCGTGAGCTGGTGCGCTAGCATCTTCAGACAACCGCGCACCTTCAAAGTCCAGTCCAGCAACTCGGATTTTCAATCCATCGGAGTGCGCCGAAATGGATGGTGTATTTTGATGATTAAAAGTGTGGTGAATTATCAATTACCGGCTGATAAGGGCTTGTCAGTGCTTGCGTACTCGAAATGATTTGCTTCGGAAACAGAATGAGTTTGCCATTCTCACAGATCAAGGAAGTCGAGTCGTAAAGTTAAGTATCTGAACATTGCTCGGGATTGTATTGCTATATGCTACAATCGGGGTCGGATTTTCATTCGTTTTAAACATTGATCGTCATTTCTGCGACTTCCCAGCAACGTTCGTGCACAAAGGAATGCCGAAAATCTTTCTGCCTTGAACGCATACGATTGCATTACGAAGCATGAGGTTTCTCGTTCACAGCATGCAGTCGATGAGGGTCAGGGAAAATGGAGGGTGTTCTTGCGCGCATCAGCATCAGCGGCAAAATCTACAGCGTTGTCGCGATCCTGGGTGTGGTGGCTGCTATCATTGGTGGCGTCGGCTCGCTTGGAATGCAGGCCTACGACGACAAGTTCGACCAGATTCAGAACTGGTCCCGGCGATCCCTGATCAACGAGCAGATCAACAGCCTGATTTACAAGGTCGTCATGGACAGCCGTGGCATCTATGCCACCGATGGGACGGCGGACGCCACGCCCTACGCCAAGAACATCCTCGGCGCCACCAGCGAGCTGGAAAAGCTCATGGACAAGCTGGAGGCCCTGCAGCCGCCGGAAAACAAGGCGGCCTTCGCCGAGGTCCAGCGGACGGCGCGCGCCTTCGTCCTGCACCGCAACGAGGTTGCCCGTCTCGGGATGGAGGTTGGCCCGGACAAGGCGCGCGAGCATGGCGACACCCCCGAGGCCCGCGCGCTCCGCACCAAACTGGGCCAGTACATGGAGAAGGCCTCCGAACGCAACATGCAGGGCATCGCCCAGGCCAACGATGAACTGAGCGCCGTGAACAGCCTGATGACGACGCTCATGATGGTCGTCGGCATTGGCGGCGGACTCGGCGCGCTGGCGTTGAGCGTCCTGGTCGCGCGCATCGGCATCTCCCGCCCGATCGCCGGGATCACCGACGTCATGGCCCGTCTGGCGACCGGCGACACCTCGGTGACGGTCCCCGGCCTCGGCCGTGGCGACGAGATCGGCGGCATGGCCAAGGCGGTGGCGGTCTTCAAGGACAACGCCGTTGACCGCGAGCGCATGCGGGTCGCCGAGGAGGCGGAGCGCCGGGCCAAGGAGCGGCGCACCCACGCCGTCGAGGAACTGGTGCAGTCCTTCGACCGGAACGTTTCCGGCATCCTGCGCACCGTCGCCTCCGCGGCCACCGAGTTGGAGGCCACGGCGCAGAGCATGCTGACGACCGCCGACCAGACCAAGGGGCAGGCGGCCAGCACGGCGGCCGCGGCCGAGCAGGCGTCGGTCAACGTGCAGACCGTCGCCGCGGCGACCAACGAGCTGAGCGCGTCGATCAACGAGATCAGCGGTCAGGTGACGCGCTCCACCAACATCGCCAGCCACGCGGTGGGCGAGGCGCAGCAGACCAACGAGCGCGTCCAGGGCCTCGTCGCGCAGGCGCAGCGGATCGGCGACGTGGTGAAGCTGATCACCGACATCGCCAGCCAGACCAACCTGCTGGCGCTCAACGCGACGATCGAGGCGGCGCGCGCGGGCGAGGCCGGGAAGGGTTTCGCCGTCGTGGCGTCCGAGGTGAAGAACCTCGCCAACCAGACCGCCAAGGCGACGGAGGAGATCGCCTCCCAGATCGCCTCCATGCAGGAGGCCACCGGCGGGGCGGCGGCGGCCATCAACGGGATCGGCGACACCATCGGCACGATCAGCGAGATCGCCACGATCATCGCCTCGGCGGTGGAGGAGCAGGGGTCGGCGACCGGCGAGATCGCCCGCAACGTCCAGCAGGCCGCGCAGGGCACCCATCTGGTGACGACCAACATCACCGAGGTCAGCGACGGCGCCACCCAGACCGGCTCCGCCGCCACCCAGGTGCTGGGCGCCGCCGGCGAGTTGTCCCGCCAGTCGGAGGTTCTGCGGACCGAGGTGGAGCGCTTCCTGGCGGGCATCCGCGCCGCGTAGGGATGGTTCAAGGGGGGTGCGAGGACGCGCACCCCCGCCCATTCTCATCCTGAACGGACCGAACGGCGTTTGCCGGACTGAAATCCCGTTTTTATCGTCACGGCCATTCGCGTTCGAATGGAGGGTTGACCGTGGCGAAATCCTATCTGGCGTCCTGGAAGAAGGCGAAGGACCGCTTCGAAAAGACGACGGGCAAGAAGAAGCCCGACCCCAAGAGCCGTTTCGGCAAGCTGTTCAGCAAGATCAGCTCGACCGGCCTGGAAGGCGCGCTGAAGAGCTACGACGCCGCCACGACCGTGCAGGACGCGCAGAAGCACGCCCGCGCCTTCCAATCCGCGGCGGGCGGCTACATTCCCACGCTCGACGCGGCGGGCAAGGCGGCCAAGCAGGACGGCGACGCCGTCTACGCCGAAGCCTGCGCCGACATGGTGGCATCGCTGAACAAGATCGCCGGTAGCGTCGTGACGGATCTGGAACGGTTCGACGGCCTGCCGAAGACCATCGACGGTTACTTCAAGTCGCCGTACTGGTTCAAGCTGCTGAACAAGATCGCCAAGCAGGAGATGTCGCTCGAGAATGTCGAGCTGTATGACAAGATCCTGAAAGGCAAGCTGTCGAAGGCGGGGCCTGCGGAAGAGGCGTACAAGGAATATGTGGCCGTCCGCTCACCCAAGGAAGTGAACATCGGGTCGGGAACCCGGAGCGCCTGCAAGAAGTGCGCGGATCAGGGCGCTTGGACCGACATGCCTTGGGACAAGGTGGCGAAGGATCTGGGCGTCAACCTGGCCGACACCATCGGGCGCCTGCACAGCGCGCTCGCCAAGGGCGAGATCTGACGGCCGGGGGGGCGGTTGATGGGGTCAGGTTGACGGGGCGGGCCTCCGCCGTCACTTTGAAGGTTCGGCTTTCTAAGGGACGGCCCTTAAGAATGGGATCGGGAGGCTCCGCCATGTACATCGCCATGAACCGTTTCCGCGTGCGTCCGGACTCGGAGCGGGACTTCGAGGAGGTCTGGCTGAACCGCGAGGTCCATCTGGACAAGGTCCCCGGCTTCGTGGAGTTCCACATGCTGCGCGGCCCGCGTTACGAGGACCATCGCCTCTATTCCTCCCACACGGTCTGGGAGTCGGAGGCGCATTTCCAGGCCTGGACCCGGTCGGAGGAGTTCCGCGCCGCCCATCGCGGGGCGGGGGACCGCAAACCGCTGTATCTCGGCCCGCCGCAGTTCGAGGGCTTCGAGGTCATCCAGACCGTGGGGCATAAAGGCTGAACCGGCGCACCACGCGCCCGGTCAGCCTTTCAGCGCGTCCTCGTCGCCGATCAGGCGATGGGCGATGGCGACGGTGATCAGGCCGGCGAGCAGAAGGCCGTACTGCCACAGGCTGGACCAGTCGCCCGTCTGCACGTCGCCCGCCACTGCCTGGACCGGACGCACGATCAGCTGCCGCAGCAGCGTGATCATCGCCACCTCCAGGAAGACCCGCAGGTGGAAGCGGTTGGTCCGCACATAGTCGACCTCCGCGGAGATCAGCGCGGACAATGTCCAGACGATGAACAGCACGCCGAGCGCGTGCAGGAAGCCGTGCGCCAGCTGGTCCTTTTGAAAGGCCGCCCAGGCCTCCACGAAAAATTCCCAGACCACCATGGCGCTCGCCGCGACCAGGGCAATCGCCAGGACGACGTGCAGCAGCCCGTTGAAGGACTTCAGGGCGCGGATCAGCCCTTGTTCGAGAAGCGAGTTGGACGGGGTGCGGGGGAGCGATTGCAGCATCGGGGCGGGTCGCAAGGTCGAAGGGTGCGGGAAGATAGAAGCCCAACCCGTCGGACGCCCCCACCGTTTTGCCATTGCCGCCATGGGGAAAACGCAAGCATTGCAGATCAGCGTCAAGTCGCCGCATCAATGGTCCCGGCTTTGCAGGTGGAAAAAAGCGCCGGCCATTGAACTCCGGGCCTGCTTTCGTCTAGGGTCGCTCCGGTCCCTCCGGCTTCGTTCCTTCGAGGGTTTCCCCCAGGAGTGAATGGATGCGCGAAACCACCCCCATCACGGTCGCCCGCGGCGACGGCATCGGTCCGGAGATCACCGACGCGGTGCTTCACGTGATGGAGGCCGCCGGCGCCCGCCTGAAGGTGGAGGAGGTGCCGGCGGGCGAGCAGGTCTACCGCCGCGGCCATCTGGGCGGGCTGGACGCCGCCGGCTGGGGGTCGATCCGCCGCACCCGCGTCTTCCTGAAGGGGCCGATCACCACCCCCCAGGGCTACGGCAACAAGTCGCTGAACGTCACCGCGCGGACCACGCTGGGGCTGTTCGCCAACGTGCGGCCCTGCGTGTCGCACCATCCCTACGTCCGCACGCGGCACCCGCGCATGGACGTGGTCATCATCCGCGAGAACGAGGAGGACCTCTACGCCGGGATCGAGCACCGCCAGACCGACGAGGTGATCCAGTCGGTCAAGCTGATCTCCCGGCCGGGGTCGGAGCGCATCGTCCGCTACGCCTTCGACTACGCCCGCGCCAACCACCGGCGCAAGGTGACCGCCTTCGTCAAGGACAACGTCATGAAGATGACGGACGGGCTGTTCCTGAAGATCTTCAACGAGATCGCCGCCGAATATCCGGAGATCAAGGCCGACCACCTGATCGTCGACATCGGCGCCGCCCGTCTGGCCGACCAGCCGGAACGCTTCGACGTGATCGTGACGCTGAACCTCTACGGCGACATCGTGTCGGACATCGCCGCCCAGATCACCGGGTCGGTCGGGCTGGCCGGCTCCGCCAACATCGGCGACGCCTGCGCCATGTTCGAGGCGATCCACGGCTCGGCGCCGATGATCGCGGGACAGGGGATCGCCAACCCGTCGGGCCTGCTGATGGCTGCGGTGATGATGCTGGTCCACATCGGACAGGGCGACGTGGCGGCGCGCATCCACAACGCCTGGCTCAAGACCATCGAGGACGGCGTCCACACCGTGGACATCTTCAACCGCGGGGTCAGCCGCCAGCGCGTCGGCACCCACGCCTTCGCCGACGCGGTGGTGGAGCGGCTGGGCCAGATGCCGGTGACGCTGCCCACCGTCGGCTACGCCGTCACCGCGCGGCCCGCCTATGAGTCCGGGGTGCGGCTGTCGCCCCGCCGCAAGGCGGTGAAGGAGCTGGTGGGGGTGGACGTGTTCCTGCATTGGCCGGGCGGCAACCCGGACGAACTGGCCGGTCTGGTCCTTCCGGTGGCCACCCCGGCGCTGCGGCTGTCCAGCATCTCCAACCGCTCGCAGAAGGTCTGGCCGGAGGGCAACATCGGCGTCTTCTGCACCGACCACTGGCGCTGCCGCTTCCTGGCGCCGGAGGGTGTGGCGGTCGGCCACCCCGACATCGTCGAGCTTCTTTCGGGGCTGGCCCGCGCCGGGCTGGACTTCACCCAGACCGAGAACCTGTGCAACTTCGACGGCAAGTCCGGCTTCTCGGCAACGTAAAGCGCGAAGCGGGGGAATAATCGTCCCCGGCCGGGCGTCCAGACGGGCAGGACATCCTTCCAAGGGGAGCGCCGCATGCCTCTGCCAAAGCCGCCTCCCGACCCTCCTTCAGGGAACGGCCCCCCAGCCAATGGGCCGGTGGACGAGCGGGCCATCGCCGCGCAGGTGCCGCGGCTGCGCCGCTACGCCACCGCTTTGGCCGGCAACCTGTCGGACGCCGACGACCTCGTGCAGGACTGCATCGAGAAGGCGCTGGTCAACCGGCACACGCTGCGGGACGTCACCCGGCTCGGCGGCTGGCTGCTGTCGATCCTGCACAACCTGCACGTCTCGGGCCTGCGCTGGCGCCGCCGCCGCGGGCCGGAGGTGCCGGTGGAAGACTTGGCCAACGATCTGGCGCTCAGCGCCGCCCCCGCCGACCGGGCGGAGGTGCGGGATTTCGTGCGCGCCTTCAACCAGCTGTCGGAGGAGCATCGGGCCGTCCTGCTGCTGACCGGGCTGGAGGGGCTGTCCTACCGCGAGGCGGCGGAGGTTCTGGAGGTTCCGGTGGGGACCGTCATGTCGCGGCTGGCCCGCGCCCGGGAACGGCTGCGCGTCCTGCTGGACGGCGGGACGGAGCAGGCGGTGAGGAGGATCAAGTGATGGACACCGAACCGGACGCCCCGGTGACCGAGGCCGAACTGCACGCCTGGATGGACGGCGAGCTGCCGGAGGAACGGCGCGGCGAGGTCGAACGCCATCTGGCGGGCAATCCCGATCTGGCCCGCCGTTTCGAACGCTACCGCGCCCAGCGGGCGATGCTCCAGGGGACCTTCGGCCCGCTGATCGACCGTCCGTTGCCGGCGGCCCTGGTGCCGCCCTACGCCCGGCCGGCCGGCCGGCCGGCGGTGCGCCCGCGCCGATGGTTTCCGGCGCTGGCGGCGGCGGCGGTCCTTCTGGTCTTCGTCGCGGGCGGGGCGGGGGGCTGGTGGT
>NZ_WHOR01000104.1:0-19040 GCF_013340925.1 Azospirillum formosense
TGTGTATCAGTGACAGCCATGGAGCCGCAGGACTACCCGCGCAACGACCCCGGCCCCAACGCCCTTCTCACCATGCTGCCGCCCGAGCGCAACATGGAGCGGCTGGAATGGTCGCTGGGCAAGGCGGTCGGCTATGTCGGCATCACCAGCACCACGGGCAGCAAGTTCACCGCCAACCCCGACGCGGTGAACCCGGTCGTCGCGGCGATGAAGGCGCGCGGCCTGATGGTGCTCGACGCCCGCGCCAACCCGCGCAGCGTCGCCGGCTCCCTGGCGGGTCAGGCGGGCGTGCCGCGGGCCTTCGCCGACCGGGTGATCGACCGCGACCTGTCGCGCGGCGCCATCGACGACCAGCTCGCCGAGTTGGAGGCCATCGCCAAGGCCAACGGGGCGGCGGTGGGCATCGGCGCGCCTTACCCCAGCACCATCGAACGGATCAACCTGTGGCTCACCGGGCTGGCCGACCGTGGCATCGCCATCGTGCCGGTCTCCGCCCTGGCCAACATGCAGAAGCAATAAGGCGCATGAGCAAGAAGCCCATCGACCGCGAGTCCCTCCCCTACCGCCCCTGCGTGGGCGTGATGCTGCTGAACGACCGCGGGCAGGTCTTCGTGGCCCGGCGCTGCGACAGCAAGGACGCCTGGCAAATGCCCCAGGGCGGCATCGACGAGGGCGAGGGCGTGCATGAGGCCGCCCTGCGCGAGCTGAAAGAGGAGATCGGCACCGACAAGGCCGAGATCCTCGGGCAGACGGCGGAGACGCTGCGCTACGACCTGCCCGACCATCTACTGGGCAAGGTCTGGAAGGGCCGCTGGCGCGGCCAGGAGCAGGTCTGGCTGGCCGCCCGCTTCACGGGCGCGGACAGCGACATCGACCTCGCCACCGAGCACCCGGAGTTCGACGCCTGGAAATGGGTCGATGCCGACGATCTGCCCAGCCTGATCGTGCCCTTCAAGCGCCCGGTCTACGAGTCGGTGCTGGCGGAGTTCGCCCCGGTGATCGCGGCGCTGCGGCGGGGCTGATTCCCGCCGCGCCCCGTCCTGTTCAGGCCACCTTGGCCAGCCGCTTGGCGCGGCTTTCGATCAGCCACCAGGCGCCGCGGGCGGCGACGCTGTAGAAGCGGGTGTGCGGCTTCAGCCCGCAGGCCTTGAAGACCATCGCCACCGCGCGGTCGACGTGCTTGGGCCGGTAGCGGCCGTAGGCGCGGCGCATGTAGGCCTGATTATAGGTCTTGTGCGCGTAGGGCTCGCCCTCCGGCGCGTTGGCCGCGTAGTAGGCGTAGGCCAGCTCGTCGTCCTCCGACTCGCCGATGCGCGACAGCGCCACCTTGAGACGCTGGAACTTGTTCAGCTGCTCCAGCTCCAGATACTTCTTCGTGTAGGTGTAGAAGAGCTTGAAGTGGCGCAGCTCGTCGGCGGCGATGTTCTTGCAGATCAGCTTGAGCACCGGTTCGTCCGTCGAGTCCCCGATGGCCGCGTAATAGCTGCTGGTGCCGGTCTCGACCATGCAGCGGGCGATCATCTCGCCGGTGCGCGAGCCGCGGACCGAGGCGTCGAGGTCGATCGGCACCTTGTAGCCGGCGCGGAAGCGCTCCACGGCCCGGTCGAAGTTGAAGGTCGGATCGACCAGTTCCGCCCATTTGCCGAGCGCACGGCCGTGCTGGACCTCCTCGACCGCCCAGCCGTGCGCGACCTCCTGGAACTCGGGATCGTCGTGGAAGACGTTGCAGAGATAGGCCGTGTAGTCGTCGGCGTTGAACTCCACCAGGGCGGCCGCCTTGATGAGCGGGACGAGATCGGGATCGACCTTCGTGTGGTCCAACTGATCCCAGGGAAGCTCTTCGTATTTCCAGTGCAACGCCACACTCCACTCCCGCTGCTGGCCGCCGTTCCGGGCCGGTTGTTCCACGCTCTGACGGAGAATAGGACGACAAAAACAAAAACGCCTCGACGGACGGGCCGGGAGGCGTTCGATCCCCTGGGGGACACTATGTATGGCTGCGATGGCGCAATGCAACGGAAACGGCCCAGCCGGCGGTCGCCGCCGGGCCGACCCCGGTGTCAGTGCGTGGTCGCGCCGGTCGCGTCGAGCTTGGCGCGGGCGATGGCGATCTTCGCCTCCACGCGGGCCTTCTCGTCGTCGGACTTGGCGTCTTCCAGATCCTCGCCCAGGTCGCGGATCTGCTGCTCGACCTTGGCGCGGTCGATCTCGGCGACCGCGATGGCCTCCTCGGCCAGAACGGTGCAGCGGGTCTCGGTCACCTCGGCGAAGCCGCCGGCGACGAACACCCGGTCGACCACGCGGTCGGCCTCGTAGACGTCGATCACGCCCGGACGGACGGTCGAAATCATCGGCGAGTGGCCGGCGAGGACGCCGAAGTCACCTTCCGAACCCGGCACCACGACCATGTCGACGGGCTGCGAGGTCAGCAGCTTCTCCGGAGAGACCAGCTCGAATTCGACTTTATCGGCCATGGGTTTCCTGGTGCCTCTTCATAAGAACCCCCTCCCCCGCGCGGGCGGAGGAGAGGGTTAGCCTCGTTACCGAACCTCAGCCAGCCCTGGTCAGGCGGCTTCGGCGGCCAGCTTCTTCGCCTTGGCGATGGCTTCGTCGATGGTGCCGACCATGTAGAAGGCCGCTTCCGGCAGGTGGTCGTAGTCGCCGTTGACGATGCCCTTGAAGCCCTTGATGGTGTCTTCCAGGCTGACGAGCACGCCCGGGGTGCCGGTGAACACCTCGGCGACGTGGAACGGCTGCGACAGGAAGCGCTGGATCTTGCGGGCGCGGGCCACGACCAGCTTGTCCTCTTCCGACAGCTCGTCCATGCCCAGGATCGCGATGATGTCCTGCAGCGACTTGTAGGTCTGCAGAACGCGCTGCACCGAACGGGCGACGGTGTAGTGCTCTTCACCGACGACGCGCGGGTCCAGGATGCGGCTGGTCGAGTCCAGCGGGTCCACCGCCGGGAAGATCGCCATTTCGGCGATCGAACGCGACAGCACCGTGGTGGCGTCCAGGTGGGCGAAGGAGGTGGCCGGGGCCGGGTCGGTCAGATCGTCGGCGGGCACGTAAATGGCCTGCACCGAGGTGATCGACCCCTTCTTCGTGGAGGTGATGCGCTCCTGCAGGGCGCCCATGTCGGTGGCCAGCGTCGGCTGGTAACCCACCGCCGACGGGATGCGGCCCAGCAGAGCCGACACTTCCGAACCGGCCTGCGTGAAGCGGAAGATGTTGTCCACGAAGAACAGCACGTCCTGGCCTTCCTCGTCGCGGAAGTATTCCGCGAGGGTCAGACCGGACAGGGCGACGCGGGCGCGGGCGCCCGGCGGCTCGTTCATCTGGCCGTACACCAGGGCCACCTTGGAACCCGGGCCGTCGAGCTTGATGACGCCCGACTCGATCATCTCGTGGTAGAGGTCGTTGCCCTCACGGGTGCGCTCGCCCACGCCCGCGAACACCGACACGCCGCCGTGCGCCTTCGCGACGTTGTTGATCAGCTCCATGATGGTCACGGTCTTGCCCACGCCGGCGCCGCCGAACAGGCCGATCTTGCCGCCCTTGGCGTAGGGAGCCAGCAGGTCGATGACCTTGATGCCGGTGATCAGCACTTCGGCGTCCGTCGACTGCTCGACGAAGTCCGGGGCCGCACGGTGGATCGGCAGGGTGCGCTCGGCGCCGACGTCGCCGCGCTCGTCGATCGGCTCGCCGATCACGTTGATGATGCGGCCGAGGGTGGCCGGGCCGACCGGCACGGCGATCGGGGCGCCGGTGTCCGTCACTTCGGCGCCGCGGACCAGGCCGTCGGTGCTGTCCATGGCGATGGCGCGGACGGTGCTCTCGCCGAGGTGCTGGGCAACCTCGAGCACGAGGACCTTGCCGTCGTTCTGGGTGTGCAGAGCGTTCAGAATGGCCGGCAGCTCGCCGTCGAACTGGACGTCGACAACGGCGCCCGTGACCTGCGTGATCTTGCCGACGGCGTTCGTCGCCTGGGTGGTGGTGGCCATGGAGTAAAGCTCCCTCGGAACTCGATAATTGTCGGATGTGCCGTCGTATCGACCGCGAACGCTGCGCCGTTAAACCGCCTCGGCGCCGGAGATGATCTCGATCAGCTCCTTGGTGATGTAGGCCTGGCGCGTGCGGTTGTAGGTGATCGTCAGCTTGTTGATCATGTCGCCGGCGTTGCGCGTCGCGTTGTCCATCGCGGTCATGCGGGCGCCCTGTTCGGACGCGGCGCTTTCCAGGAGGGCGCGGTAGACCTGGATCGACAGGTTGCGCGGCAGCAGCTCGGCGAGGATCTGCTCCTCGTCGGGCTCGAACTCGTAGATCGCCTTGACCTCGGCGCCCGCGGCCTCCTCGTCCGCCTGCGCCTCGACGGCGAAGGGAACGAGCTGCTGGACGGTCACGATCTGGGAGATCGCCGACTTGAACTTGTTGAAGATCACCGAGCAGACGTCGAACTCGCCCGCGTCGTACATCGCCAGGACCTTCTGCGCGACGACATCGGCGTCGGCGAAGGACAGCCTGCGGCGGCCCACATCCTCGTAGGTCTCGACGATCAGCGAGCCGAACTCGCGGCGCAGCTGGTCGCGGGCCTTGCGGCCGACGGTGAGCAGCTTGACCGTCTTGCCTTCCGACTGGAGGCGCAGGATCTGGCGGCGGGACTCACGGACGATGGCGCCGTTGAAGGCGCCGCACAGGCCGCGGTCGGAGCTGATGATGACGAGGAGATGCACCTGATCGGAACCGGTGCCGGTCATCAGCTTCGGGCCGTTGCCCGAGTCCTGCACGTTGGCCGCGAGAGAGGCCAGCATGCGGCCCATGCGCTCGGCGTAGGGACGACCGGCTTCCGCCTGCTCCTGCGCACGGCGGAGCTTGGAGGCGGCGACCATCTTCATCGCCGAGGTGATCTTCCGCGTCGATTGGACGCTGGCGATCCGGTTCTTTAGGTCCTTGAGGTTAGGCATGCCGGCCCTTCATTCCGCTCGGGGTCGTTCGGGTTGACGGACGGGGCGCAGGGACTGCGCCCCCGCCGTCGATCAGACGAACACCTTGGAGAAGTTGTCGAGGAAGGCCTTCAGGCGCTCCTCGGTCGCAGAGGTGATCTGCTTCTCGTTGCGGATCGTCGCCAGGATGTCGGCCCCCTTGGAGCGGACCTCGGCGAGGAACTTCTGCTCGAAGCGGTTGACGTCCTCGACCTTGATCTTGTCGAGGTAGCCCTTCACGCCCGAGAAGATCGACACGACCTGCTCTTCGACCGGCAGCGGCTGGAACTGCGGCTGCTTCAGCAGCTCGGTCAGACGGGCGCCGCGGGCCAGCAGGCGCTGGGTGGCGGCGTCGAGGTCCGAGGCGAACTGCGCGAAGGCGGCCATCTCGCGGTACTGGGCCAGCTCCATCTTGATGGTGCCCGCGACCTGCTTCATCGCCTTGATCTGGGCGGCGGAGCCGACGCGCGACACCGACAGGCCGACGTTGATGGCCGGACGGATGCCCTTATAGAACAGGCCCGTCTCGAGGAAGATCTGGCCGTCGGTGATCGAGATCACGTTCGTCGGGATGTAGGCCGACACGTCGCCGGCCTGCGTCTCGATGACCGGCAGGGCGGTCAGCGAGCCGTTGCCGTGGGCGTCGCCCATCTTGGCGGCGCGCTCGAGCAGGCGGCTGTGGAGGTAGAACACGTCGCCCGGGTAGGCTTCGCGGCCCGGCGGACGGCGGAGCAGCAGCGACATCTGACGGTACGCGACGGCCTGCTTGGACAGGTCATCGTACACGATCAGGGCGTGCATGCCGTTGTCGCGGAAGTACTCGCCCATCGTGCAGCCGGTGTAGGGCGCCAGGAACTGCAGCGGGGCCGGCTCCGACGCGGTGGCCGCGACGACGATGGAGTATTCGAGGGCGCCGGCGTCTTCCAGGGTCTTGACGATCTGGGCGACGGTGGAGCGCTTCTGACCGACGGCGACGTAGATGCAGTAGAGCTTCTTGCTCTCGTCGTCGCCCTGGTTGATCGGCTTCTGGTTCAGGAAGGTGTCGATGACGACGGCGGTCTTGCCGGTCTGGCGGTCACCGATGATCAGCTCGCGCTGGCCGCGGCCGATCGGAACCAGGCTGTCGACGGCCTTCAGGCCGGTCTGCATCGGCTCGTGCACCGACTTGCGCGGGATGATGCCGGGGGCCTTGACCTCGACGCGGGTGCGGGTGACGTCCACCAGCGGGCCCTTGCCGTCGATCGGGTTGCCCAGGCCGTCCACGACGCGGCCCAGCAGACCCTTGCCGACCGGCACGTCCACGATGGTGCCCGTGCGCTTGACGGTGTCGCCTTCCTTGATCTCGCTGTCGGTGCCGAAGATCACGACGCCGACGTTGTCGGTCTCGAGGTTCAGCGCCATGCCCTTGATGCCACCGGGGAACTCGACCATCTCGCCGGCGCGCACGTTGTCCAGGCCGTGCACGCGGGCGACGCCGTCACCCACGGAGAGGACCTGACCGACCTCGGCGACGTCCGCCTCGGTCCCGAAATTCGCGATCTGCTGCTTGAGGATCGCAGAGATTTCTGCGGCGCGGATATCCATCAGACTGATCCCCCTGAGGCCTTCATGGCGAGTTGCAATTTGTTCAGCTTCGTGCGCACCGAGGTGTCGACCATGCGCGAGCCGAACTTAACGATCATGCCCCCGATCAGCGCGGGATCGACCGAGGTGTTGACCAACACCTTGGAGCCGATCGACGCCTTCAGCGTGTCGGTGACCGCGGCCAGCTGAGCGTCGCTCAGCGGCTGGGCGGAGGTGACCTGGGCGGTCACTTCGCCGCGACGGCGGGCCAGTTCGGCGAGATAGCCTTCGATCATGCCTTCCAGCGCGAACAGGCGGCGGTTCTTGGCCACCAGCCCGATGAAGCGCTTGGTCAGATCGGACACTTCGGCGCGGTCCAGAACCGCGGCCATCGCCCGGCCTTGGTCGGCGCGGCTGATCACGGGACTGCGGACGAGGCGGCGAAGGTCGGCGCTCTCAGCCAGGATTTGCTTCAGCGCAACCAGATCGCTCGCGACCTGATCCAACGCTTTGTTCTCGTCCGCAAGCTCGAACAGCGCGATGGAGTAGCGCGTAGCGAGTTCGGAAACGCCTGTACCTTCGATTGCCACCTGATCCCTCGAATTGAGTTCGGTAGACGGTGAATTTTCAGGGCCTTAAATAGGGCAAAACCCACATCGCGGCGGCCCAGCCCGCGAAAGCGAGCGGTCCAATATCACAGGATTAGGCCCTGCGCAACGGGGTCTGGACAATTTGCACGCGGCTTGCGTGCGGCGTTTTGCGCCCCTGCGGCGTGGGGTCCGTTCTTGGCGGCGGGCGCTGGAAATGGGCATACCACTTCACAACCGCAACGGATCACCTCGACATCCGCAGGCCCTGCCCTCTTCGCGGTCCGTTTTTCGGGGTCCCGCTCCGTGACGGTCCAGGGACCAGACTGTGACCTAACGCGCCACTTAACACCCGTTTAACCATTCACGCGCACGGTCGCCCCATAGCCCGTCTGACAGGACAAATCCAGGCCAATCATGACCGTCGTCGCCTTTTCCTGCGCCCGCTTCACGCCCGCCGACCTCAACGAATTCGAGGCGGTGGCCGAGCCGAAGCTGCGCCTTGGCCATTGGGCCGGGGTCATCCGCGAAACGGGCCGGGAGCATGACCGGCTCCTCGTCCTCCTCCCCGGCGTGGACCGTCCGGTCTTCCGCTTCGAGCGCGACGGCCGCGGACGCTACAGCCTGTCCTTCAACGACCGCTCCGGCTGGTACGGCATCGGGTCGGGAGGCAGCGCGTCCGAATGCCTGTCGATCTGGCGCCCGCGCCCGCGCGCCGACCGCTCCGTCTCGGTGCTCTGAGCGCCTTTTTCACCCCTCGGAAAAGTCTGATTCGGCCGTCAGCGATAGACGCCGACCGACAGCAGATAGGGCTCGCCGCCCAGGACGATGCGGCGCACGATCATCGTCTTCGGCGCGATCTGGCCGGACAGCGGGTCCGTCCATTTGTAGCTGACCGCGCCCGAGTCCCGCTCCGCCACGATGCCCAGCGCCTCCTGGATGAAGGGCTTGCCGTCGACGTCCTTCAGGTCCTTGAGGTTCACGCCGTTGAGCGACGGCGTCCAGCCGTGTGCCACCATCACGCCGTCGCGGTCGATCAGCATCGGGTAGAGGTCACGGTCGATCAGAGCGCCGTCCCGCTGGGCGAAGGCATCCGGCGCACCCTCCGCGCCGTGCTGGCGCAGATAGCCGCTGGTCTTGTCGAGCAGCGCCCTGGCATCCGATTCCGTTCCCCGGGTCTGGGCGGGCACGCCCGCCGCCAGCGCGATGATCGCCAGCAAGGCGAGAACCGGAAGAACCGTCAGCAAGGTGGGGAGGTGGAAACGACCGCGCAGCCTGGACATGAGATCGCTCGGCGAAAGATGACTTCCATACTCTGGTAATACCATGACCCGCCGGCCGCAACGGACCAAACGTCACAGGTGCCCTGCGGAGCGCGCAGGGACAATCGGTCGCAGCCCCCCTTTACAGCAACCCGGCATTTCTTACCGGACGCTACGCCATTACAGGAAGCTGTAGGGGTCCACATCCACCTGCACGCGCACGTTGGCCGGAATCTCCACCTTCTCCAGCCACTGGGCGATCAGGGGTTGCACCTGAACGGTGCGCGGCGCCTTCAGCAGCAGGCGCCGCCGGTGCCGCCCGCGCAGCAGGGCCAGCGGCGCCGGGGCCGGCCCCAGCACGGCGACGGTGTCGCTGCGCGGCGCGGCGCGGCCCAGCGCGATGGACAGCTTCTCCACCGCCGCCGCGTCCTCCCCCGACACGATCAGGGCGGCCAACCGTCCGAAGGGCGGCATCCCGGCCTCCAGCCGCATCTCCGCCTCCAGTTGGTAGAAGCCGTCGCGGTCACCGGCGGCCAGCGCCTGCATCACCGGATGCTCGGGCATATAGGTCTGCAGCATCACCCGGCCCGGCCGCTCGCCGCGCCCGGCGCGCCCGGCCACCTGATGGAGGAGCTGGTAGGTCCGCTCCCCAGCCCGCAAATCGCCGCCGGCCAGCCCGAGGTCGGCGTCGACCACCCCAACCAGGGTCAGCATGGGGAAATGGTGGCCCTTCGCCATGACCTGGGTGCCGATCAGGATGTCCAGCTCATGGTCGGCGATCCGCCGGACCATCTCCTGGATGGCACGGGGACCGAACAGCGTGTCCGACGCCATGATGGCGGCGCGGGCGTCGGGGAACAGCTCCGCCACCTCCTCGGCGATGCGCTCCACGCCCGGACCGCAGGCCGCCAAGGTGCCCTCCTCGCCGCATTCCGGGCAGGTCGGGGAGAGCGGCTGCGACAGGCCGCAATGGTGGCACTGGAGCTTGCGGGCCAGCCGGTGCTCGACCAGCCACGCCGTGCAGTTGGGGCATTGCAGCCGGTGCCCGCAGGCCCGGCACAGGGTCAGCGGGGCATAGCCGCGGCGGTTGAGGAACAGCATCACCTGCTCCTTCTCCGCCAGCGTCTGCTCGATGGCCTTCTTCAGCGACGGGGCCAGCCAGTGGCGCGCCGGCGGCCGGTCCTTGCGCAGGTCCACCAGTTCCACGTCGGGCAGCACGGCGCCGCCGTGGCGGCCCGGCAGCTCGATGCGGGCGTAGCGGTTGCTGTCGGCGTTGACCTTGGTTTCCAGCGACGGCGTGGCGGAGACCAGCACGGTGGGGATGCCGCCGAGATGCGCCCGCGCCACGGCCATGTCGCGGGCGTGGTAGATCGACCCCTCCTCCTGCTTGTAGGCGGAGTCATGCTCCTCGTCGATGATGATGACGCCGAGGTTCTTGTAGGGCAGGAACAGGGCGGAGCGGGCGCCGACCACCACCGGCACCTCGCCGTTGGCCACCGCCCTCCAGGTGTCGCGGCGCTGCGCGCCGGTCAGCTCGGAATGCCATTCCGCCGGCGGCGCGCCGAAGCGGCGGGCGAAGCGCTCCAGCCACTGCGCCGACAGGGCGATTTCCGGCAGCAGCACCAACGCCTGCTTGCCCGCCTTCAGGGCGGCGGCGATGGCCTCATAATAGACCTCCGTCTTGCCCGAGCCGGTCACCCCGTCGAGCAGCACGGTGGAATAGACGCCGGACTCGACGCGGGCGCGCAGGTCCGCCGCCGCGGCCTCCTGGTCGGCGGACAGGGTGGGGCCGGGGCGGTGGCAGTCGGGCCGCCCGAGCTTGGTCGGCTGGAGCAGCACCGGCTCCAGCAGCCCGGCCTCGGCCAGCCCGCGCACCACGGTGACGCCGCAGCCGGCCTCCTCCGCCAGCTCGGCCGGAGTGCGCGGCGGGCCGTCGTCCAGCAGGGCCAGCACGCGCCGCCGCGGGTCGGTCATCTTGAAGCCGGGGGGCGGCTCGGCGTCGGGCTTGCGCAGGTAGGCGAGCATGGCCTTCGCCGGCTCCAGCGCCGACGGCACGCTGATCGCCATGCGCAGCACATGGCCCGGCGGCGTCATGGTGTAGGCGGCGACCCACTCCACGAACTTGCGCTCGACCTCCGGCATCGGCGGCACGTCGAAGCGGCGGACCACCGGCTTCAGCCGGGCGGCCGCCACGACTCCGGCGCCGTCGCCCCACACCACCCCCAGCACGCGGCGCGGTCCCAGCGGAACCTCCACGTAATCGCCGGGGACGAGGGTCATCCCGGCGGGCACGCGGTAATCGTAGGCCTCGCGCAGCGGCAGCGGCAGAAGCACGCGGACGCGCGGGTCCGCGTCCACCGGCATCGTGCCCGGCAGAAGGGCTTGCGCTGAATCTCCGGAAGCGGCCCCGGATTTGGCCCCGGATCTGGCGGAATTTTCACGCATCGGCTAGAGTGCCCCCTGACCGCGACGCCGGGCAGAGAATCCCGGGAAACAGGGCACGGTCTTCCTCAGCAAGCATGGATTCCAGGTCATGAAGTTCTTCGTTGACACCGCCGACATCGCCGAGATCCGCGATCTGGCCGACACCGGCCTGCTGGACGGTGTTACCACCAACCCCTCCCTCGTCGCCAAGACCGGTCGCAGCTTCCTCGACCTCGTGGCCGAAATTTGTGATGTGGTGGACGGCCCGGTCAGCGCCGAGGTGGCGTCCACCGACTTCGAGACCATGCTGGCGGAAGGGAAGAAGCTTGCCAAGATCGCCGACAACGTCACGGTCAAGGTTCCGCTGACCCCGGCCGGCCTGAAGACCTGCAAGGCGCTGTCCTCCGAAGGGACGATGGTCAACGTCACGCTGTGCTTCTCCCCGGCGCAGGCGATCCTGGCCGCCAAGGCCGGCGCCAGCTTCGTGTCGCCCTTCGTCGGCCGCCTGGACGACATCGGGCAGGACGGCATGGGCCTGATCGCCGACATCGTGGAGATTTACAGCAACTATGATTACTTCAAGACCGAGGTGCTGGTCGCCTCGATCCGCAACCCGATCCACATCGTCGACTCCGCCCGCCTGGGCGCCCATGTCGTCACCGCCCCGCCGTCGGTCCTGAAGCAGCTCTTCAACCATCCGCTGACCGACAAGGGCCTCGCCCAGTTCGTCGCCGATTGGCAGAAGACCGGCCAGTCCATCCTCTGAGGACGGCAGCATGGGCCGGGAGCCGGGACACACCCCCCACCGGAAGGACGCGCCGACCGCCGAGGAGGTGCACGCCTACCTGCGGGACCATCCCGACTTCCTGGTCCATCACGGCGATCTCGTCCACCACCTGACCCCGCCGTCGCAGGACCGCGGGCGCGGGGTGGTGGACCTGCAGGCCTACATGGTCGAGCGGCTGCGCGGCGAGGTCCGCCTGCTGAAGGACCAGCAGCGCGAGCTGATCGGCACCTCGCGCGCCAACATGAACAGCCAGAACCGCATCCACGCGGCGGTGCTGTTCCTCCTCGACGCGCAGAGCTTCGAGCAGCTCATCCAGACCATCACCACCGATCTGGCGGTGCTGCTCGACCTGGACGTCGCCTGCCTGATCGTCGAATCGAACGGCCAGGACACCCCGCATGTCCAGACCTCCGGCGTGCGGGTGGTCGCGCCGGGGACCGTCGACCGCTGGCTGGGCAAAGCCGACGTGGCGCTGAACGCCGACATCCAGGGCGACCCGGAGCTGTACGGCCCCGGCGCCGGGCTGGTGCGGTCGGAGGTCCTGATCCGCCTCCAGGTGTCCAGCGAGACTCCGGACGGCATGTTGGCTTTCGGCAGCCGCGAGCCGGACAGCTTCCACGGCGGCCAGGGCACCGAGCTGGTCGGCTTCCTTGCCCGCGTGGTCGAGCGGGTGATCCGCGGCTGGCTCGAACTGCCGGCCTGACCCCACGGAACGCATGACCGGAAAACAGAATCCCGTCCTCGGCTTCGCCGCCCAGCCCGACGTGCAGGATGTGCTGGTGCATTGGCGCCGCTGGATGGAGAGCGAGCGCAACGTCTCGCCCCACACGCTGACCGCCTACGTCGGCGACGTCGCGACCTTCCTGGAGTTCATCACCGGCTATCAGGCCAAGCCGCCGTCGATGAACGACCTCGCCGCGCTGACCGTCACCGACTTCCGCTCCTGGCTGTCCCACCTCGCCATGAAGGGGATCGGCTCCAACAGCCGGTCGCGCGCCCTGTCGTCGGTGCGCAACCTCTTCCGCTGGCTGGACCGCGACGGGCGTTTGCACAACCCGGCGATCAACACCTTCTCCGGCCCGCGCATCAAGCGCCCGGCGCCGAAGCCGCTGACCGTGCTTGACGCCGACCGGCTGCTGGAGGAGTCGGAGAAGGAGCCGGACGAGCCGTGGGTCGGCAAGCGCGACCGCGCGCTGTTCACCCTGCTCTACGGCTGCGGCCTGCGCATCTCGGAGGCGCTGAACCTGACGCGCCGCGAGGCGCCGCTGGGCGAGACGCTGCGCGTCACCGGCAAGGGCAACAAGGAACGGATCGTCCCGGTGCTGCCGGCGGTGACCGAGGCGGTGCGGGCCTACATGGACGCCTGCCCCTACCGCCAGGGTCCGGACGCGCCGCTGTTCGTCGGGGTGCGCGGCGGGCAGCTCGCCCCGGCCATCGCGCAACGGCGGATGCGCGACCTGCGCCGCCTGATGGGGTTGCCGGAGACCGCGACGCCGCACGCGCTGCGGCACAGCTTCGCCACGCATCTGCTGGCGGACGGCGGCGATCTGCGGGCGATTCAGGATCTGCTGGGCCACGCCTCGCTGTCGACGACGCAGCGCTACACGGACGTGGAGAGCGAGCAGCTGATGCAGGTGTACCGCTCGGCGCACCCGCGGGCGAAGAAGACGCCATAAAGTTCGAGGGTGGGAGGTGCGTTGCCCCCTCCCCGACCCTCCCCCGCTTCGCAGGGGAGGGAGAGGAGAGAGAGAGAGAGAGAGAGAGAGAGACGCGCCTTAGATGTGCAGGGCGCGGCCGTCCACGGCGAGGGCGGCTTCCTTGGTCACTTCCGACAGGGTCGGGTGGGCGTGGCAGGTGCGGGCGATGTCCTCGGCGGAGGCGCTGAACTCCATCGCCACGCCCAGCTCGCCGACCATCTCCGACACGTTCGGGCCGACCATGTGGACGCCCAGCACCTTGTCGGTGCGCGCGTCGGCCAGGATCTTCACGAAGCCGTCGGTGGTGCCGCTGGCGCGGGCGCGGCCGTTGGCGGTGAAGGGGAACTTGCCCGCCTTGTAGGCGACGCCCGCGGCCTTCAGCTCCTCCTCGGTCTTGCCGACCGCGGCCACTTCCGGCCAGGTGTAGACGACGCCGGGGACGAGGTCGTGGTTGACGTGGCTCGCCTGGCCGGCCAGCAGCTCGGCGAGCGCCACGCCCTCCTCCTCGGCCTTGTGGGCCAGCATCGGGCCTTCGACCACGTCACCGATGGCGTAGATGCCCGGCACGTTGGTCTCGAAATGCTTGCCGATCTTCACGCGGCCGCGGTTGTCCATCTCCACGCCCACGGCGTCGAGGCCCAGCCCGTTGGTGTAGGCGCGGCGGCCGATGGCGACCAGCACGACGTCGGCCTCGACCTCCTCGGCGGTGCCGCCCGCGGCGGGCTCGACCGACAGGGTGACACCGGTGTTGGTGACCTTGGCGGCGGTGACCTTGGAGCCGAGCTTGAAGGTCATGCCCTGCTTGCCCAGGATGCGCTGCATCTGCTTGGACACTTCGCCGTCCATGGTCGGCAGGATGCGGTCCAGGAACTCGACCACGGTGACCTGCGCGCCGAGGCGGCCCCAGACCGAGCCCAGCTCGAGACCGATCACGCCGCCGCCGATGACGACGAGGCGCTTCGGCACCTCCGGCAGCTCCAGGGCGCCGGTGGAGGAGACGATCTTCTGCTCGTCGATCTCGATGCCCGGCAGCGGGGTGACTTCCGAGCCGGTGGCGATGACGATGGCCTTGGAGGCCGTGATGGTGCCGATGCCCTCGACCTCGACGGTGTTCGGGGCGGTGATGCGGCCGGCACCCTTCAGCCAGGCGATCTTGTTCTTCTTGAACAGGAACTCGATGCCGCCGGTGTTCTCTTTGACGACCTTGTCCTTGTGGGACAGCATGCCCGGCAGGTCCAGCTCGACGCCGCCGACCTTGATGCCGAACTTGGCGAGGCCGTGCTTGGCCTCCTCGAACTTCTCCGACGCCGCGAGCAGCGCCTTGGAGGGGATGCAGCCCACATTCAGGCAGGTGCCGCCCAGCGCGCTGCGCTTCTCGACGCAGGCGACCTTGAAACCGAGCTGCGCCGCACGGATCGCGCAGACATACCCGCCGGGACCGCCGCCGACCACGACGACGTCGAAAGTGCTTTCAGCCATTGGGGGCTTTCCTTCCGCCATTTTTGTGTTTGCCAAAAGCCTTCCCGTCCAGCGGGGAGGGCCGCGCGCCGATTTATGCCGCCGCTCAGGCCAACTGGCAACGGGACAGTTCGTCCGGGGGAGGGATGCCGGGTTGAGAGACCGGCATGGGAACGGCTGGAACCCATGCCGGAACAGGCGCCATCGGAACCGGTGACCCGGCCCGCGTCACACCGACACGGCGACCAGGAACAGGCGCGGGGCGCCGGCCTGGGCGACGTTCGCCAGGGTGGTGACCTGATTGTTGGCCATGTCGTACACGTAGGCGGACCGTCCGCCGGCCCAGTACCAGCCGAGGTTCGGGTTGGGTCCCGCCACGTCCGCGGCCTGGAAGGTGCCGAAGGTCGCCAGGAGCGAGACGTAGTTCAGACCAGGGTTGCCGCCGCGCAGGGTCTGCTGCTTCACGACATCGGCGTTGAAGCGGTTCCAGGCGTCCTGGATGGGCGTGGCGTGGGCGGGCAGGATGCACTTCAGTTCGATGTAGACGTCGTCGGCCACTCCGGTGTTGCGGCGCAGGTAGAAGTCGGCGCGGGCGGCGGCGTTGGCGTTGTTGGTGGCTCCCCAGACCGGGCCGCCGACCGTCGTGTAGGTGAGATAGGGATTCGCGGCGTTGGTGGACGGATAGGGCCGTTCACGGTCGCAGGTCCAGTTGCCCGCAACGGTCAGGAAGCCGTGCGCGATCTCGGCCTGGAGCCAGCCCTCCCAGCCGCCGCGGATGTTGGCGTTCTGGGCCAGCACCGCGGCCCGCGGGCCGTTGAGGGTGCCGTTGGCGACGCACCCCTGGACGGTGGTCAGAAACTGCTGGCAACGCATGGCGATGTCCCTTTCCTTGATGCCGGACCGGAGCGGGTGCTCCGGGCCTCGGCAAAGGGACGGTTCCGCCACGCGCGGCGTGAGGATCAGCCGGAGAAGAAATCCAGCAGCGCCCGCGCCGTCTCCCCCGGCGCCTCCTCCGGGATGAAATGGCCGGCGGGCATCACATGCCCCTCGATGGCCGGGGCGTAGCCGCGCCAGATGCCCAGCGGATCGTCGTAGAGACGCCCGACCGCGCTGTTGCGGCCCCACAGGAACAGGGCCGGGCACGCCACCTTGCGGCCCGCCGCGCGGTCCTCGCGGTCGTGCTCCAGGTCGATGCCGGCGGCGGCGCGGTAGTCCTCGCACATGGCGTGGACGGTGGCGGGGTCGCGGAAGGCGGTGCGGTAGGCCTCCATCGCCTCCGGCTCGAAGATGTCGGCGCTGCTGCCGATGGAGCCGAGCACCTGCCCGAGGTAGAAGTCGGGGTCCGCCCCGATCAGCCGCTCCGCCAGATGGTTCGGCTGGATCAGGAAGAACCAGTGATAATAGGCGGTCGCCATGCGCTGGTCGATGCGGGCGAAGACCTCCAGCGTCGGCACCACGTCGAGGAAGGCAACGCGCTCGACCCGGCCGGGATGGTCGAGGACGAGCCGGTGCGCCACCCGCGCGCCGCGGTCGTGCCCAGCCAATCGGAAGCGGTCGAAACCAAGCGCGGCCATCACCGCCACCTGATCGCGCGCGTTGGCGCGTTTGCAGTAGGTCTCGTGCGCGGAATCGCCCGGCGGCTTCGACGATTGGCCGTACCCCCGCAGGTCGGTCAGCACCACGGTGAAGCGCTCGGCCAGCCGCGGCGCGACCCGGTTCCACAGGGCATGGCACTGCGGAAACCCATGAAGCAAAAGGAGCGGCGGCCCTTCGCCGCCGACCAGTGTATGGATCTCGGCGCCGTCGGTGGCGATGCGGTGGCGGGTGAACCCTTCGAACATGCGCGCCCTCCCCCTATCCGTTTGAGTGTGGAGAACTGTCCTTCCGCACGGCGAGGCTTCGGAAACCTTTGGCGGGTTTCTCGCGTTTTTCAGCCGATTGTTTTCGACCTCAAGAGGAAAATGCCATGCGTAGCCTGAAGAAGCTCGTCCTTTTCGCCGCCCTGGGTGCCGCCCTGACCACCAGCCTCGCCGCCTGCAACACCGTCGAAGGCATGGGCCAGGACGTGCAGGCGGGCGGCCGCGCCGTGGAGCGCTCGTCGGACAGCGTCCAGAAGAAGATGTGATCGCGTGGCGTGGACGCCCCGGCCGCAAGCCGGGGCGGTCAGCGCCACGAATTCAGCGCTGCATGCGCTTGATGGTGTTGGTCGTGCTCTGGCCGTCCACGAGGTCGGCCAGCACGACCTTGCCGCCGTAGCTCTGCACGAAGCCGGCGCCGACCACCGTGGCGACGGTGTAGTCCGCCCCCTTCACCAGCACGTCGGGCCGCAGGGCGCGGATCAGCTCCTCCGGCGTGTCCTCGCCGAAGACCACCACCAGATCGACGCAGGCCAGCGAGGCGAGCACCGTCGCCCGCGCCGTCTCGGTCTGCACCGGGCGGGTCTCGCCCTTCAGCCGCTTCACCGAGGCGTCGCTGTTCAGCCCCACCACCAGCACGTCGCAGGCCGCCTTGGCCTGGTTCAGCAGCGAGATGTGGCCGGGGTGCAGCAGGTCGAAGCAGCCGTTGGTGAAGCCCACCCGCTTGCCGCGGGCACGCCAGCGCGCCGCGCGCTCCACGGCCTGCTCCAGCGTGTCGACCTTCTCCTCGCCGCTGCGCCATTCCTGCTCGTGCAGGGCGGACAGCAGCTCCGGCGCGCGGACCACCGCGGTGCCGACCTTCCCCACCACGATCCCGGCGGCCAGATTGGCCAGCCGCGCCGCGTCGGTCAGTTCCACCCCAACCGACAGGGCGGAGGTCAGGGTCGCCACCACCGTGTCGCCGGCGCCCGACACGTCGAAGACCTCGCGCGCGTTGGCCGGCAGATGGGTGGCCCCATTGCGGGTCACCACGGACATGCCGCGCTCGCTGCGCGTGGCGACCACCGCGTCGATGCCGCAGCTGTCCAGCAGGAAGCCGCAGGCGGCCTCGACCTCCGCGTCGCTGTCGGCGGGCATCCCCGTCGCCTGGATCAGCTCCTTGCGGTTGGGCGTGATCACGCTGGCCCCGCGGTAGCGTCCGAAATCGTCGCCCTTGGGATCGACCACCACCGGCAGCCCGGCCTCCCGCGCCGCCCGGATGAGCTGCGCGACCAGAGCGTCGGTCAGCACGCCCTTGCCGTAGTCGGACAGGATCACCGCGCCCACCGTCAGCAGGCCGGTGCGGGCGGCGACCATCACCTCCTCCTCCGACCCGATGGCGGCGATGGTCTCGGCGTCGGCGCGCAGAAGCTGCTGGCGCCCGCCGATGAAGCGCGTCTTGACGGTGGTCTGGCGCCCCGGCTCGGCCACCAGCCCGCCGCCGTCGCCCGTCTCCTTCGCCACGAGGCGGACCAGTTCCAGCCCCGCCGCGTCCTCGCCCACCACCGACACGAAGCGGCAGCCGGCGCCCAGCGCCATGACGTTGGCGGCCACGTTGCCGGCGCCGCCGAGCATGGCCGTCTCGCGCTCGATCCGCAGCACGGGGATCGGCGCTTCGGGAGACACGCGGTCGACCGACCCGTAGATGAAACGGTCGAGCATGACGTCGCCGACGCACAGCACGCTGGCGCGGGACAGGGAGTCGATGTGACGGGCAAGGTCGCTCATGCGGGTTCTACTACCAATCTTGGGAGTGGCGCGCCAGAGGGGAGCGCGGCCCCGGACGGAGCGCGCCGGTCATTCGAAGGCCGGAACCTCGTGGCGCAGATCGCCGGTGCCCTTGGCGAAGGTCAGGGTCAACTGCCCCTGCAACTCCCGCTCCGTCGCCTCGCCGGTCCCCGGAAGGGAGGGCGGCAGGGATGGGCTGAGCTGGATGCCGGCGGCGGCCAGCGCGTCGCCCAGCGCCGTCGTCCGGTTGGCGGGGATGCAGAAGGCGATGACCGCCATCACGTCGGGGAAGAGCGTGTGGTCGACGATCCAGCCGCCGTTGCCGGTGATGCCGTCGGCCGCCGCCATCAGAGCGGCGGTCCGGTCGGTCTGCAGGACCGCTTCGAATCTCAGGATGGACATGGCCTGCCCTCCGTTTCGGGCTGCTTGGAAAGACCAGTATGGGCCGGCGACACCGCGCCCTCAACCGGACAAAATCCCGCAGCCGCGCCGCGTTGGCTAGGCACTCGTTCCCTCCTGCCCTATCTTCCGGCATCCCCTCCCCCCGTGTCTTCTCCACCTCCGACGCTTCCGACGATCTACCCTCTGGAGTTCTCCGGGGCCCTTCATACCTCTCAAACAACAATATAATGTCATTCGCCCTTCCCATCGCTGCGT
>NZ_WHOR01000105.1:0-18846 GCF_013340925.1 Azospirillum formosense
AAATGGAACCCGCGTCCGGGGCTCCTCCCCGCCCGCCGCCCGCGACCGTAGGGGGAGGGGTGCTGCCCCGCCCGGGGCCCCTCCCCCCAACAGCCCCGCCCCCCATCATGCCGCCCGCCCGCCGGCTGACCCCCCCCCCCCCCCCGGCCCCGCCGTAGCGGCGGGTGGTCGAGCTGTCGGCCTGGGCGAAGGGCTGGAACAGGCGGGCGACCTGCTCCGCCGTCATGCCGATGCCGGTGTCGCGCACGGCGAAGCGCAGCTCGGCCTCTGTCTCCCCCGCCGTCCGCTCCGCGGCGGTCACGCCGAGGACCACGCTGCCGCTCTCGGTGAACTTCACCGCGTTGTTGACGAGATTGAGGAGCACCTGCCCCAGCCGCAACGGGTCGCCCAGCAGGGCGGTGGGCACGTCCGGGGCGATTTCCAGCCGCAAAGCCAGCCCCTTCTCCTCGGCGGACAGGGCGGCGGTGCCGGCCACCATGTCGAGCACGGCCGACAGGTCGAAGGGCACGCGCTCCAGCGTCAGCATGCCCGCCTCGATCTTCGAGACGTCGAGGATGTCGTTGATGATGCCGAGCAGCGCCGTGGCCGAGGCGCGGATGCGGGTCAGGTAGCCGCGCTGGCGCGGCGGCGGCCCGGCGCGCAGGGCGAGGTGGCTGAGGCCGAGGATGGCGTTCATCGGCGTGCGGATCTCGTGGCTCATGTTCGCCAGGAAATCGCCCTTGGCGCGCGACGCCTCCTCGGCGCGGTGGCGGGCCTCCTCCACCTGCTGCTGGCGGCGCGCGATCTCGTCGAGGAAGTGGCGGATCGAGCGGGAGATGGTGGCGATCTCGTCGGTGCCGCCGTCGGGCAGCGGCGTCTCCCGCCCCTCCACCCGGTCGAGCACCGCGTCGTTCAGCCGGACCAGACGCAGGGTCAGGAAGCGGCGCAGGTACAGATACACACCCAGCGCCACCAGGAAGCCCAGCGCCCCCAGCCCGACCAGGATGCGGTTCTGCGTCGCGGCCAGTTCCGACAGCCCGTCCGCCTCGTCCGCCGCCGCCGCGTTGATCCGTTCGAACAGCGCATGGGCGATCTTCACGACCTCCTCGACCATCACCAGCACCTGGTTGGTCAGCGCCTTGCTGCGGGCGATGGCCGCCTGCCGCTCCATCAGGCTGGGCAGCAGGCCGGTGGGGCCGAGCAGCGCCGTCTCCAGCCGCCGGTGCAGGGCGGCGAAGCGCTCCGCCTGCTCCGGCGGCAGCCCGGCGTGCAGCGCCGGCAGGGCCGACAGCGCGGCCGCCGCGTCCCGCTGGGCACGCGCGATCTCGCGCTGGAACCGGCTGTTGCCGGCGTGGGTGCTCTCGTTCAGCACGCGGTTGACCGTGTTGGTCCAGGCGGTCAGCGGCCCCAGCCGGTCCGGCGGCAGGGTCGGCAGCACGGCGGCGACCAGAGCGCCGGCCTCCGCCGACAGGCGGCGGGTCTCGTCCAGCGCGTCGTCGGAGCGCGCCGCCGCGTCGATGCGCTCGGCGACCAGCCGGTCGAGGTCCGCCACCGTCGGGACGAGCGTCCCCAGCACGCCGGCCAGCGTCGCGCCGCCCTCGATGTCGGACAGGGCCTGGGCCGACCGGGTGACCGCCGTCAGGTTGGCGGTCAGTTCGGCCAGCGTGACCCGCCGCTCGGGGTGGCTGGTGGCCCCGCCCAGCCGGGTCGCCTGCGACAGCACCTGCTGCAGGCCGCCGTTCAGCACCGCCCCGGTGGTGATGCGCGGCAGCGCCCCGTTGGACAGGTCCGACAGGGCGTGCCGGAATTGCGCCAGATCGTAGAGCGCCGCACCTGACACGCCGAGCAGCACGCCCACCATGACCAGCAGGCCCAGCCCGACGCGCCGCCCGACGCCGCCCCGGAAGGGCGCGCGCGGGACCGGCGCGGTCGAGGCTGGTTCCGTGGTCATCAACGCTCGGTGATGCGGCCGTCGATGCGGGGCGACACCGTCCCCCGGTCGGTCAGGTGCTGGGCCATGATCTCCCACAGCAGCTTGCCGCCGGCCCCGGCCCCGGCCCCGCCGGCGCCGGGCGACTTCAGCATGCCGTAGCCGTCGCCGCCCTGGGCCAGATAGGTGGGCAGGGCCACCGAATAGCGGGCGTCCGGGTCGAGCGGCTTGCCGCCCACCGTGACGGAGACGACGCGCCCGCCCGCCGGTTGCTTCAGGTCGTAGACCACCGCCATGTTGGACGGGTGGAGGAAGCTGCCCTTCTGGTTGTCCACCCCGGCGGCGCTGACCTCCAGCGCGTCGCGCAGGGCCTTGCCGGGCAGGGTCACGGCGATGATGGTGTCGCGGAAGGGCAGTTCGCGCTGGATGTCGCGGCGGGTCAGCACGGTCCCCGCCTCGTACTGGCGGTTGCCGCGGATGTTGCCGCCGTTGATGAAGGCCACGTCGGTGTTGAAATGGCCGCGCATGGCGTCGGCGATCAGCGAGGCGAAGGCGTTCTCAGCGGTGCGCACGGCGGCGCGACGGGTGTCGAGCGGGGTCGCCGTCGTCCCGATGTTGATGTCCAGCAGCTCCGACAGCCGGGCCAGATAGACGCCGACCCGCTTTTCCATCGCCGGGTCCGGCGGCAGTCCGGCCAGCGGCACGATGTCGGCACCGGCCAGCGCGGGCGGCGCCTTGCCATCGCCGTCCAGCCGCAGGACGAAGGCCGATCCCTTCACGTTGACGTGGACTCCGAAGAGCTTGCCTTTATCGGCCTCCAGCACGTCCTTGCCGGTGGCGGAGAGCTGGAGCAGCGCGTCGATGGCGGGCTCGCCGCGCAGCGCCTCCACCGCCTCCGGGGCGTTGTCCAGGATGGCGACCACATAGTCGGCGCCCTGGGCGCGCAGCGCGCGCGCCTCCGCCGCGATCGTGGCGGGCGGGCGCACCTCGATGTCCGGCACGATGTACTGGACGGTCAGTTCCGGCGAGATCGCCGAGACCACGCCGACTTTGCCCACCGGCGTGTCGAGCAGCGCCGACGGCTCCAGCCCTTCCATCACCTTGCCGGTGTTGCGGTCGATGGTGGTGGCACTGACGAAGGGGAAGCGTGCCTCGTAGCTGCGCAGGGTCAGCTCGTCCTTGCCGAAGCCGAGGTCGCGCTTGGTCACCGCCATCATGTCGGGCTGAAGCTCATTCAGCAGGTCGATCATGTGGGCGCCGCGGTCGAAGGTGGACAGGACGCCCGCGGTCAGCGACGCGCCGCCGTGCAGGAACAGGGTGTTGCCCTCCGCCCGCTTGGTGCGCAGCAGCGTGGCGAGGTTGGCGAGCCCGCCCTCGCCCTCCACCGGCTCGATGTCGGCCATCGTCGAGG
Organism: Azospirillum formosense; assembly: GCF_013340925.1. Classification (GTDB taxonomy): domain Bacteria; phylum Pseudomonadota; class Alphaproteobacteria; order Azospirillales; family Azospirillaceae; genus Azospirillum; species Azospirillum formosense. Next base: position 3,321 of record NZ_WHOR01000105.1, read on the forward strand.
TGAAGACGATCGACAGCTCCGCCGCCGACGCGGCCGGCGCGAATACGCCGAGCGCCGCGACGGCGCAGGCGGCCAGGACGCTACGCCAGCCGGAAAAACGCCCCATCCCACCATTGCCGCGATTCGGCATGGTTACCCCCTCCTGCCATCCCTGTTCCTTCAGGATGGTTCTTCCGTATTCGGGCCGGGGAGTTCAAGGCATATCCATGGATGCCGGGCAACATTCCGGTGATAAAAAAACACCTGTTGCAACAAGGGAAAAAGGGACAACCGGTTCAGGCGGCCTCGTCCTGCCAGGGATAGGACAGCGGAACCTCGCGGAAGGCGAAGCGGTCGAGGTGGCGTTCCAGCGCGCCCTTGAGGGCGGACAGATGCTCGGCGGAGCTGGCGTCCAGCCGGCAGTCCAGCGCGTCCGGCCGGGCCTGGAGCGTCAGGGTGGCGTCGCCCGGCCAGTCGGCGCCGCGGGCGTTGTGCGGGAAGACGACGCTCCCGGCCTCCGGCGTGTACTCCACCGTCAGATTGTGCGCCCAGTGCTTGCAGAGCTGTTGAAGATAACGGCTGCCGTTCGGGGTCGGGACGCGGACGCTGCTGGCCTGTCTCATGATCATCCTTCTGTTTGGCAACGGTGGTTCAGGGAAGACGTTCGATGCGCTGGGCCGCCTCGTCGAGGATGGAAACAGCGGCGTGCACCGTGTCCGCATCGACGCCCTCACGCCCCAGCCGGTGCATCAGCACGGCCTTCAGATTTTCCATGGCGCGGCGGATCGGGGCGCCGTCGGTGTGGGCCCGCCGGGTCGCCAGGGCGGCGAGGCGGGCGAACAGGGCGTCGACGGTGTCCTTGTCCTGGGCGAGCTGGGCGGTGCCGTCCGGGGTCACGGCGAAGGGCTTGCGCGCGCCCTCGGCGTCGGCCTTGGCGATGTGGCCCATCTCCTCCAGCAGCGACAGGGTCGGGTAGATCACGCCGGGGCTGGGCACATAGCCGCCGCCGGTCAGCTCCTCGACGGCGCGGATCAGGTCGTAGCCGTGCCGCGGCTCGTCGGCGATCAGCTTCAGAAGAACCAGTCGCAGTTCCGACGCCTCGAAGACGCCGCGGCGGCCGCCGCGGCCGCCACGCCGCTCATGACCCCAGCCGCCCTCCGCGGCGTGACGGCCGCCGCCGTGCCGGGGACCGCCGCCATGGGGTCCATCACCGTGCGGGCCGGGATGATGGCGGCGCATCCGGCCGCAAAAGGGATTCGGGAAAAACCTCATGACAGGGGCTCCACTGTGTTTCGATAGGTCAAAGATATATCGCGACATGTCGAAACACAAGCCCTGCCCTGGCGGTTTTTCCCTCTCCCAGGACGGGAGAGGGAAAGCGGGAATCCTCAGCCACGCTCGGCCAACATACTGCGAATGCGAACAATTCGCATTGACGATCCGCGGCAATCGGGACCACAGTGCGCCCGCCCTTCCGGCACAGGCCGTCCCGGCGAAGTTGAAGGAGAGTCAAGGATGAAGCTGACCCGACGCCACGCCCTCGCGATGACTGCGGCGGCTATCGGCCTCGCCGCCCTGGCGCCCGTTCCCGGCCACGCCCAGGACATGACGGTGCGGCACGCGCAGGGCGAGACCCGGCTTCCCGCCAAGCTCGACCCCGTCCTGGTCTTCGACATGACCTCGCTGGACACGCTGGACGCGCTGGGCGTGGCGATCGCCGGGGTGCCCACGGGGCTGAAGCCGCCGCACCTCGCCAAGTACGACGGGCCGTCCTACGCGAAGATCGGCACGCTGTTCGAACCGGACTACGAGGCGGTGAACGCCGCCGAGCCCGGCCTGATCATCGCCGGCGGCCGGTCGGCCCCGAAATACGCCGAGCTGTCGCGCATCGCGCCGACGCTCGACATGACGACCGACCAGACCGACTTCCTGGCCAGCTCCATCGCCAACGCCGAGACGCTGGGGCGCATCTTCGGCAAGACCGCCGAGGTCAAGCAGAGGCTGGACCGGCTGCGCGCCTCCATCGCCGAGCTGAAGGCGGTGGCGGGCAACGCCGGCAAGGGCCTGCTGGTCCTGACCACCGGCGGCAAGATGAGCGCCTACGGGCCGGGGTCGCGCTTCGGCATCCTGCACTCGGAGTTCGGCATCCAGCCCGCCGCCCCCGGCCTGAAGGTCGCCAACCACGGGCAGGCCATCTCCTTCGAGTTCATCCTGGAAACCAACCCCGACTGGCTGTTCGTGATCGACCGCGACGCCGCCATCGGGCAGGACGGCAAGCCGGCCCGGCAGTTCCTCGACAACGACATCGTCCGCCGCACCACCGCCTGGCAGAAGAATCAGGTCGTCTATCTGAACGGTGGCAACTGGTACATCGTCGGCGGCGGGCTGTCGGCGCTCCAGCAGGACGTGGACGATCTCCTGGCGGCGCTGTCCAGGAAGTCCTGACCCGTGAAGACCCTGCCAATCGCCACGCTCCCGCTGGCCACATTGGGCATCGGCCTGCTGGCCGTGTGGAGCCTGTTCGTCGGCGTCAGCGACGTGAGCCTCGCGACGCTGTTCGGCGGGGCCACGGACCAGGCCACCCAGGTCCTTCTGGTCAGCCGGCTGCCCCGGACGCTGGCCCTGATCCTGGCCGGCGCCGCCATGGCGGTGTCGGGCCTGCTCCTCCAGATGCTGGTGCGCAACCGCTTCGTCGAGCCCTCCACCGCCGGGACCGCGGAATCGGCCATCTTCGGCATGATGATGGTCTCGCTGCTGGCGCCGGAGATGCCGGTGTTCGGGCGCATGGCCGTCGCCAGCCTGTGCGCGCTGGCGGGGACGGGGCTGTTCCTGGCGATCCTGCGGCAGGTGCCGCTGCGCTCGCCGCTGGTGGTGCCGCTGGTCGGCATCATGCTGGGCGGGGTCATCACGGCGATGACGGAGTTCATCGCCTACCGCCAGGACCTGATCCAGTCGGTGCGCGGCTGGGAGACCGGGGATTTTTCCGCCATCCTGCTCGGCCGCTACGAGCTGCTGTGGCTGAGCGCCGCCCTGACCGGCGTCGCCTATCTGGCGGCGGACCGCTTCACCGTGGCCGGGATGGGGCGGGACGTCGCCACCAACCTGGGCATCGACCACCACAAGGTGATGGCGCTGGGGCTGGTAATCGTGTCGATGACCACCGCGGCGGTGATCGCCACCTGCGGCATGATCCCCTTCCTGGGGCTGATCGTTCCCAACGTCGTCAGCCTCGTGCGCGGCGACAACATGCGCGGGTCCCTGCCCTGGGTCGCGCTGATGGGCGCCGGGCTGGTGCTGGCCTGCGACATCGCCGGGCGGCTGGTGATCCATCCCTACGAGATCCCGATCGGAACGATGATGGGGGTCATCGGCAGCGCCCTGTTCCTCTATCTCCTGCTGCGGAGGAACGGCCATGCCGGCTGACCGCCGCATCCTCTCGCCGATGGTCGTCCTGGGCGGCCTGTCGGCGCTGACCCTGCTGTCGATCGCGCTGTTCATGACGCTGGGCGCGCGCGGCAAGTGGGACTTCATCCTGGCCTTCCGCGGCACCAAGGTCGCCGCGATGGTGCTGGTCGGCTACGCCGTCGCCGTGTCGACCGTCCTGTTCCAGACGATCACCAACAACCGCATCCTCACCCCCTCGGTGATGGGCTTCGACCATCTCTACCGGCTGATCCAGACTGGGCTGGTGTTCCAGTTCGGCAGCGGCCTTGTCGCGACGCTCGACCCGCGCCTGCGCTTCGGCATCGAGGTAGCGTCGATGGTCGTCTTCTCCGGCCTGCTCTACTGGTGGCTGTTCAACGGCGCGGGCCGCGGCGACAACCGGCGCAGCCTGCATCTGCTGCTCCTCGTCGGCATCGTCTTCGGCGTGCTGTTCCGCAGCCTGACCAGCTTCCTTCAGCGCATTCTCGACCCCAACGCGTTCCTGACCGTGCAGGACCGGCTGTTCGCCAACTTCAACCGGGTGGATGTCGAGCTGCTGACCGTGTCGGCGCTGGTCGTGCTGGCGGTGTCGCTGGTCGGCTGGCGGTGGCGGCGCACCTTCGACGTGCTGGCGCTGGGGCGCGACGCCGCGATCAACCTCGGCGTGGAGCACCGGCGCGCGGTGATGGCCGTGCTGGTGATGGTGTCCATCCTGGTGTCGGTGTCCACGGCCCTGGTCGGGCCGATCACCTTCTTCGGGCTGCTGGTCGCCAACCTCGCCTATCTGGTGGTCCGCTCGCACCGGCACGCGCTGATCCTGCCGGCCGCGGTGCTGCTCGCCGTGCTGACGCTGGTCGCCGGCCAGCTCGTGCTGGAGCGGGTGTTCGGCTACAACGCGGCGCTCAGCATCGTCATCGAGTTCGTGGGCGGTCTCGCCTTCCTGTTCATCCTGGTGCGGGGTTCGGCCCGATGATCGACGTCAAGAACATCACGAAGAGCTACAACGGCACCGTCGTCGTCGACGGGGTGTCCCTGTCCCTGCCCGCGGGCGGGGTGATCTCGCTGATCGGGGCGAACGGGGCGGGCAAATCGACGCTGCTGTCGATCATCAGCCGCCTGCTGCCGATGTCCTCGGGCACGGTGGAGATCGACGGGCTGGACGTGACCACCACGCCGGGCGAGGTGCTGGCCCGCCGCCTGTCCATTCTGCGCCAGGACAACCAGATCATGTCCCGCCTGACGGTGGAGGACCTCGTCGCCTTCGGCCGCTACCCGCACAGCAAGGGACGCCTGACCGACGCCGACCGCGGGCACATCCGCAACGCGCTGCGCTATCTGGACCTGGAGCCGCTGGCCGGCCGATTCCTGGACGAGCTGTCGGGCGGCCAGCGCCAGCGCGCCTTCATCGCCATGGTGCTGTGCCAGGACACCGAATACATCCTGCTCGACGAGCCGCTGAACAACCTCGACGTCAAGCACGCCGTGGCGATGATGAAGCTGTTCCGCCGCACCGCCGACGCGTTCGGCAAGACCATCGTGCTGGTGCTGCACGACATCAACTTCGCCTCCTGCTACTCCGACCGCATCGTCGCGATGCGCGACGGCCGGGTGGTGCACCAGGGGCCGCCGGAGGTCATCATCACGCCCGAGGTGATCCGCGACGTCTACGGCGTCGAGGCCCAGGTGATGGAGAACGCCGGCCAGCGCATCGCGCTGTACTACCAATAGAGTCTTTTAGAAGCGCGGCGGGTCGAAGATCACCGAACGGTCGATGTCGGCCAGCCGCGCCCGCCCGCTCAGCGCCATGGCGACCTCCAGCTCGGTCTGCAGGATGGTCAGCATGTGCGCGACGCCCGCCATGCCGCCGACCGCCAGGGCGTGCAGCACCGGCTGGCCCACCAGCACCGCGTCGGCGCCCAGCGCCAGCGCCTTCAGGATGTCGGTGCCGCGCCGGATGCCGCCGTCGGCCAGGATGGGCAGGCGGCCCGCCGCGCGGGCGGCGACCAGCGGCAGCACCTCCGCCACCGCGGGCAGCGTGTCCAGCGTCCGCCCGCCATGGTTCGACACGATGATGCCCGCCGCCCCCGCCTCGACAGCGGGGTCGACGTCGTCGGGGTTCATGATCCCCTTCAGCAGCACCGGCAGCCGCGTCTCGGCGCACAGCCAGCGCACCGTGTCCCAGGTGGCGGCGGCGTGCAGCATGCCCTGGAAGACCGGGCTGCCCGGCCGCGACGGGGTGAAGCTGTCCGGCGCCAGACCGGCCAGATTGACCGGGGCGATGCCCTCGGGCAGGCGGAAGCCGGCGCGCTGCTCGATGTTGCGCAGGCCGCTGACCGGCGCGTCCACCGTCAGCACCAGCGCGCGGTAGCCGGCGGCCTCCGCCCGCCGCACCAGGGCCAGCGTGTCCTCCGGCCGCGGCTGGGTGTAGAGCTGGAACCACAGCGGCCCGCCAGCCGCCGCCGCGACCTCCTCCAGCGTCACGCTGGACTGGGTGCTGACGGTCATCCAGGTGCCGGTAAGGCCCGCCGCCTGCGCGGTCGCCCGCTCCCCGTCGCGATGGACCAGCCGGTGGAAGGCCATGGGCGCGATCAGGATGGGATAGGGCATGGCCTGCCCGAACAGGGTCGTCGCCGCGCTGGCCTGCGACAGGTCGCGCAGCGCCCGCGGCATCAGCCGCATCCGGTCGTAGGCGTCGCGGTTGGCCTGCCGGGTGATGCCGTCCGCCCCGGTTCCCGCGATGTAGGCGCGGGTCGCCGCATCGACGCGCGCCGTGAAGTGGCGCTCGTAGTCGTGGAGCGAGACGGTGTCGGCGGGAACGCTCATCGCGGGAATCCTCAAGAAACATCCCCTCTCCCCTCCGGGGAGAGGGTTAGGGTGAGGGGGTTGCGCTTGTGCCGGACGTCCCGCCACGCGCATCCCCTTCACCGGCCCTCCGCCAACTCGCCAGCCCGCCACGCCAACGCGCGCAGGCGCGGGTCGGGCTGGTCGGCCAAAGCGGCGGCCATGCCGCGGTAAAAGTCGGGGAAGCCGGTGTCCAGCGCCCGCGCGAACCACGCCAGCGCCTCCTCCATCCGCCCGTCCTGGAGCAGCAGGCGGGCGTGGTTGAAGCGGCCCCAGCAGTCCCCGCCCTCGGCGGCGGCCTGGAAGAGTTGGCGGGCGCCCGCCCCGTCCTCGGCCACCGCGCGCCCGGCCTCGTGGAACAGGCCCAACATGTTCAGCGCCTTCACGTTGCCCCGGCGGGCCGCGGCGGCGTAGAGCCGGTAGGCCTCGGCGTCGTCCGCCGGAACACCCAGGCCGCGGCAATGCAGGTCGGCCAGATTGAACAGCGCCCACGCATCGCCCAGCTCGGCGGCGCGGCGGTAATGGGCGGCGGCCTGTACGGGATCGGCGGGCACGCCCCAGCCGTGCTCGTGGCAGCGCCCCAGCATGTTGACGGCGCGGGCGTCGCCGCTGCGGGCGGCGATGCGGAACCACTCCACCGCCTGCGCCTGCGCTGCCCCGCCGCGGTCGAGGCATTGCTGCCCCAGGGCGAGCTGCACGTCGATGATGCCCGGCCCTTCCGTGGAATGGGCAGCCGCAATACCGTCCATCACACCTCCGCCCAGCGCCGCAGCAGGTTGTGATAGTGGTTCACCAGGGCCAGCACGGACGGGTGCTGGTCGCCCAGCTCCCGGCGCAGGTCGATGATCGCGACGTCGAGGTCGTAGAGCATGGCCCGCAGCCCGTCGTCCTTGACCAGCGACTGCGTGAAGAAGAAGGAGGCCCAGCGCGAGCCGCGCGTCACCGGGGTCACCCGGTGCAGGCTGCTGGACGGGTAGACCACCGCGTGCCCCGCCGGCAGCTTCACGCCCTTGGTGCCGTAGGTGTCCTCGACGACCAGATCGCCGCCGTCATACTCGCCGGGATCGCTGAGGAAGATCGTGGTGGAGACGTCGGCCCGCAGGCGCATGCCGCCGGTGCCCGGAATGGCCCGGATGGCGTTGTCCACATGGTTGCCGTAGGTCATGCCCAGGTCGTAGCGGTTGAACATGGGCGGCAGGACGCGCAGTGGCAGGGCCGCGGAGTTGAAGGCCGGGTTGCGGCCCAGCGCCTTCAGGATGACCACGCCCAGCTCGCGGGCGGTGTCGCTCTCCTCCGGGATCTGCAGGTTGTTCTTGGCCAGCACCGCCTGGGAGCCCGCGGTGACGCGGCCGTCGACCCAGGGCGACGCCTCCAGCACCGCGCGGCAGTGGGCGACCTCGTCGGCGGTCAGAACGTCGGGGATTTGCAGAAGCACGGGGAGGAATCCTTTTGCAGAAGAAGTAAGGCCGGACCGGCTCCCGGAGGATGGTCCGGGAACAGGTCCGGCCTGGCCGGGATCAGAAGGTGACGCCGGCGGTCAGCATGAAGGTGCGGCCCGAAGCCGGCACCGCGCGCGAGGCGTTGAAGGCCGAGGCGTAGTTGCGGTGGTCGGTCAGGTTGTAGGCGTTGAGGGCCAGGGACAGGTTGTTGATCTCGTAGGACACCACGCTGTCCAGCGAGACCGTCTCCGGCACGCGGCCCGTGTTGGCGCTGTCGGCCCAGTATTCCGAGGCGTACTGGATGCCGCCGCCGACCATGACCTTGCCGGGCACGACGCCGGGGGCGAACTCGTAGGTCGACCACAGGCTGGCGTTGTGCTTCGGCACGTTCGGAGCCTCGTTGCCGACGACCGCCGGGTTGGTGCGCGACTCCCGCACCTCGCCGTCGAGGTAGGCGTAGCTGGCGTAGACGCTCCAGCCCTCGACCACCTTGCCGCTCACCCCGGCCTCGAAGCCGCGGATGCGGGTGCCGAGACCGGCCTCGGAGAAGCCGTCGGTGACCGTGCCGGTGGCCGGATCGACCGAGTAGGTGTTGCCCTTCTCGATCTGGAACAGCGCGCCGTTCACGCCCAGCCGCCCGCCGAAGAAGTCGGCCTTGCCGCCGATCTCGTACAGGTCGGTCTTTTCCGGATCGAAGTCACGCCCGTCGCGCGGATTCTCCGCCGAGCCGTTGGTGAGCTGCGCGGCGATGTCCACGCCGATCGGCTTGTTGGAGCGCGCGTAGGAGACATACAGCGACGCGTCCTTGGTCGGCTCGTAGATCAGGCTGGCCGACGGGCTGAGCGTGCGGGTGCTGGCGCTGCCGCCCGCCACCGCCGGGTCGGCGGCCCGGAAGGTGCTGCGGAAGTAATCCCAGCGCAGGCCGCCCTGCACCGAAAGCTGCTCGAACAGCCACACGCGGTCGGTGATGAACAGGCCGGTGTTGGCAACGCTCGATTCACGCACGCCGGTCGCCGGGTAGGTGAGGAAGGCGTTGGCCGGGTAGTTGTGGCTGGGGTTGCGGATGGTCTGGGTGTTGGTGCGGTTGACCCAGCTGCCGCCGCGCCGCTCGTCCTTCTGGTAGCTGAGGTCCAGCCCGCCGTTCACCTTGTGGTAGAGGCCGAGGAAATTGCCCTCCGCCTTCGCTCCGGCGACGTTCTGGACGCCCCAGCCCTTCTGCTTGAAGGCCAGGCCGCCGCCGGCGCCGTAGCCGATCACCGGGTTGCCGCCGTTCAGGAAGAGCGTGGTGTTGGGCGCGGTCGGCGCGCCGGGAGTGGTGGCGGCGAAGTCGCGCTTGTAATGGCTGTAACGGCTGTCGTTGTAGAAGGACAGGGACTTGCCGACCTCGTGGGCCAGGGTCGAGGTCACGACGTGGTTGTCGGTGTCGTCGCGGTCATGGTTGCGGACGTAGGAGGTGGAGCGGTCGAGGCCGAACTCGGGCGCCGGACGGAACGTGCCGTCACGGCCACGGATCATGGGCACGCCCATATCCGGGACCTTCTCGCCCTTCAGGTAGGAGTAGTTCAGGTGCCAGGTCGTCGGGGTGCCCAGCCCCACGCCGAGGTCGGCGGCGATGCCCTTGCGCTTGGCCTCGACCTCGTCGCGGTCGGCGACGTCCTGGTCGTGGTACAGGCCGTTGATGCGCAGCGCCGTCGTCTCGTTGATCGGCTGGTTCACGTCCACCGTGGTGCGGTAGGTGGGGCCGGAGCCGACCGACTGCTCGACCTTGTAGCGCTTGTCCAGCCCGGCCTTCTTGGTGCCCTGGTTGATGACGCCGCCGGAGTTGCCGACGCCGAAGCCGTTGCCCGACGGGCCCTTGAAGACCTGCACCGTCTCGGTGTTGAAGACGTCGTGGGTGTAGACGCCGAAGTCCTTCAGGCCGTCGGTGTAGATGTCGCCGCGGGCGGTCAGGCCACGGATGCGGAACTGGTCGCCGTTCTGGCCGCCGTTGCCTTCGCCGGTGGAGATGGTGATGCCGGGGACGTTGCGCAGAACCTGTTCCAGCGTCGTGGCGCGCTGCTGCTCGATGATCTCTTCCGGGACGACGTTGACGACGCGGGGCGTGTCCTTGACGGTGTCGGGCAGGCGGGAGATGCCGGTGGGCTTGGCGTTCACATTCCCCGTGTCGGCCGGACGGTCGGCGCCGACCCGCACCGGGTCGAGGATCGTGGCGTCACCGGCCGCGGTGCCCGGCGCGGCGCCGGTTCCGGTCCCCGTTCCGGCCGTCTGCGCCTCGGCCACCGTCGCCAGGGTGGAAAAGGACATCGCCAGCCCCGCCGTCGCGGCGGCGCCGGCGATGATGGGTCGGAGGCGGTCGGGAACATTCGATTGCAACATGAGGCTCTCCCGAAAAGTCGTCGTGGCGGATGCGCCGATCAGCGGCGGCTATCTACCAATCGGGGAGGCGCTCCCTTCAACGGCGATCATTCAGAATAATTCTAAATTGCAAAATTGCCGTCATTCAGCCTCATCGCATGCAGGGATATGCCGTTTGACGGCGGCCCGTGACAGGCTCTCCGGCGGTTTGCACCGCCAAGGGCCGACACCCATTTTTCATATGTGTCACAACGATTTAAAATGTCTTCTCAAGCGTTTTCTGAGAACCGCGTGGGGGTGTACGAGGCCGTACTGTTGCAGAGCGGCAACAACGATAATAAGAATTATTCTCAATGTACGGAGACGCCCCAGGGCGGACGTCGTTTGTTCGTCAGGTCGGACTCCGGAGCGCCGCCGCACCCTGCCCGAGACGGGCCTTCCAGAGCTGTTCGGCACGCCGCAGGGCGTCGGCGAAGGCCGGTCCGGTGGCGCCGGGAAGGGCGAACAGGGCGAAGGCCGCGGTGCCGACGATGATCCGCTCGGCCCGCGCGTCGCGCACGGCACCGGTCCACACCCCCTGCCAATATTCCAGGCTGGTGCCGCGCGGGCGCGGCGTCGGCGGCGGCTCGTCCATGCAGGCGGGCAGGATGAGGTCTTCCGCCTCGCCATCGACCAGACGGTGGATGGAGGAGGGTCGGAAGGGCGTGAACTGGGCGACGTCGCGCACGCTGCCCAGCACGGCCATGTGCTTCCAGCCGAGGATGCGGGCGGCGTCGCGGTGCAATTCCCGGTAGGTCGGCTTCGCCGCGCCCAGCAGGGAGGTCTTGGCCTTGGCCGGCTTCAGCAGATGCACCGCCTCGAACACGGCGGAGCGGGTTTGGGTCAGCCGGTGCAGCCCGATCAGCCGGTAGATCTGCGGGGACAGGGCGGCGAGCGGGGCGTAGGCGATCCGCTGCGCCGCCAGCGCCGCCGCGATCTCCCGCGCGGTGGTGCAGACCGGAATCCCCACGGTGGGCGCGATGAACTCGTAGCGGCCGGAGGCCGCGCTGCAACCCGTGCCGCCGTGCAGCAGCACCCGGTGACCCGCCTGGGCGACCAGCCGCGCCGCGTGGAAGAACCAGGGCGGGTTGTGGTAGTTGGGCGAGGTGAAGCAGGGCCAGTCGATGTCCGCCTGGATCGTCCGGCCCAGCCCGGCGGCGACGTGCGCCCGCATCGCCCGCACCATCCCGGCCAGTTCCGGCGCGGTCGAGCCGCGCATCCGCATCATGCCGAGAAGCGCGCCGACTTGGACCGGATCGGCCTCGCCCGCAAGGATGACGGCCATCGCCTCCTCCGCCTCCTCGGCGGTCAGCGGGCGCCCATGACCGCCTCCGGCGACGCCCAGCACGCCGATGTGGCGGGCCAGTCGGTCCTGTGCGGGGGCGTCCGGCGCGATGTTTTCCAACTTGGCGTCGATCTGCGCCGGGGACGGCTGCCCCTCCAGCAGGCCGGCGGGCCGGACCCGGAGCGGCGGTACGTCGATGCCGGTCGGCACGTTCCAGCGGGAATCGAAGGTTTCATCGCGCGCGGGGGGTTCCGCCGCCGGTTCGAACAGAGCGTCGATCCCGCGGGCCATCGCCTGGACGCGCGGGCGCAACGCTTCGGCGAAGGGGGTGGGCACCAGGCCGCGGCCGGAGCGGATGAACAGGGGATCGCCGAACGCCTCGCGCATCTGCCCCAGGAGCCGGCTGAGCGCCGATGTCTGCAGACCGAGGTTGCGGGCGGCCAGCGTGACGTTCCGGTTCGACAGCAGCGCGTCCAGCGCGACGATCAGACGGCCGCGGGACAGCCGATTGTCCTGGTCGCGGGGAACCGCCTTGCCCTGAGCGGACGCTTCCGGTTTCGGATGCGGCGTTCCGTCCTTCCTCTTGACCGTCATGTGAGTTCAGCCCGAATGCGGTTGCTTGGCCGGTTCACGGCTGCATACCATGATAATGATACGCATTCGCACATCAACGCAACACGCACGGAGCCCCCGTCCCTCCCGCGAAGGAAGGGGCCGGCGGCTTCGAAAGCTCAGTCCTCGGACGCTGCGGGCTTGGGGGCGGCGGCCTGTTCCGCCTGGATCCGCTCGACGATGCGGGTCAGCGCCGCCGCGTCCAGGGGGCTGTCCATGTTCAGGTCCTGGGCGAACTTGCGGATCACGCCGATGGCGCGGCGCCGGGTCACGATGTCGACGTCGCCGGGCCGTGTCCGCTCGACCACCGGCCCCTTGTAGTAGCCGCTGCCGACGCGCCACTGGCGCTGGCCGTCCGCCCGCCACTTGGTGCCGTCGGACAGCACCATGCAGCGGTTGCCCTCGGTGAAGGCGTCGACCGTGGCGATCCTCTCCGGGCCGGTCTGGCTGTTGTGGATCGTCACCTGATCCCCGACCCTGAACGCTGTCATTCCCTGATCATCCTCATCTCTGTCAGTCGCTGTCCGATGGCAGCCCGCCGGAATGGAGCCGCGCGCCCTGGTCGCTCTCGCGCCGCTCCTCCACCGCCGCCATCAGCCGCGATTTCGCGGTGGCGCGGCTGTCGGAAGCGCCGTCCGCCTTTGGTTGCCCCGGCGGCTGGCTCCGCGAGGCGGAGCGCACGCCGTTCAGCGCCGCCAGGAAACCGGTGGCCGGACGCATCGTCCTGCCGCCGCGCAGGCCGGGGGGCGGCCCCGTCGCCGGCGCCAAGGGCGATGCCGCCGGGGGTTGCGGCTTCACCGCGGCGACGGGAACGACCTCGGCCTCCATTTCCTCATGCGGCGCCCGCCGTTCGGCGGCCTCGGCATGGGCGAGGCTGGTGGCGCGCTCCACGACCATCGTCCGGCATTCGCCGTCCAGCGTTTCGTAAACGCGCTTGGCCTCGTTCAGTTCATGCAGGTCTTCCGTTTCCAGCGTGCGGTCCAGCGCGCTGGAGAGCAGCCGGAACTCCAGCACACCCGGCACCCGCGCCTCGTCCACCGCGCGCTTCAGCACGCCGACGGCTTGCAGGGTTTCACGGTCAAGTGCGCCTTCGGACATCGACATGCTGTGGGTTGAACGGCGGGATTACCCGAAATATCGGCTGAGGCCGGGCGTGGTCAAGTGCGATCCGGCACCGTTCCGGCTTCACCCTCCGGTTCGACCGCACCGCGTCTTTGCAGCCACAGGGCGACGAGCCAGCACAGCGCGGCCCAGCCCGCCCCGACGCACCAGCCCGCCAGGACGTCGGTCGGCCAATGGACGCCCAGATAGACGCGGCTGCATCCGACCAGCAACGTCACCCCCATCGCCACAACGAGCACATAGGCCTTCTGCCGCCTCCCTTCGACGAAGCGCGCCAGCATCGCGCCCAGCGTCAGGAAGACGACCGCCGACAGCAGCGAATGGCCGCTGGGGAAGCTGGCGGTGAAGACGATGTCGCCGTGGGGGACGATGTCCGGGCGCTCCCGCCCGATCTGGTTCTTCAGCAGGCCGCTGATCGCCATGCCGCCACCGACCGAAAGCAGCACCAGGAGCGACGCCCCGCGCTTTCCCCGAAGCAGCAGGAAGCCCACCGTCACCGCGGTGATCAGCGACAGCACGGTGATGCTGCCCAAAGCCGTGACATCGCGCGCCGCGTTGTGAAGCCAGGGCGGCCCCAGCGGCACCGCCGGATCGCCGGCCACCCGCAGCGCCATCAGCACCGCGCGGTCGAAGGCCGCCGTCTCGCCCTCGATCACCTCGCCGGCCAGCAGGGCGAAGGCCAGGATCAGACCGGCGCTGACCGCCATGCCGACGAGAAGCCTCAACTCGTGCCGGCCGAGCCTCGTCCAGAAGCCGGGTGCCCTCAATCCTGCCAGCGCCATCGCCCGTCCCATGCCTCCCGTCCGTCGCAGACCGGTTATGGGAACGCCGGCCTCCGGGGAAAAGGTCCGCCGGGCCGAAGCGGACGCCGCCGAATGGTCAACCCCGCAAACATAAAGATATCTTTATGCTTGCGGGGTTCCGAATGCGCTGCTACACCAGCCTCACAGCGGGCCGGTGCGCCCGCCCCTTTTCATTGCTGTCCTACGAACAGCCGCCCAGGAGACCCCCCGATGGCCGCGCCCGCCAACTTCACCGACTACAAGGTCAAGGACATCAGCCTCGCCGAGTGGGGCCGCAAGGAAATCACCATCGCCGAGACCGAGATGCCCGGCCTGATGGCGCTGCGCGCGGAGTTCGGCGAGACGAAGCCGCTGGCCGGCGCCCGCATCGTCGGCTGCCTGCACATGACCATCCAGACCGCCGTGCTGATCGAGACGCTGACCGCTCTCGGCGCGACCGTCCGCTGGTCGTCCTGCAACATCTTCTCGACCCAGGACCAGGCCGCCGCCGCCATCGCCGCCGCCGGCATCCCGGTCTTCGCCTGGAAGGGCGAGACGGAGGAGGAGTTCTGGTGGTGCATCGAGCAGACCCTGCGCGGTCCGGACGGCTGGACCCCGAACATGATCCTGGACGACGGCGGTGACGTCACCCAGATCATGCACGACAAGTATCCGGAGATGCTGGCCGAGGTCCGCGGCCTGTCGGAGGAGACCACCACCGGCGTCCACCGTCTCTATGAGATGATGAAGAAGGGCACGCTGAAGGTTCCGGCCATCAACGTGAACGACAGCGTCACCAAGTCGAAGTTCGACAACCTCTACGGCTGCCGCGAGTCGCTGGTCGACGGCATCAAGCGCGCCACCGACGTGATGGTGGCCGGCAAGGTCGCCGTGGTTGCCGGCTACGGCGACGTGGGCAAGGGCTCGGCCGCCTCGCTGCGCTCGCAGGGCGCGCGCGTCCTGGTGACGGAGATCGACCCGATCACCGCGCTCCAGGCCGCCATGGAAGGCTATCAGGTCGTCACGATGGACGAGGCCGCTCCGCAGGGCGACATCTTCGTCACCGCGACCGGAAACGTCGACGTGATCACGCTGGACCACATGCGCGCCATGAAAGACCGCGCCATCGTCTGCAACATCGGCCACTTCGACAGCGAGATCCAGATCGAGGCTCTTCGCAACTACAAGTGGGAAGAGGTCAAGCCGCAGGTTGACGAGGTCGTCTTCCCTGACGGCAAGCGCCTGATCGTCCTGGCCCAGGGCCGCCTGGTGAACCTCGGCTGCGCCACCGGCCACCCGAGCTTCGTGATGAGCGCCAGCTTCACCAACCAGGTGCTGGCCCAGATCGAGCTGTGGACCAACGCCGCCAGCTACGAGAACAAGGTCTACGTGCTGCCGAAGCACCTGGACGAGAAGGTCGCCCGCCTGCATCTGGACAAGATCGGCGCCAAGCTGACCACCCTGTCCGCCAAGCAGGCCGAGTACATCGGCGTGAAGGTCGAAGGCCCGTTCAAGCCGGACCACTACCGCTACTAAGCGGTTCCGGACGGATCGGAACGGAAAGGGCCGCCCATTGGGCGGTCCTTTTTTGTTTGGAGTGCGCTGTTGCCCCCACCCTTCCCACGGCTTCGCCGCGGGCCCCTTCCCTC
>NZ_WHOR01000106.1:0-18712 GCF_013340925.1 Azospirillum formosense
CTCCCAGTCGTCCTCGGCCATGCCGTCCTCGATCGAGATGATCGGGTAGCGGCCGACCAGATCGGCCCAGTAGGAGACCATCTGCTCCGGCGCCAGCGACTTGCCCTCGCCGGCCAGCTCGTACTTGCCGTTCTTGAAGAACTCGGTCGAGGCGGCGTCGATGGCCAGCATGACGTCGTCGCCCGGCTTGTAGCCGGCGGCCTCGATGGCCTTCATCACGAAGCCCAGCGCGTCCTCGGTCGAGGCAAGGTTGGGGGCGAAGCCGCCCTCGTCGCCGACGTTGGTGTTGTGGCCGGCGTCCTTGAGCTTCTTCTTGAGCGCCTGGAAGATCTCCGAGCCCATGCGGATGGCCTCGGCGCCGTTCTCGGCGCCGACCGGCATGACCATGAACTCCTGGATGTCGATCGGGTTGTCGGCGTGGGCGCCGCCGTTGATGATGTTCATCATCGGCACCGGCAGCAGGTTGGCAAAGGCGCCGCCGACGTAGCGGAACAGCGGCAGCGCGGCTTCCTCGGCCGAGGCCTTGGCGACGGCCAGCGAGACGCCGAGGATGGCGTTGGCGCCGAGCCGGCCCTTGTTGGGGGTGCCGTCCAGCTCGATCATGGCGAGGTCGAGGGCGCGCTGGTTGGAGGCGTCGAGGCCGGCGATGGCGTCGAAGATCTCGCCGTTGACCGACTCCACGGCCTTCAGCACGCCCTTGCCGCCGTAGCGGCTCTTGTCGCCGTCGCGCAGTTCCACCGCCTCGTGCGCGCCGGTCGAGGCGCCCGACGGGACGGCGGCGCGGCCGAAGGCGCCGGATTCGAGCAGGACGTCCACCTCGACGGTCGGGTTCCCGCGGCTGTCGAGGATCTCGCGGGCGTGGATTTCGGTAATGGCGCTCATGTTTGTCCTTCCTCCGCGTTGCGCGCGCCCGCTGGATGATCTTTCCAGACGGATGATCTTTCCAGGCGAATAAGAAGCGCGCGGGCTTGATAGCCTTTGCATGAGGGGGGATGCAAGGCCGCTGGGGCGCAAAGGCCTGGGCAATGGTGTCCTGACGGTGGAGCGGCACTATCCGGTTGTGCAGCGCACCTGCTTCCAAAGTCGCATAGACCATCTTGTCCCACAGCCGTAGCGTTCTAACGTTCGCTAGCGGGGACTGCCCGCAGCGGGCGGGACACACCCCGAAACCAATCCAAGCGCGGAGGACCCAACCATGAAGACCTGGCGCAAACCCCAGATCGTCGAAATCGCCGTCGGCACCGAAATCAACGCCTACGCCTGCGCCCGCCTCTGAGCGCCGGCCAATTTCCACGCGCGACGACCGCCGCCTGCTTCGGGCCGCCTGATTGGGAAGGGCATTCCATGCTGACGATCCTCGTCCTTGGCTCCGCGGCAGGCGGCGGTTTTCCGCAGTGGAACTGCAACTGCGCGGGCTGCCGCCGCGCCCGCTCCGGCGACCCGGCGGCCCGCCCGCGCACCCAGTCGTCGCTCGCCGTCAGCGGCGGCGACGGGCGCTGGCTGCTGCTGAACGCTTCGCCGGACATCGGCCAGCAGATCCTCGCCAATCCGGCGCTGCACCCGCAGAGCGGTGTGCGCCACAGCCCCATCGCCGCGGCGGTGCTGACCAACGCCGACATCGACCATGTGGCGGGCCTGCTGACGCTGCGCGAATCCCAGCCGCTGGCCGTCTACGCCACCGACCGGGTGCACGGCGTGCTGGAGGCGAACGCCGTCTTCCGCGTGGTCAACCCGGACCTCGCCCCGCGCCGCGCCATGGCGCTGGACCGGCCCTGGGTTCCCGCGGACGCCGCCGGTGCCCCCTTCCCCTTCGAGATCGAAGCCTTCGCCGTTCCCGGCAAGGTCGCGCTCTATCTGGAGGACCCGTCCGCCGCCGGCTTCGGTTCGGTGGCGGAGGACACGGTGGCGCTGCGCATCCGCGACCGCAACGGCGACGGGGAGTTTTTCTACATCCCCGGCTGCTCGGCGATGCCGGACTGGCTGGCCGACCGGCTGCGCGGGGCGCCGCTGGTGCTGTTCGACGGCACCACCTGGACCGACGACGAGATGATCCGCGCCGGCACCGGCAGCAAGACCGGCCAGCGCATGGGCCACATGGCGATGTCCGGCCCGGACGGCTCCATCGCCGCCTTCGCGGGGCTGGGCGTGCGGCGCAAGGTCTTCGTCCACATCAACAACACCAACCCGGCCCTGCTGGACGACTCGCCCGAACGTGCCGCCGCCACCGCCGAAGGTTGGGAGATCGCCCACGACGGGATGGAGTTCACGTTATGACGAGACTGCTGTCGCGCAAGGACTTGGAACGCGAGCTGCGCGCCATCGGCGAGCGCCAGTACCACGACCTCCACCCCTTCCACAGACTGCTGCATGGCGGGAAGCTGAAGCGCGGGCAGGTCCAGGCCTGGGCGCTGAACCGCTTCTACTATCAGGTCTGCATCCCGAAGAAGGATCTGGCCCTGATGGCGCGGATGGACGATCCGGCGCTGCGCCGCATCTGGATCCAGCGCGTGCTCGACCATGACGGTTTCGGCGAGAGCCGCGAGCGCGAGGAAGGCAAGGTCGGCGGGATCGAGCGCTGGCTCCGCCTGACCGACGGGCTGGGGCTGGACCGCGACTACGTCACCTCGCTGAGGGGCATCCTGCCGGCGACCCGCTACGCCGTCGATTCCTACGTCAATTTTGTATCGAGCAAGTCGACGTTGGAGGCCGTGGCCTCGTCCCTGACCGAGCTGTTCGCGCCGGCCATCCACCGCGAGCGCATCGCCGGGTTCGAGGCCTATTACGCCTTCGCCAACGACGCCACCCTGTCCTACTTCCGCAAGCGGCTGGACGAGGCGCCGCGCGACGTCGAATTCGGCCTCGAATACGTGCTCGACAACGCCCGCACGCCGGAGCAGCAGCAGCAGGTGATCGCCGCGCTGCGCCACAAGGCGGAGCTTCTGTGGGCACAGCTCGACGCGCTGCACCACGCCTATGTGTCGCCCGGCCTGATCCCGCCCGGCGCCTTCGTGCCGGACGACATGGAACCGCCGGTCTACACGCGATGACGGACGGCGTGCGCGAGGAGGACCGGGTTCGGCTGGCCCCCGGCGTCATGCTCCGCCAGGACCGGGTGCGCGGCCATTGGCAGCTTTTGGGGCCGGAGCGCGTGCTGATCCTGGACGAGGTGGCGTTGGAGGTGGTGCGCACCGTCACCGCCCAGCCTCCGGCGACGGTCGGTGCGGCCATCGCAACCCTCGCCGCGCAATTCGACGCGCCGCGGGAGGAGATCGCCGCGGATGTGTTGGAAGTGTTGGGCGACATGATCGCGAAGGGGTTTCTGACCCGATGACCTTCTGTGGCGCCACGACCGGACTCGAACCGCCGCTGGCCTTGCTGGCGGAACTGACGCACCGCTGCCCGCTGCGCTGCGCCTACTGCTCCAACCCGCTGGCCCTCGACCCGGCCAGCCGGGAGCTGGACACCGCCGCCTGGTGCCGTGTGCTCGACGAGGCGGCGGACCTCGGCATCATCCAGGTGCATTTCTCCGGCGGCGAGCCGACGGCGCGCAAGGACCTGGAGGCGCTGATCGCCCACGCCACCGCGGCCGGGCTGTACGCCAACCTCATCACTTCGGCGGTGCTGCTCGACCGGGCGCGGCTGGAGCGGCTGCGCGACGCCGGACTCCAGCACGTGCAGATCGGCTTCCAGGACACGGTGGCGGCCAAGGCCGAGCTGATCAGCGGCTTTCCCGGCGGCCAGCCGAAGAAGCTGGAGGTGGCGCGGGCGGTCACCGACGCCGGCATGGCGCTGACCGTCAACGCCATCGTGCAGCGCCACAACATCGACCGGGTGGACGATTTCATCGACATGGCGCTGGAGCTGAAGGCCGGTCGCATCGAGATCGCCAACGTCCAGTATTACGGCTGGGCGCTGAAGAACCGCGCCGCCCTGATGCCGACCCGCGAGCAGCTGGTCCGCATGGACGAGCGGGTGCGCGCCCGCCTGCCGGAGCTGAAGGGCCGGCTGGTCGTCGATTACGTGGTGCCCGACTATTACGCCAAGCGCCCCAAGGCCTGCATGGGCGGCTGGGGCCGCAAGTTCCTGAACGTGACGCCCAGCGGCTCGGTCCTGCCCTGCCACGCCGCCGAGACGATCCCCGGCATGACGTTCGACCGGGTGACGGAGCGCCCGCTGGCCGACATCTGGGCCAACTCCGCCGCCTTCCAGCGCTACCGCGGCACCGACTGGATGCCCCAGCCCTGCCGGAGTTGCGACCAGAAGGAGATCGACTGGGGCGGCTGCCGCTGCCAGGCGCTGGCGCTGACCGGAAGCGCCGACAACACCGACCCGGTGTGCGACCTGTCGGAGCATCATGGCCTGCTTGGAGACATCGCCGCGACGGACGGCGGCACGGCCGAGGCGCCGATCACCTACCGGAGCTTCAGCCTGTAAGGGCGGTGTCCAGAGCCATAGCCCTCTCCCCTCCGGCAAGAGGGTGCCCGGAGGGGAGAGGGGGATTGGCTCATTTCTTCGGGGCGGTCGTCACCGAGGCGCTGGTCTTGGAGCCGCCGACCGCGGCGATGCGGCCCTTGATGTCGTCGTAGACGTTTTGCGGGACGATCTTCTTGCTGACCAGTTCGTCCTTCGAACGATAGGGGCGATTTTTCACGATGGCCTCGGACCGAGCCTCGCCGATTCCCGGCAGGGTCTGAAGCTCGTCCTTACCGGCGGTGTTGAGGGCGATGACTTTGGCCTTCGCCGTCGATGACGACGACCCGCTGCCCATCGGCGGGGCCGTGGTCGTGCCGCTGGTACCCGGCGGCATGGCCGGCTTGGCCTGCGGCATTGGCGTCGTGGAAGGCGTTGCGGACGGCGCGGTCGATTGCGCGACAACGGGAACGGCGATCATCGCGCCAAGGCTGGCGACGGCGGCGATGGCGCACAGGCGGATCGGCTTCATGGCGTTGCTCCATGGCTCAACCCGCGGACGCTCCACCGGAAGCGCGGCGCCCGCGGTGCCAAGGCAACGCCGGGACCGGCACGCCGTTCCCGAACCTGTCCTTTCGTCAGCCCTTTGCGAGCCGGTCGAAGGCCTGGAGCCGCGCCAACAGGGCCGGCATCTCCTTCAGCGGGACCATGTTCGGCCCGTCGCTGGGGGCGCAGTCCGGATTCTCATGGGTCTCCATGAAGACGGCGGCGACGCCCACGGCGATGGCGGCGCGGGCCAGCACCGGAACGAACTCCCGCTGGCCACCGGAGGTCGTGCCCTGCCCGCCCGGCTGCTGAACGGAATGGGTGGCGTCGAAGACCACCGGGAAGCCGGTCTCCGCCATGATCGGCAGGGAGCGCATGTCCGACACCAGCGTGTTGTAGCCGAAGCTGGCGCCGCGCTCGCACAGCAGCACCTTGTCGTTGCCCGACGCCACCAGCTTCGCCGCAACGTTCTTCATGTCCCAGGGGGCGAGGAACTGGCCCTTCTTGACGTTGACCGCCCGCCCCGTCTTGGCGGCGGCGATCAGCAGGTCGGTCTGCCGGCACAGGAAGGCGGGGATCTGGAGGACGTCCATCACCTCCGCCACCGCGGCGCACTGGTCGGCCTCGTGCACGTCGGTGATCACCGGGCAGCCGAACCGCTCCTTGACTTCCGCGAAGATCGGCAGCGCCTTGTCCATGCCGAGTCCGCGCGCCGTGCTGATGGAGGTGCGGTTGGCCTTGTCGAAGGAGGACTTGTAGATCAGCCCGATGCCCAGCGCGCCGGTCATCTCCACCAGCGCCGCCGCCGTCTCCAGCGCGTGGTCGCGGCTTTCCATCTGGCACGGTCCGGCGATCAGGGTGAAAGGCCGGTCGTTGGCGATGGTCAGGTTGCCGATCTGGACGGTCTTGGCGGTGGTCATCCCGTGCTCTCCAAAAAGCAATGCGAGGGCACGCATGCCGAAGGTCCCCTCGCGCTGCCCATTCCTTCCCAGATATCGGCGATCCCGGTCAACCGGAATGGCGTCAACCCAGATGCTGCTTGAAGAAGGCTGCCGTGCGTCCGTTGGCGAGCTCCGCCGCCTTGGCGTCGAAATGGGCGCCGCCCGCGCGGGCGAAGGCGTGATCGACGCCGGGATAGACGTGGGCGGTGACGTTCGGGTTGCCCTTCACCGCGGCCAGGATCTTTTCCCGCGCCTCCGCCGGGACGAACTGGTCCTTCTCCGCGATGTGCATCAGCAGCGGCTTGGTGATGCTCGCCGCCTCGCCGGCCAGACCGTCGAGCCCGACGCCGTAATAGCTGACGTTGGCGTCGGAATCGGAACGCGCCGCCATCATGAAGGCGAGCCGGCCGCCCAGGCAGTAGCCGACCGACCCCACCTTTCCCGTGCAATCCGGGTTCTGGCGCAACCACGCCAGGGTGGCCTTGAGGTCGTCTACCGCCTTGTCCTGGTCCATGCCGTTCATCAGGGCGAAGGCGCGGTTCCACTCCTCCTGGGTCTTGTCGGTGATCTGGACGCCCGGCTCCTGCCGCCAGAACAGGTCCGGGCAGACGGCGAGCCAGCCCTGGGCGGCGAAGCCGTCGCACAGGTCGCGCATGACCTGATTGACCCCGAAGATCTCCTGGATGACGACGAGTCCCGGCGCCGGTCCGCCACCCGCCGGCTTGGCCACATAGGCGGAAAAGCTGCCGCCGTCGCCGGCGGGGATGCTGATGTCGGTCATGGTTGTGTCCCTTCCCTTGGTTTTTCCCTGGCCCGTAACGCAAAAGCGGCGACCGTTGGCTCGGCCGCCGCTCTCACTATACCCACGGGAAACCCGGAACCGGAACACGCGGGGGAGGAATGCCCTCCCCCGTATGGTCACATCAGACCAGCCGGCTCTGCTCGATCGCCGCCTTGATGAAGGAGGTGAAGAGCGGGT
Organism: Azospirillum formosense; assembly: GCF_013340925.1. Lineage (GTDB taxonomy): Bacteria > Pseudomonadota > Alphaproteobacteria > Azospirillales > Azospirillaceae > Azospirillum > Azospirillum formosense. The sequence goes on from NZ_WHOR01000106.1 coordinate 6,877, forward strand.
GCGGGTCGAAGGGCTTGGACTTCAGCTCCGGGTGGAACTGCACGCCGATGAACCAGGGATGGTCCGGGATCTCGACGATTTCGGGCAGCTCGCCGTCCGGCGACAGGCCGGAGAACAGCAGGCCGACCTTCTCCAGCCGGTCCTTGTAATAGACGTTCACCTCGTAGCGGTGGCGGTGCCGCTCGGTGATGTCGGTGGTGCCGTAGACCTCCGCGACCTTGCTGCCGGGGACCAGCTTCGCCGGGTAGGTGCCGAGCCGCATGGTGCCGCCGAGGTCGGTGCCTTCCGTGCGCTTCTCCAGGCTGTTGCCGCGCATCCACTCGGTCATCAGGCCGACCACCGGGTTGCCGGGCTTGCCCAGCTCGGTCGATCCGGCGTCGACGATGCCGGCCATGTTGCGGGCCGACTCGATCACCGCCATCTGCATGCCGAAGCAGATGCCGAAATACGGCACCTTGCGCTCGCGGGCGAACTGGGCGGCGCGGATCTTGCCCTCCGTGCCGCGCGAGCCGAAGCCGCCCGGCACCAGGATGCCGTGGACGTTCTCCAGTCGTTGCACGGCGGTGTCGTCCTCGAATATCTCCGAGTCGATCCAGTCGAGCTTGACCTTGACGTTGTTGGCGATGCCGCCGTGGGTCAGCGCCTCGGCCAGCGATTTGTAGCTGTCGAGCAGGCTCGTGTACTTGCCGACGACGGCGATGGTCACCTCGCCCTGCGGCTTGCGCACGCGCTCCATGATGCTGGTCCAGCGCGACAGGTCCGGCTTGCCCTCGGTCGGCAGGCCGAAATAGGCCAGCACCTGGGTGTCGAAGCCTTCCTCGTGGTAGCTGACCGGGACCTGATAGATCGAATCGACGTCCAGGGCGGCGATCACGCGCTCCGGACGGATGTTGCAGAACAGCGCGATCTTGCGGCGCTCGTTGTCCGGGATCGGACGGTCGGCGCGGCAGAGCAGGATGTTGGCCTGGATGCCCATGCCCAGCAGCTCCTTCACGGAATGCTGGGTCGGCTTGGTCTTCAGCTCGCCCGCCGTCGGGATGTAGGGCAGCAGGGTCAGGTGGATGAACAGGGCGTTCTCCGGACCGACCTCGTTGCCGAACTGGCGGATGGCCTCCAGGAAGGGGGTCGACTCGATGTCGCCCACCGTGCCGCCGATCTCGCAGAGGATGAAGTCCTCGTCGGTCGTGTCGGCGCGGATGAAATCCTTGATCTGGTCGGTGACGTGCGGAATCACCTGCACGGTGGCGCCCAGATAGTCGCCGCGGCGCTCCTTGGCGATCACGGTCGAGTAGATGCGGCCCGTGGTGATGTTGTCGCCACGGCGCGCGGCCACGCCGGTGAAGCGCTCGTAATGGCCGAGGTCGAGGTCGGTCTCAGCGCCGTCGTCGGTCACATAGACCTCGCCGTGCTGGTACGGGCTCATCGTGCCGGGGTCCACGTTCAGGTACGGGTCCAGCTTGCGAAGCCGCACCTTGTAGCCGCGCGCCTGGAGAAGCGCCCCAAGCGCCGCCGACGCCAGACCTTTGCCCAGCGAGGAAACGACGCCACCGGTGATGAAGATGTAGCGAGTCATGTCCGTCCGAAGACCTTCAGAGCCTGATCCGTTCCCCGAATTCGGACCGTCCCCCGGGCGCTGCCCGGATCGACGATCCTCAAAAGAAAGAGGCGGCTTCGGGGGAGGCCGCCTCGCGTCGGACCCGGCCGGAGCCGGGTCGCGTTTGCCGGGCCGCTGTTACTGGGCGACCGGCGGGGCGGGCTGCGCCGGCATCGTGTCGATGATCGAGGTCGGCGCCTTGTGCGCGCCTGCCAGGACCGCCAGGACCAGGCTGGTCGCCATGAAGCAGCCCGCCAGGATGCCGGTGGTCCGCGTCAGCAGATTGGCGGTGCCACGGGTGGACATCATGCCCCCCATGTTGCCGCCGCCGATGCCGAGACCGCCGCCTTCCGACCGCTGGATCAGGATGACCCCGACCAGCGCCAGGGCGATCAGCAGGTGAATGACCAGAAGCACCGATTCCATGCAGCCCGTTCCCTTGATCCCTTCCCGGAGCGATCCGCAGGGACCGCCCAAACCAACAGCGCGCCACGGACCTTGGCAAGGGCCCGTGGCGCGCGCCCACTGTTTTTAACGCGGTCCTGCGCGATATGCTAGCGGCAACTGGTGGCGATCGCCCAGAAATCGTCCGCCTTCAGCGCGGCCCCGCCGACCAGCGCCCCGTCCACATTCTCGACCGCCATCAGTTCCGCCGCGTTGCCCGGCTTGACCGAGCCGCCGTAGAGGACGCGCACCGCCTCGGGATCGGCGGTCTTGCCGGCCAGCTCCGCCCGGATGTGGGCGTGCATCGCCTTGACGTCGTCGGGCGTGGCGGTCTTGCCGGTGCCGATGGCCCAGACCGGCTCGTAGGCGATGACGGTGTTCGCCGCGGTGGCGCCCTCCGGAATCGAACCCTTGAGCTGGCTGGCGACGACGGCGTTGGCCTGCCCGGCGTCGCGCTGGGCCTCCGTCTCGCCGACGCAGATGATGGCGATCAGGCCCGCCTTGTGGGCGGCGGCGGCCTTTGCGGCGACCTGGGCGTCGGATTCGGCGTGGTCGGCGCGGCGCTCCGAATGGCCGAGGATGACGTAGCGGCAGCCGGCGTCGGTCAGCATGGCCGGGCTGACGTCGCCGGTGTGCGCGCCGGAGGTCTTGGCGTGGCAGTCCTGCGCGCCCAGCGCCAGCGGGCTGCCGGAAATGGCGTCGCCCACCGGGAACAGCAGCGGGAAGGGCGGGCACACCAGCATGTCGAAGGCGACCGTCCCGGCCCCCGTCAGGCGTCCGGCGAGGTCCGAGGCGAGGTCCAGCCCGTCGGCCTTCAGCCCGTTCATCTTCCAGTTCCCGGCAATCAGTTTGCGGCGTGCGGCCATGGCGTTTTCGTCCTCCGGCTCTCGTTTGTTGATGTGGGCGTTGTCGCGGGTGTTCGTTTTCAAAGTGCGCCCCCTGTCTAGCAAGGAGTGCCGGGCATTTCCACCCGCCCAACGGGTTCTTTCCGATGGGGAATCGCGGGGGAAATGGGGTGTTGCCGGGCTTTCGCGGGGTGCCTATGATGCCGCCCCGGCCGCAGGGCCGCCCTTTGCGCACTCACTTCGGGTCCCATGCTTCAGTTCATCCGCACTTACGCCGGTTCGTGGGTCGTCAAGATCCTGTTCGTGCTCCTCATCGTCAGCTTCGCGGCCTGGGGCATCGGCGACATGATTCGCACAGGCGGGATTTCCAGCACCGTCGCCTCCGTCGGGAAGGTGGAGATCGATCGGGCGGAGCTGGACCAGGAGTTCCGTCGCCAGATGGAGCGGCTGCGCCCGATGGTGGGCGGCAACCTGACGACGGAGCAGGCGCGCCAGTTCGGTCTGCTCGACCAGTCGCTGTCGGCGCTGGTGCAGCGCGCGCTCTACGATCAGGCGGCGCGCGACGCCGGGATCTCGGTCGGGCCGGACGTGGTGCGCCAGCGCATCGCCGAGGAGCCGGCCTTCCGCAACGCGCAGAACCAGTTCGACCCGAACCAGTTCCGCAGCGTTCTGCGCAACAACCAGCTCACCGAGGACGGCTACGTCGCCCTGCTGCGCCGCGAGACCGCGCGCGAGCTGGTGGCCGGGGCGGTCGGCGCCGGGGTGACCCCGCCGAAGCTGCTGGTCCAGGACCTCTACCGCTTCCGCGGGGAGCGCCGCGTGGCCGAGGTGGTCACCCTGCCCAACGCCGCCATCGGCGACGTCGGCGTGCCCGACGAGGCGGAGCTGACCCGCTACTACGAGGACCATCAGGTCCGCTTCACCGCGCCGGAATACCGCGCGTTGAGCATCGCCCAGCTGTCCGCCGACGAGATCGCCAAGGACATCGAGATCCCCGACGCCGAGCTGCGCGCCGCCTATGACGAGCGTGCCGACGAGCTGGGCACGCCGGAGCGCCGCACCGTGGAGATGGTCCTGGCCGACGACGAGGCGAAGGCGAAGCAGATCGCCGAGGCCGCCAAGACCAAGGGCCTGACCGCCGCCGCCAAGGACGCCGGGACCGACGTCATCACGCTCGACAACGTCACCCGCAACGAGCTGCCGGAGATCGGCGACGCCGCCTTCGCGCTGGCCCAGGGTGCGGTCAGCGACGCGGTGCGCAGCGGGTTGGGCTGGCACGTCCTGACGGTCACCGCCATCCAGCCGGGCGCCACCAAGAGCTTCGAGGAGGCCCGCGACCAGCTCCTGGCCGAGCTTCGCAAGGAGAAGGCGATGGATTCGCTCTACTCAATCGCGAACCGGGTCGAGGACCAGCTCGCCAGCGGCGCCCCGCTGGAGGAGGTCGCCCAGGCCCAGTCGCTGCCCATTGCCAAGATCGCCGCGGTGGACAGCAGCGGCAAGGCGCCGGACGGCAAGGACGCCGCCCCGGGCCGCCCGAACTTCGCCGCCATGGTGCAGACCGCCTTCCAACTCGCCTCCGGTGCCACCTCGAACCTGACCGAAGCCCCCAACAACGTCTTCTACGCCGTGCGCGTCGACGGCGTGACGCCGGCCGCCCCCAAGCCGCTGGCCGAGGTGCGCGATCAGGCCGTGGCCGGCTGGCAGGACGACAAGCGCGCCAAGCTGGCCGCCGAGAAGGCCCAGGACATCGCCGCCAAGCTGAAGCAGGGCTCGGAAGCCGCGGCGCAGGACGTCGCCGGCCAATCCGGCGCCAGCTTCGCCATGACCACGCCCTTCACCCGCGACGCCCGTTCGGTCGAGGGGCTGCCGGGCGAGCTGGTGCGCAAGCTGTTCGAGGTGAAGCCCGGCGAGACGGTGACCGGCGCCACCGCCGACAGCCAGGTCGTCGCCCGCCTGAAGGAGATCATCCCGGCGGACCCGGCGGCCAGCGACGCCACGCTGGCGACCGTGGAAAGCACCGTCGCCCAGGGGCTGGAAAGCGACATCATGGCCCAGTTCGGCAACGCGCTGCGCGACCGCTACCCGGTCGAGGTTCATCGCAACCGCATCGACCAGTTCTTCGCCAGCGGCAACTAATCCAACTCCGTCGCCCACTCAGTCGAGGCCCGTCCCGTGAAGGTTCAGCCGGAATCCGCCGCCTTCCACACCGCTTATGAGGCCGGCAAGCCGCAGGTGGTGTGGACCACGCTGGTCAGCGATCTGGAGACCCCGGTCTCCGCCTACATGAAGCTGGCCGACGGGCGACCCTTCGGCTTCCTCTTCGAATCGGCGGAGCGCGGGGCGGGGTCGCGGCGCGACCGCTACTCGGTGATCGGCTTCAAGCCCGATCTGGTGTGGCGCTGCCGCCGCGACCGGGCGGAGGTGAACCGCAACGCCCTGCACGACCGCGACGCCTACGAGCCCGTCGACGGCGCCCCGCTGGAGTCGCTGCGCGCCTTGATCAACGAGAGCCGCATCGACCTGCCGGACGCCCTGCCGCCGATGGCCGCCGGCCTGTTCGGCTACCTGACCTACGACATGGTCCGGCTGATGGAGCGGCTGCCGGACGACAACCCGGACGAGCTGGGGATTCCCGACGCCATCCTGTCGCGGCCGAGCATCGTCGCCATCTTCGACAGCCACACCGATTCGGTGACGCTGGTCACCCCGGTCTGGCCGAAGCCGGGAGTCGACGGCGGCGCCGCCTACGGCGACGCCCGCGAGCGGCTGATGGACGCGGTGGCCGACCTGGAGCGCCCCCTGCCCTACCGGCGGGAGCCGCGGACCAAGGACGGGCTGCCGCTCGCCTGGACCTCCAACACGACGCGCGAGGAGTATCACGCGATCGTGGAGCGGGCGAAGGAGTACATCCGCGCCGGCGACATCTTCCAGGTCGTGCCGTCCCAGCGCATCCGCTTCCCCTTCAAGCCGTCGCCGCTGGCGCTGTACCGCACGCTGCGCCGCCTCAACCCGTCGCCCTTCCTGTTCCACTGCGACTTCGGCGAGCTGTCGGTCGTCGGTTCCAGCCCGGAGATCCTGGTGCGCGTGCGCGACGGCAAGGTGACCGTCCGCCCCATCGCCGGCACCCGCAAGCGCGGCGCCACGGCGGCGGAGGACCAGGCGCTGGCCGAGGATCTGCTGAGCGATCCGAAGGAGCTGGCCGAGCATCTGATGCTGCTCGACCTCGGCCGCAACGACGTGGGCCGCGTGGCGCGCACCGGCACCGTCAAGGTGACGCAGAAGATGATCGTGGAACTGTACAGCCACGTCATGCACATCGTCTCCAACGTCGAGGGCGACCTCGACCCGAAGCACGACGCGCTGGATGCGCTGATCGCCGGCTTCCCGGCCGGCACCGTGTCGGGCGCGCCGAAGGTCCGCGCCATGCAGATCATCGACGAGCTGGAGAAGGCCCGCCGCGGCGTCTACGCCGGCTGCGTCGGCTATTTCGGCGCGTCGGGCGCCATGGACACCTGCATCGCGCTGCGCACCGCCGTGCTGAAGGACGGCATGATGTATGTGCAGGCCGGCGGCGGCGTGGTCGCCGACAGCGATCCGGAGGCCGAGTATCAGGAGACCGTCAACAAGTCGATGGCCCTGATCCGCGCCGCGGAGGAAACCGTCCGCGAGACCTCCGCCCGGTAAGGACCGAATGCCCCTCGATGCGCTGCTGCTGCCGCTGATCATCAAGATCGTGGCGGCGGCCCTGGTCGTCGTCGTCGCCTCGCTGGCGGCGGAGAAGGCCGGCCCCTTCTATGGCGGCATGATCACCGCCCTGCCCGTCTCGACCGGACCGGCCTTCGTGCTGCTCGCGATGGAGCATGGCGACGGTTTCGTCGCCGACGCCGCCCTGTCGGGCATGGTCGGGAACGCGACGATCGTCCTCTATCTGGCGCTTCTGGTGCGGATCGCCCCGCGCTGGAGCATGCCCGCGACGGTCATCGCCAGCTCCGTCTTCTGGATCGCCACGGCGGCCACCCTGCGCTCCGCCGTCGACTGGACGCTGCCGCTCGCGCTGCTGCTGACGCTGGCCTGCTACGGCATCGCCGCCTGGGCGGTGTCGGCGCCGATTCCACAGGACACGGTGGTCCGGGTGGCGCGGTCGCGCTGGTACGACATCCCGGCCCGCGCCGGTCTGGTCGGCCTGCTGGTCGCCACCGTGACCACGCTCAGCCACAGCATCGGCCCGGCGGCCACCGGCATCGCCGCCGTGTTTCCCATCGCGCTCACCAGCCTGACGGTGATCCTGCACGGCCGCCTGGGCGGCGGCGTGGTCGCCGCGGCGATGCGCAGCGCGCTTTTGACCAACCCCGGCCTCGCCCTGGCGCTGACCACCGCCCATCTGCTGGCCGAGCCCGCCGGACGGTTCGTCGCGCTCGGCGTCGCGCTGGCGGTGTCGCTGTCCTGGGCCGGCGGACTGCTGGTGTGGCGGCTGCGCCAGCCCGCCTGACCGGACCTCAGGCTGCCTGACCGCCGAAATCGAAGCCGGCGCCTTCCACGGCCTTCTTCACCGTCTCCGGGGCGACTCCGCCCTCCACGGCCACGGTGCCGGCTTCAAGGTCCACCGTTACGGCGGCGCCCGGCGCCAGCTTGCCGATGGCGTTGCTGACGGAGCGGGCGCAGCCGCCGCAGGTCATGCCGCCGACCTTGTAGGTGTCAGCCATGGAATTCTCCTCAAGCGGGGCCGGCGGTCACCCGCCGGCGTGATGGGCGCGCACGACGGCGCTGACCGGAACCAGGACAAAGCCGCGTTTCTGCACCTCCGGCATCCAGGAGGCCAGTGCGTCGATTGTCGCATCGTGCGGGTGGCCGATGGCGATGGCGTAGCCCTGCTTGCGCGCCACCTGCTCCGTCTTGGCGAGCTGGCTGCGCACCGCCGGCACGGTCATCTCGTTGTCGAGGAAGATGTCGCGCCCGGCGAAGGGCATCTGAAGCTCCCGCGCGAGGGTCAGGCCGGCGCTCTTCGCCGTGGTCCGGCTGTCCAGCCACAACAGGCCGCGCCGCGCGATCTCCCCGAGCACGGGCGCCATGGCCGCGGAGTCGGCGGTGAAGCGGCTGCCCATGTGGTTGTTCACCCCGACATAGCCGTCGAAGCTGTCCAGCGCCGCCTTGGTCCGGCGCAGGATCTCCCCCTTGTCGAGCGACACGCGCAGCGCCTGCGGCCCCGGATCGGCCGAGCCGCTGGGTTCCATGGGAAGATGCAGCATCAGCTCGTGCCCGGCGGCGCGGGCGGCGCGGGCCTGGGCCGGCAGCTCGTGGGCGTAGGGCAGCCAGGCCAGCGTCAGCGGCGCCGGCAGCGACACCGTGCGGTTCGAGCGCTTGCGGTCCACACCCATGTCGTCGATGACGATGGCGATGGCCGGCTTGCCCGGCGGGGCGCGGAAGGGCAGCGCGTTCTTCTTCCACAGCGGCGAGCCGGGGGCCACCTTGGGCGGTTCCAGAGGAGCGACGGGAGGCGGCAGCATCGCCACCCCCGGCTTCGGGGTCATGGCCGGCGGCGGCGGCGCGGGACGCCTTGGCGACGATCTGGCTCAGCGAAATGTCCTTGCGCACGACCTGGTCGCGCAGCGTCTGTTCATGGGCCTTCAGGGCGCCGGGCTCCCAGATCTGGAAAGTCTTGCGGCGGCCGATGAAGGCGGCTTCCTCGTCGATTCCGGCGAATTCGGCGAGTTCCTTGGGCAGGACGATTCGGCCTTCGGTGTCCAGCGAGACGGGGATCAGCTTGCCGAAGATGAAGGTCTCGATCATGTCGCGCTCGTCCGAATCCAGATCGGGGGATTCCAGGCTTTCGGAGAGCACGTCGAGATAATCCTGATCGGCGCCTTCCAGCGCCTGGTGATTCAGCGAAGGCCAGAGATAGACGGTGCCGGGAGCCGACGTCTTGGCAAGCGACTGCCGGAACTGCGCCGGGATGGAGCAGCGGCCTTTCCTGTCAACTTTGTTGACGTATGTGGACAGGAAAATGGCCATCGGCCTGACGAACGCCCCCCTTATCCCGTTGCCGGTCTTCGCCGTCGCGAAGCCCTATCCGCTCTTGCCGCTGAACGCGCCCGGTTTGGCTACCTTGGTTGGGTAGTTCCCCCTCCAAACTGGGCTTTCATGGGATAGCATGGGACAGTTTGGGCGTCAACGCCCCCTCCAGTATTCATATGGTGCTGTCAAGACTTTTGGGGCGATGTGTTGCCAGCGTGCAAATAGGTGAACCGAATCGGCGAGAATCGGCAATATACCAGCGCGCTAATGAGCGATTATGCGGCGTTGCCCCACAGAGTTCGCAGGATGTTCCGTGAGTCCCGCGAATGGTTCCCACCATGTGGCTTTCCATAAAGGCGAATCGCACCCTACGAATGGTATAGCCTGCTGGGGTAACCTGCCGTGGTGAGGCATGGGACGGCATGGGAATTTGCCCCACAGTTATCCACCGGCTGTGGATGAAGCTGGGGACATCTGTGGACAAGGGGGCGCCATCCCGGTCCCGCGCTGCGGAAAAGGGGTGGTCCGTTGTCCGGAGGTGGTGGGGATAAACGCCAGATGGCCTGTAAGCCGGGTTTTGTCCTCAGGTTACCCTGATGGATGGCCATTCATCTGGGACGCCGGTTGCCCGGCGCCTCACGCAACCAACCCGGGCGACGGCGCGGAAACGCGCTTGGCCCCAGACCATCCCAACCGATCAAGGATCAGGGGAGATGGCGGGCCGTGCCGCCCCTATTCGGTCTTGCTCCCGGTGGGGTTTACCGTGCCGCCCCTGTTGCCAGGCGCGCGGTGCGCTCTTACCGCACCCTTTCACCCTTACCGCCGGCACGAGGCCGGTGGCGGTTTGCTCTCTGTGGCACTTTCCCTAGGGTCGCCCCCGCCGGCCGTTAGCCGGCACCGTGTTTCCGTGGAGCCCGGACTTTCCTCCCCCGATCCAAAAGGTCGAAGGCGGCCATCCGGCCATCTGGCGGGGCACTGTGTATAGGGTCGCCGTTCGATTCGCAACGGTGTTCGGGGGCGATTCGGATTCTCAGCGCCCGGTCATCCGCAGCAGCGCGCGCAGGCGGCGCAGCGTCTCGGGGTCGGGCTCCCCGGTCAGGCGTTCGGGGTGGAAATGGCGCTGGAAGGACAGCAGGACCCGCGATTCGGCGGTGTCGTACCCATAGCGTCCCAGAAGCGCTGCCACATCCTCCGCGGAATCCGCCAAGTCGTCCGCCGGAGTGGGCTCGGGCCACAGCCCGATTCCACGCGTGGCCAGACCCGGCCAGTCGAACAGCTCGCCGGGGTCCTCCTTGCGGGCGGGCGCGATGTCGCTGTGGCCGAGCACGTCGGCGGGTGCGATTCCATGCCGCCCCATGATGTCCAGGCAGAGGTCCGCCACGGCGGCCATCTGGACGGCGGGGAAGGGGCGGTAACCGAACTCGTGCCCCGGATTGACGATCTCGATTCCGATCGAGCGGCTGTTCACGTCGGCCCGGCCCCGCCAGGATGACAGGCCGGCGTGCCAGGCGCGGCGGTCCTCCGGCACATGGGCGTGGACGGCGCCGTTCTCGTCCACCGTGTAATGGGCGCTGACCTGGGCGGCGGGATCGCACAGCCGGCTCAGCGCCGACTCGGCGGTGGGCATTCCGGTGTAATGGAGGATCAGCAGCTCCACCCCCACACCCTCGGGCCGCGGCCCGTGGTTGGGGGAGGGGCGGTCGATGCGTCCGGTGCCCGTGCGCGTCATGGTGTCCTCAGGTCGGATTCGTGACCTTTTCCGCCAGCGCCGTCGGGCGCCGCTTCACGATGACGGCCATGCCGCCCACGGTCAACAGCCCGCCCAGGACCAGCCGGAGCGTGAAGGGGTCGTCCATCAGCAGGACGCCCGCCAGCACGCCGAAGACCGGCACGGTCAGCAGGAAGGGCATGGTCTGGTTGACCGAGTATTTGCGCAGCAGCGGGTACCACATCCCATAAGCGCCGATGGTGACGCCCACCGCCATGTAGGCGATGGCGCCCCAGCCCCACAGGGTGGCGTCGGTGAGCGCGGCCATCTGTCCTTCCTCAAACAGGAGGGAGAGCAGAAGCAACTGCGGGGCCGCGAACAGCGCCATCCAGCCGTTCAGCGCGAAGCCGTCCACCCCGACGATCAACTTCATCTGGATGCTGGCGACGGCGAAGGCGAAGCTGGCGCCGAGGATCATGAACAGCGACAGCAACGATCCGGACAGTCGCGGCTCGCCCGCGATGACCATGACGCCGGCGAAGGCGGCGGCCATCCCGGCGGCGCGGCGCCAGCCCAGCTTGTCCTTGAAGACCAGCGCGGCCAGCAGGGAGGAGAAGGGCACCTGCGCCTGCGCGGCCAGCGAGGCGGTGGCCGCATCGATGCCGTTCAGCCCGGTGAACATCAGCGGGAAATGCACGGTCCCCAGCGTCACCGACAGGATCGCGATGGGCCGCACCGCGCTCCAGGGAATCCGCTTGAAGGGCAGGATCAGCGCCGCCACCGCGATGAAGCGCAGCGCCATGATGAACAGCGGCGGGAATTCCGCCAGACCCCATTTGGCGACGACGAAGTTCAGGCCCCAGGTCGCCATGACCAGGAGCGCCAGCAGCGAGTCGCGCAGACTCATCCGCGGCCGCCTTCCAGCTCCTCGCGCAGGGCCTCCAGCTCCAGCCAGCGCTCCTCGGCGGCGGCCAGCTCGGTTTGTTTCGCCTGCAACTGATCGGACGTCTTCTGGAACTTGGCGGCGTCGCGGGCGAACAGGTCGGGGTCGGCCAGCGCCGCTTCGAGCTTCGCCACCTCGGCGGTCAGCTTGTCCATGCGGGCGGGCAGGTCGTCCAGCTCCCGCTGGTCCTTGTAGCTCAGCTTGCCCTTCGGCTTGGCGGCGGCGGGCGCGGCGGCGGGCTTCGCCTTGGCCGGGGCGGCGGCCTTCTCCTTGGGCGGCGGGCGCTGCAC
>NZ_WHOR01000107.1:0-18574 GCF_013340925.1 Azospirillum formosense
AAACCCACCTCAAAACCAGAACTCCCTTGAGAGCCGTGACAGACCATCACGTCGATAGGAGGCATGTGGACGGGCGGCAACGCCTGAAGCTGAGCCTTACTAATCGCTCGAAAGGCTTGATCCTTCATGAACGTCGCGTGCAGCGGCAAACCGCTCATGCGCTCGGAAAATGCATCCTCACATTCTCGACTTTACGCACGACCCATACGAAAAGGGCGCCCGCGACGATGCGGGCGCCCTTTTCGTTTTGAGCGAATTTCCGATTGCGAAACCGTTTATCCGCCGAGATCCTTGAAGCCCATGTCGCTGTCGGCGGCGGTGACGAACCAGTTCTTCGGGTCGCCGATCAGCGGGGTCAGTTCCGGACGGTCGGCCGCGGGGCGGGCCATCATCCTGGTCGGCTGGCGCAGACCGTTCTTCAGGCACAGGAAACCCATCATCGACAGGGGGCGGGCCGCCTGGGCGTTCAGCGTCCGGCAGACCAGGGCGGCCAGCCGGTCCCGCCGGGCTCGCTCGACCAGCAGGGCGAAGGCGGGCATCAGCCAGCCCGGACGGGCCAGATAATCGCACACCACCCCGACGCTCTCGCCGCGCCAGCGGTCCACCCGCAGGACCACATAGGCCATCACCGTGTCGCGGCGCATGACGAGGAAGCGGCGGTGCCGCACCGCGTTGGGGATCTTGTCGAAGCGCCACTGGAGATAGGCGTGGTCGCGCCGGGCGGCGCACAGATGCTGCGGGGCCGCGGCCTCCCACAGTCCGTCCATCCGCTCGTCGAAGCGGTCGACCTCGACCAGCCGGGCGCCGAAGGTCCGGGCCGCCGCGTGGCCGACCAGCGAGGCGGCGTTCATCGCCGGCTTGCCCAACCGCGCGACAAGGCGGGCCAGCCCGCCGCCATAGGGGCTGACGCGCAGGCAGCGCGGCGGATCGATCACGCGCAGATAGGTCGGGATGTTCCCGAGATCGAGCCAGCCCGCCCGCTTGTAGGATTTGTAGGCGGCGTCGGTCATCGACAGGGAGACGCTCACCTCGCTAGCGGCGGCGTGAGTCTCCGACAGGCCCGGCCCGACGCCGCGCAGCCGCCATTCCGGGGCGACCATCAGGTCGATCGCCCAGGAGGCGCGGCGCACCCGCTGCCCCACCTTCAACGCGAAGGGAATGCCCGCCTGCTGGCCGACGATCCCCCCGTTCCGCTTGCAGACCCAGAGCTGCATCCCCTCCGGATCGGGGGTCGGCGGCTCCTCGAACAGCCAATTGAAATGGGTGTCGTCCAGCAGCGGGGAGTCCGCGCCGAAGTGGTCGCGCTGGAAGGACTCCAGCGCGACGCGATCCTCGGACATGAACCGTTCCACACCCCGCTGAAGCCAGGGCATTGCGGTCATGCGTCGCTCCCATCCACCTCGACCGGCTGCACCAGCGCGGCGTTGCGCAGGATGCGGCCCGACGTGCGGCGCTTCAGGACGATGTCCTTGTAGACGCGGCGGACCTGCTCGACCGACAGGTTGAGGGCGCGAGCCGCCTCGTCCTCCGGCACGCCGCGGCCGTAGGCGCAGAGCGCCAGGTCCAGCTTGTCGTAGGGGATGGCGTAGTAGAACTCCTCCTGCGACTGCGGCAGGGTGTAGGTGTCGGTGCTCGGCGACTGGCTCTGGATGTCGTCGGGCAGGCCGAGATAGGCGGCCATCTGGTAGACCTGGGTCTTGAACAGGTGGGCGATCGGCTTCAGGTCGGCCAGACCGTCGCCGCCGCGCACGAAGAAGCCCAGCTCATACTCCAGCCGGTTCGGCGTGCCGAGCACCGAGTAGTTCAGCCGGTCGGCGTGGGTGTATTCCATCGTCTTGCGGACGCGCTGCTTCAGGTTGGTGGCGGCGACCACCGACAGATAGACGTCCACCGGCATGCGGCTGGTCTGGCGGTCGCCCTCCGGCGATTCCACCGTCATGGTGAAGTAGTTGACGCGGTCGGCGTCGAGCAGGCCGGCGGCCAGGCCGATCTTCTGCTTCCAGCCCGGCCCGTATTCCGGGAAGAGGCGGCGGATGGCGCTGTCGCGGCGGTCGTAGCAGCCGAGCGCGGTGAGCGGCGCGGTAAGGTTCTCCATGATCGGCTCGATGCCCAGGCTCTCGCAGAGCAGGCGGCCGCGGCGGGTGCTGTCCGGCGAGGATTCCTTCTCCGGCATCAGGATGGCCAGGACGCGCTCCGGCCCGAGCGCGCGGACGGCCAACGCCGCGCAGACCGAACTGTCGATGCCGCCGGACACGCCGAGCACGATGCCCTGGCGCTTCAGGTCGTGGGCGACGGTGCGCTGGATGAACTGTTCGATCTCCCGGGCAGCCGCCGCGCAGTCGAGCGAGAGGGCGTTGGCGTCGAAGGGATGCAGGGCGTTCAGCATGGTGTCGGTTTTCCCGGTTGGCGTTGTTGCATCGACTGTGAGAAGGGGACTGTGGAAAGGACTGTGCTTTGGGGACCGCGCCGGTCCGCCGGATCAGGCGGCGGCGGCGCTGTCCAAATGCTCTTCGAGAATGTGGATGGGCGCGGCGTCCAAGCGGGCGCGGAGCGTCGAGGCCCGGCCCGGCAGCTCGTCCAGCACGTTCCGGGCGAGCATCTGGAGGGTGAGAACGCCGACCAGGGCCATCTCCTCGCGCTCGCCGGCCATGCGGCCGTCGGTGCGGTGGGCCTTGGCGGCCAGCGCGGCGACGCCGGCGGCGTCGACCAGCCCATAGCGGTTCAGCGACTCCTCCGACAGCAGGTCCCGGACATAGGCCGGGGCCTGGGCGCCGAAGAGGGCGGTGGTCATCGGGGCGCGGTAGGGGCGCTTCGGGCGATGGAAGATCTCCGCCGGCAGCAGGCGCGAGGCGACGCGGCGCAGCGCCAGCTTGTCGCGCAGCCCCAGCATCTTGACCCGGTCGGGCAAGGCGGCGCAGAGATCGTCGACCTCCGGATCGAGGAAGGGGTAGCGGACCTCGATGCTGTTGGCCATCGCCACCCGGTCGCCCTGGCTGGTCAGCAGGTAGGGCGACATGAAGGCGGCGATCTCCGTCCACTGGGTGCGGGCGAGCGGGCTCCAGCGCGACCAGCCGGCGGGCAGGTGGGCGGCGACGACCTCGTCGAAGGCCTGCGCGTTGGCGGCGGAGCGCACGTCCGGGGCCAGCAGGCGCTGGGTCCAGGCGGTGTTCTGCCAGCGGATGCGGTGGGCGTAGAAGGGATCGTCGGTCTCCGTCATGCCGCGCTTCCAGAAGGCCTGCCAGAGCGGGCTGTCCTTCTGGCCGCCGGTGGCGGCGTAGGGATGGATGCGGCTGAGCAGCTTCGGGCGCGCCGCGGACTGCGGCTGCCGCGCCCAGAAGCGTCGGACCTTGTCCTCCTTGAAGATGTCGTAGCCGGCCAGCCACTCGTCGGCGCCCTCGCCGGACAGCACGACGCGGATGCCGCTGTCGCGGACGAGGCGGGAAAGCAGGAAGAGAGGTGCCGGGGCGGTGCGGACCAGCGGCGATTCGCCGTGCCAGATCACGTCGGGCAGGGCGGCCTGGATGTCCTCCGCCGTGCAGAGGATGTCGTGATGCTCCGTCCCGACATGGCCGGCGACCAGCCGCTGCTGCGGCGTCTCGTCGAAGGCGTTGTCGGCGAAGCGCACGCCGAAGCTGTGCATCTGCGTGGTGTCGAGCTTGCGCGCCAGCGCCGCGATCACTGAACTGTCCAACCCGCCGCTGATGTAGACGCCGACCGGCACGTCGGCGCGCAGCCGCAGGCGGATGGCGTCGAGCAGCTTCTCCTCCAGCCGGTCCGCCGCCTCATCCAGCGTGATGCCGGACAGAGCGGGATCGCCGGCCATGTCCGGCTCCCAATAGCGGGCCTCGTGCAGGCGCAGGTCGGCGTCGATGCGGATGGCGGTGGCCGGCGGCACGCTCTGCACCCCGGCGAAGACGCTGCCCTGGGGGGCGACGCTCCAGTGGGTGAAGACCTGGGCGAGGCGGGCGGCGTCGAAGCGCGGCTCGATCCGCCCGCCGCCGAACAGGGCCTTGGCCTCCGACGCGAAGGCGAGATGGTCGCCGCTGCGGGCGTAGAACAGCGGCAGGATGCCCAGCCGGTCGCGGACCAGCCACAGCTCACGCTTCACCGCGTCCCACAGGCCGATGGCGAACTGGCCGTTCAGCTTGGCCCAGGCGGCGGGGCCGTACTCCTCGAAGGCGTGGACGATCACCTCGGTGTCGGTGCGGGTGTAGAAGCGGTGCCCGCGCGCCTCCAGGTCACGCCGCAGCTCGACGTGGTTGAAGATCTCGCCGTTGAAGGTGATCCACAGCGTCCGTTCCTCGTTGTGGATCGGCTGGAAGCCGCCGGCCAAGCCGACGATGCTGAGGCGCGCATGGGCGAGCCCGATCCGCCCGTCGCGGTAGAAGCCGTAGCCGTCCGGGCCGCGGTGCCCGATCATGGCGATCATGCGCTTCAGTTCGTCGAGTCCGGCGGGCTCGGCACGCGGCCCGGCGAGAACTCCGGCGACACCACACATCGCACGCTCTCCTGTGTGTTGAAGGCCAGCGGAAAAGGATCAGGCGGAAAAGTAGGTCAGGCGGTTTCGGCGAGCGTCGCGCGCCTGATCTTGCCGGACTCGGTCTTCGGCAACTCGTCGCGGATCTCGATGAATTTGGGCACCAGATGGCTTTCCAGGCGGCCCCGGCAGTGCTGGCGGATCGCCATCTCGGTCAGGGTGGCGCCGGGGCGGACGACCAGATAGGCTTTCACCGCCATGCCGTCGGCGGGGTCCGGCACGCCGAGCACGGCGGCCTCGACCACAGCCTCCAGCTCGTAGAGGGCGTTCTCGACCTCCTTGGGGCTGACCTTCTCGCCGCGGCACTTGAAGACGTCGTCCTTGCGGCTGACGAAGTAGAGGCAGCCGTCGGCGTCCATGGTGAAGAGGTCGCCGGTGTAGAGCAGCGTCTCGCCCTGCGGCCCGCTGCGCAGGCGCTTGGCGGTTTCCTCCGGGCGGTTCCAATAGCCGCGCATCACGTTGGCGCCGCGGACCACCAGCTCGCCAACCTCGCCGGGGGCGGCGCGGTTGCCCAGCTCGTCCACCACATAGGCTTCGCAGTTGGGAATGGCCCGGCCCACCGAGGCGGTCTTGGTGCCGAGGTCCCGCGGGTCGAGGTAGCAGATGCGGGTGCAGCATTCCGTCATGCCGTACATCGAGAAGAAGGCGGCATCCGGGAAGCGCTCGCGCAGGCGGTCGATGTGGGCGGTCGCCAGGGGGGCCGCCGCGTTGGTCAGGTAGCGCAGCGAGGACAGGTCGGCGGTCTTCAGCGCCTCCATCCCGAGAAGGGTGGAGAAGAAGGTCGGTACGCCGGGCAGGCCGGTGATGCGGTGCTTCACCATGCGCGCCAGCGTTTCCGCCGGGAAGGCGAAGGAGCGTTCCAGGACCACCGTGAAGCCGACCCGCGCCCCGGTCAGGATCTGCGACAGGCCGTACCCGAAGGTCAGCGGCAGCACGCACATCACGACGTCGTCGGGCGTGTTCTCCAGATAGGTGGAGATCGACCAGGTGGTGTTCACCAGCGCGGCGTGGCTGAGCATCACGCCTTTGGGTCGCCCGGTGGTTCCCGAGGTGTAGAGGATGGCCGCCAGATCCTGGTCGATCAGGCCGCGGTTCTGCGGTTTGGTGCTTCCGGACTGGGTGTCCGGATGGGCGGCCACGATGTCGGTGAAGGAGAGCCCGCCGGCCCCGGCCGGCACGGCGGGCCCGACCCACAGCGTGGTGGCGAGGTGGGATGCCTCACCAGCCGCCGGCACAACCTGCCGGGCGAGCGCGGCGGGCGCGATGAGCGCCCGCACGCCGGCGTCGGTCAGGATGTAGGCCAGCTTGTCCGCCTTGGTGGACGGGTTGACGGGGACATAGACGGCCCCGGCCTTCAGCGCGCCGAACAGGCCCGCGACGTACTCGATCGAGTTCTCCAGCATGACCGCCACACGGTCGCCGCGCACCACCCCGGCGGACTGGAGCGCGCAGGCGACGGCGTCGCTCTGGCGGTCCAGCTCGGCGAAGGTGACGGCGTTCTCCCCCGCGATCAGCGCGGTGTGGTGAGGCCGCCTTGCGGCGGTTTCGCTGAGGAACTGATGAAGCAGGTGCGCCATGACGCTGTTCCCTTGCCTGGCTTCGGTGACTGTCCCGATGATCCGTTCCGTCCTGGCGGAAGGATCAGGCCGCGTCCTTCAGGGCCCGCTTGCGCTCGACATAGGCGGCGATGCGGCTGACCGATTCGAGGTTGTCGGCCACCATGTCGTCGTCCTCGACGATGATGCCGAAGTGCTCTTCCAGGAAGGCCACGACGTGCATGATGCCGGTGGAGTCGATGATGCCGGTCTCCAGCAGGGATTCGGCGTTGTCGAAGCCGGAGTCGCTGCCCAGCAGGAAGTTTTCCACGATGAAGGCGCGGATCTCCTGGGTGGCGGGTGCGCTCAGGGTCGTCGTGTCGGTGGTGATGGCGGTCCGCATGTCGCTGGCAACTCCTGTGGGTTTGGTCGTCGATCCTTGGCCGGCAGATCGGGAGGGAGAGGTCGGCTCCATAGGAGGATTAATCCAAAGGGGCCGGTCCGTTCCTTTCGGTGCTACCGCCTCGTTGCATGGCATTGGGAAAGGGATTTCCCGTTCCTTGCTGAGAGGTTCTGGCAACGCCGCCGATTACGTCATTCTTTATTGCATCCGATTGCGGTGTTTTCGAGAGTGCAAAGGACGATCGGGCGGTGAAGACAGTGGCTAACCACTCAGGGTCATTGCAATTGAGCAGGGAATACCCTCTCGTACTCTTGGGGAGCCCTCTCTGACTTGCGGCGTAGGCAGGCCTATCGCTCTCGTCATGGTTGTTGAGGGGCGGCGCCCTAATTCCCTCTCCCGTCCCGGGAGAGGGTGGCGCCGAAGGCGCCGGGTGAGGGTGAAAACAAGGATCAAGCACTTGGCCGTTGCCGTACCCTCACCCTTCCCACGCTGCGCGCGGGCCCCTTCCCTCTCCCGGGGCGGGAGAGGGAAAATTAAAAAATCACGCCGCCGGCAGCGGATCGCCGTGCGTCGGGGCCGGGGCCGGCGTGACGCCACCGCCCTTGCGCTTGCGCAGCCAGGCCGGAATGCCGGTCACCTGCACCGACAGCCAGTCCACCGAGGCGTCGTCGGAAATCGGCACCGCGTGCAGGCGCAGCGGGTCGGCCTTGGGGCCGTTCCAACCCGGATCGATGGTGCGCGCGGTGCGGTAGCCGGCCTGCCGGATGATCGCCACCTCGCGGTCGCTGAAATCGCCGTTGGGGAATGCGAAATGGCGGCAGGGCAGGCCGGTCGCCTCCTCCAGCTCGGTCTTGCACAGCGCGATCTCGTCGGCGCAGCGCTGGTCGTCGCATTGCAGGAGGATCGGGTGGGTGCGGGTGTGGGCGCCGTGATCGGCGACGGCGGCCAGATGCCGGACCTCGTCCCAGGTCAGCGACTGGCGGTCGGCGCCGTCCAGGTCGGGATCGTCGCCGGCCTCGGCGAGCCGGCGGCGTCGTTCCGGATCGGGGAGGCGTTTCAGCGTCTCGGCGCCGATTCGTCCGGCGGCGGCGGTCTTCCACCAATAGGGGCGGGCGGTGCCGACCACGCGGCTGCACAGATAGATGGTCGGGCGAACCCCGAACTCCTTGAACAGGGGTTCCAGGCGGGCGTTGTTGCGGTGGCCGTCGTCGAAGGTGACGACAAGCGGATAGGGCGGCAGGTCACCCCACCGCCCGCTCTCCAGCGCGTCGGCCACCGCGTCCAGCGTGGTGAAGCTGTAGCGTTCGGCGTACCAGGCGAGGTGCGCGCGCATCACCTCCGGGTCCGGGTCGTGATACACGACGATGGTCACGTTCCGGCGCGCGAACAGATTTCGGAACAGGGCACCGACTCCCGTCCAGCGCACGATTCCGGCCGCGATGGCTTGCTTCATGGGGATTGGACCTCTGCTGTGTGTCCGGTCCTTTGTTCACGGCTGGCGAGGCGGTTGCGGACCGGTTGAAAGGCAGGACGGGCCCGGTTCGGAACCGGGCCCGGATCGGCGGGATCGTCAGCCGGAGCGCGCCCGGCGCGGCCCGATGGATGCCGTGGGTGCCGGCTCGGACATCCAGCCGCGGGCGTTGCGTCGGTAGATCTCCACGATGCGCTCCCGGTAGACGGCGATGTCGAACTGGCGTTCGAAGCGGCGGCGGGCACCCTGGCCCAGCCGTCGGCGCAGCTCCGCGTCGTCGATCACGCGGGCCAGCGCCTCGGCCAGGGCTGTCCGTTCGCCCGGTGGCACCAGCAGGCCGGTCTCCTCGTCGGCGATGGCGTCGCCCACGCTGCCGACCGGGGTGGCGACGATGGTCAGGCCGTTGGCCATGGCCTCCAGCACCGACATCGGCAGCCCCTCGAACATGGAGGGCTGGACCAGCACATGGGCCTGCGTCAGCTCCTTGCGGCAGCCGGTCTGGTCGAGCCAGCCGGTGAAGCGCACGCGCTCCTCAAGACCCAGGGATTTGGCCTGCGCGCGGTAGGTTTCCAGATCGCCGTCGCCGGCGATGGTCAGCTGCCAGGAGCGGCTGCGGCAGGCGTCGGATGCCAGGGCGTCCAGCAGGACGTCGATGCCCTTCAGCTTGATCAGGCGGCCGAGGAACAGCAGGCGCACCGGCCCGTCCTCCACGCGCTCCGGGATCGCCTCCGGCCCCGGCACGGCGTTGTGCAGCAGGGTCGCGCGGCGCACGGCCGGGAAGGTGGTGACCACCCAGTTGCGCCAGTATTCGCCCAGCACCACAACCTCGCTGGTCATCTCCATCATGTGGCGGATGGCCCAGCGGGACAGCGGCTTCGCGTCCTCGTAATGCTTCGGGAAACGGCCGCCGTGCAGGTGCAGGACGACCGGCACCCGGAACAGCGAGGCCATGGCGACGATCAGCCCCTTGCGCAGCACGCTGCCGTATTCCGCCATGTGGATGTGCACGAGCTGGGCCTTGCCGGTCGCGAAGCAGCCGAGCAGGCGCAGCATCGCAGCGGCGAAGTAGAAGGGCATCAGATGAAATTTCGCGTCCGGCCCATAGCTGTCGATCACCTCGAACTTCACGTCGGGGCGGTTCTCCCGTAAGTCCGTCGTGAAGTTGTCGACGATTCGCCCCATGCCGCCCTTTTCGAGCGTGCCGCCGGGTGAAACGATGTAGATCATATCCGCTCCTGACTGTCGCGCTCCCCTCGCGAAGCTTCAGGGAGGAAGGAATTAAAGGACCCCGCGGAAAAATGGGTTCTTACTGTCGGCCCGCGCGGGTCAGCGATGGCTTGGCCGCCGCGGCGTCGGGCAGGGCCCCCAGCGAGGGGCGCCGAACGGCGTCGGGGCGGTTCAGCTCCGCATAGATGTCCTGAAGGCTGCGGCCATAGGACTCGATGACGAACTTCTCCAGGAACAGCCGGCGCCCCTCCGCCGACAGGCGCGCGTAGAGCGCCGGCCGGGCGACAAGGTCGCGGACCGCATGGGCCAGCGCCTCCGGGTCGTTGACCGGGACGATGCGCGCCGTCTCCCCGTCGGTCAGCACCTCCGGGATCGAGCCGACCGGGGTGGTGACCACCGGCATGCCGGTGGACAGCGCCTCCAGGATCACCATGGGCAACCCCTCGTGGGTCGAGGGCAGAAGCAGCATGTCGTGGTCGCGCAGATGGGCGTGCGCCTGCTCGCGGGAGATCCAGCCCTCGAACCGGCATTCGCCGTCCACGCCCAGCTCCGCCGCCATGCGGCGGTAGCCCTCGACGTCGCCGCCGCCCCCGATGGTCACGCGGAAGCGGAAGCCCCGGTCCTTCATCAACCGGCAGGAGCGCAGCAGCGTGCCGATGCCCTTGCGCTCCGACAGGTTGGCGAGCACCAGGAGCGACACGATCGCCCCCTCCGGCGGCGCGGTGCGGACCGGCAGGTCGGCGCCGATGTCCGGCACCGCGTTGTAGAGGACGCGCACCTTGTGCGGGTCCGTTCCGACCGACTGCACCAGGAAGTTCCGCCAACCCTCGCCCAGCACCAGCGCGATGCCGCAGCGGTCGAACAGCCAGCGGCTGATCGCGCGGGACACCGGTCCCTTGTCGAAATACTCCATGAAGGACGCGCCGTGCAGATGCACGACCGTGGGGCAGGAAAACAGCCCGGCGAAGAGCTGGACCACCGCCTTGCGCCAGACGCTGGCGTTCTCCGACACGTTGATGTGCACGACCGTCGGGCGGTGCCGCAGCATCATGGCGCCCAGCCGCGCCAGCGTGCCGGCCAGATAGACCGGCGACAGCAGGGCGCTGCCGGTGCCGCGGGTGTCGAGCACCACGGCTTCCGGGCCGGAGGGGCTGTTCCGGAAGGCGTCGACGATGTAGCCCGTCATCCGCCCGATCCCCCCGCCGCCGTCGAGCGCGCCGGGGGTGGCGAAGACAATGCAGGCGCGGGACGCCTTCTTTCGCCGGAAACCCATGTCCATCAAACCCATTCTGCCCTCACGCCGCGCCGGGAGCCGAGAAGATGGCCTGACGCAGCCGGCGCCGCAGCCCGACCGGCATCAGCGAATGCATCAGGAAGGTGGTCAGCGCCATCGGGGTCGGCGCGCCGTCGCGCAGCGCCGATTTCAGGATGCGCTTGCGCACCGCCGGGGTCCGCGCCGCCTGCTCCCCGCCGGTGGCCTGGAGCAGAAGGCTGGCGTAGGCGCGGGGCGACAGCCTGGGCCGCACCGACTCCGCCCAGTTCAGGGCCATGTCGATGTTGTGGCAGGTCGACAGGGTGATGCGGTCCGATTCCGTGTAGTGGATCGCCAGCACCTCCGGCACGGTGACCAGGGCGCAGCCTTCGATCTGCCCGCAGGAGATCAGCCACTCCCAGTCGTCGAAGGCCGATTTCGGGATCGGCTGGCGCTGCAGCAGCGCCTTCGGGGCCAGCAGGGTGGTGGTGGGGGCGAAGGTCTCGCCCTTGAACAGCCCGTGGCGGACGAACAGATAGTCGCCGATGCGGTCCCGCGGGGTGCACAGGCGCCGCGGCCATTCGAAGTCGCCGCGGGCCGTCACCACCTTGCAGCGGCAGCTCATGATCGGGTAGCGCACGCCGGGAGGGCGGGCGGCCATCTGCAGGGCGATCTTGCCCGGCATCCATTCGTCGTCGTCGTCGAGGAAGGCGATCCAGGCGCCCTTCGCGCGTTCCACGCCCAGATTGCGGGCGCCGGCGGCGCCGCGGTTCTGTTCCAGAGCGATCACGGTCAGCCGCGGATCGCCGAACGCTCTCAGGCGCTCCTCGGTGGCGGGGTCGGGCCCGTCGATGACGACGACCACCTCGAGCGGGGCGTAGGTCTGTCCCAGGGCGCTTTCCACCGCCCGCGCGACCATGTCCGGCCGGTTGCGGGTGGGGATGACGACGGTGACCATCTCTTGCGGGGCCATCTCTTGCGGGCCCGTCTCTTGCGGCGGCGTCATGACACTACCTTCTGTCGCGACGGAGAATTCAGGGGGCGGAACATGCGGTGGCTCCTTTCCGTCAGCCGGGCCGGACCGGACCGCTCCAGCCGGTGGCCGGCGGGCCGCCGTAGGAGGTTCCGTAGGGGGAGGAACTGGCGTAGGCGGCGTAGGTGGCCTGCTGCTGGCCCTCCATCCGGGCCTGCATTTTCGCCCAGCGGCGGCGCTGCACGAGGCGGGTCACCGCGATCACCAGCACGATCCAGTTCAGGGAATGGCGTTCCAGGAACACGCTCTCCGACACCGAGATCAGCAGCAGCGCGCAGCCGACGGTGAAGATCCAGGCGGGCTCGGCGCGGTTGCCGCTGTAGCGGATGGCGGCGAAGCCCTGGATCAGCAGGCGGCCCATCAGCATCGCCGTCAGGATCACACCGGGCAGGCCGAGGTCGAGCCACGCCTCCATCCATCCGTTGTGGGCGGAGTTGATGCCCCAGCCCTGGGTGAAGGTGCTGCCCGGACCGTAGGCCCCGTACCAGTAGGCGCCGTAGCCCCAGCCGAGCAGGAAGCGGTCCTGGATCGACATCAGCGTGTGTTCCCACAGCACCGTGCGCCCGGTCAGCGTCGGATCGCGGCCCAGCATGTAGAGGATGTCGTGCCAGAACGTGGTGCCGCTGGTGATGCCCACCACCGCGACCAGCAGGACGAAGGCCATGGCCGGCGCGAAGCTGCGGATGCCGCCGCGCACGAAGCCGCTGACCAGCAGCAGGCCGGCGACCAGGATCGAGGTCACCAGGCCGGTGCCCGACCGGCTCATCACGATCAGCAGCAGTGCCATCAGCAGCAGCGGGCGGACCACCCAGCGCTTGCCCTCGCGCGTCCAGTCCAGCCAGAGCAGGCAGAGCACCAGCCAGACCATCATGCGGCCCGTGACGTTCTTCTGCCAGAAGACGCCCTTCCAGGCGCCGACATGCTGCTCGTGGTCGAGCCCGACCGCCGGCATGGCGAAGACCGAGACGTAGGACAGCACCATCAGGATCGACAGGCCCGTCGCCAGCATCCGGACGATCTCCGGAAAGGTGTAGCGCAGGGCGAGATAGACGGCGAAGGCGGTGGTGAACAGGAAGGCCACCGCGCGGCGCAGCGTCACGTCCGGGTAGATCGACCACAGGGCCGACAGGAAGGCCAGCGCCACGATCAGCGACACCGCAGGGCTTCCCGTCGGGATGCGGAAGGCCAGGCTGGGCCGCAGCGCGATCAGGCCCAGGATCATGACGTAGACGGCCATGAAGTAGATCACCGCGCCCGGCGCGTCCGGATCGGTCGTACCGCCGCCGGTCAGCAGCGCCGGGAGCACCGACCCGCCGAACGAGACGATGCAGAAGACGGTGATGCTCTTTTCCAGAACTTCGAGGACTTTCATGGGGCCGCTGTTCCGGTGAAAAGGGCTGCTATGGCAGTGAACGCCTATGACGGGCGCACCGCATCGTTTTCTGAAGATGCCAACCCGATGCCCGGACCTGTAGCCGGGCGGAGGCATTAGGCCTAAGGAGGCCGCCCCCGTCGGGGCTACCTCCGGTTGGGCCATCCACCCCGATCTTGCGGGTCCCGCAGGGCATATGCAGCCCAGGTCCAGATGGAACCCCAGAAAAGGGAAAGCCCCTCTCCCGGGTGGGAAGAGGGGCCTGGATGGAGCGCTGCAGGGTCATGACCCTTCGCCCTTGAGGACGATCACCGCCGTCTTGCACAGGATGTAGAAGTCGAACAGCAGGCCGCAGTTGCGGACGTAGAAGACGTCCATGGCGACGCGTTCCTGGAAGGTGGTGCGGTGGCGTCCCGACACCTGCCAGTAGCCGGTCAGGCCCGGACGGACGGAGCCGATGACGTCCGCGGAGGCGCCGACCTCCGGCAGTTCCTTGGGCATGTAGGCGCGCGGGCCGATCAGGCTCATGTCGCCCATCAGGATGTTGACCAGCTGCGGCAGCTCGTCGAGCGAGGTCTTGCGCAGGAAGCGGCCGATCGGAGTGATGCGCGGGTCGTAGGTCAGCTTGTGGTAGGTCATGTACTCTTCGCGCATCTTCGGATCGTTCTCCAGAAGGCGCTGGAGATGCTCCTCCGCGTTGATGTGCATCGAGCGGAACTTCAGCACGTCGAAGGTCTTGTCGCCGCCGGCCCAGCGCTTCTGGCGGAACATGACCGGGCCGGGGCTGTCCAGACGGATCGCCGCGGCGATGCCCAGCATCAGCGGCGCCACCGCCACCAGCAGGATGCCCGACAGCAGGATGTCGAGCGCGCGGCGGATGCGCAGGTAGCTGGTCGGCGGACGCACCGAGACGCGCAGGGCCAGCGAGCCGTGCAGGTTGTGGTAGGTGGCGTCCACCGCGCTGACGTTGCCCTCGCCCAGCAGGCAGTAGACCTGCTTGAAGGGCAGCCGCTCGACCAGGGTCGTCAGCTCGTTCTTGTGGCGTCCGATGTCGGCCACGATGGCGGCCTGGGCCTGCTGGGCGTAGGCCGGGGACTTGGCGAGCAGGTCGGTCGAACCGACCACCGGCAGGTTGGCGACGCGGGTCTGCCAGAGCGTGTCGTCGTCGTCGAAGAAGCACACCGGACGCATCCCCAGCCAGGGCAGGCGCTGCAGCTTCTCCGCAATGGCGGCACCCTGCGGGCCGGCGCCGACGATCACCACCGGGGTGCGCCAGTTCAGCGCGCTGGCCATCAGACCGTGCACCAGCAGCAGGTCGGCGGCGTAGGTGATCGCGAAGCCGATCAGGGCGACCGACAGCGCCTCGACGAAGAAGGAGCGGAAGCCGTCCATCACGATGAAGGGCACGGCCAGGACGGCGACCGACAGCAGGGCCGCCTGGAAGGTGCGGCGGGTGCGCTCCAGATAGTCGAAGCGGCCCAGCGAATAAATTCCGAAAACCGATTTCACCAGCGGCACCAGCATCAGGCCGGTGACCAGGGCGCGCTGCGACAGGTCCCCTTCCGGGGTCAGGGTGTCGCTTCCGAACAGCTGGATGAGCGTCCAGCCGAGCAGGGCGAGCATGAAGCCGTCGGACAGCGCCAACAGCAGCCCGGGTCCCACCGTCGGCATGGCCGTCTTCTTCACCGGGGCCAGATTGATGACCGCTTCTGGGTCGAGTTTGCTCATCGCAGGTCCCATTTATGTGTGAAACGGAATGTCATCCGTCTCGCGCCTGACCTAACGCGCCGCAGCGAAAGACGGTTTCTCATCAGCTTTTTCTTTGAGTCTTTCTGTGTTCAGAAAGACACACAAATATCAGCGCGTGCTCCGCCTCTGTGCAGACAGATCAGAAGGTTGCGCTGTTCTCCACGAATTAGGATAAAGGCTGCCGTCAATCAACAAATCACAAGAGGCCTCCTCCGCCAGCGGCGATACCCCTTACATCCAGAGTGGATTCCCCTGGGTGAGTTTGAAGAGATTAAGGAAAGTGGATAACTTCGTCCGGATCATCCGGATCGGTGGCGGCGCTGCCACCGCCGTTCCCCGGCTACTCCTTTCCTTCCCGCAAATTGGGGGTATACGGGGGATGTTCCGCGTCCCCTATGGTGGGGTGCGGCGCCGGGCGGCGGCGGCATGTCCCGAGTTGGTCTGCCTGTCCCGCCGAGGCGGCGGCGCGGACGTATCCCATAAGAAGCCGGCCGGCGATTCCGGATGAGGCGGTGTCTCCAACGCCCCGTTGATCGTCGTGGAGTGCCCTCGCAGGCTGGGTCGGTTGTGTGCCTGACTGGTGGATCGAATTGCCCCCACCCTAAACCCTCCCCCGCTGGCGCAGGGGAGGGGACTGCCGCCGCTCCGCGATCATCTCCCTCCCCTGCGCAGCGGGGGAGGGTCGGGGTGGGGGCACAGGTTGCCATCGGGATACGTCCGAAGAGGGCGGCGACGGCACCAACGCGAAATTGAAACGTCCCGGTCCGGTTCCAATCATCGGAATTGCGTTCGCGGGTGCGGCAGAGCCGCCCCACCGGAGTTCTAGGCGGAGTTCCTGATGGCGTCCGAAGCAGCGACGATCTTGAAACACGGTTGGCTGTTCATGCTGGCCAACGTGGTGAACCGGGCTGCCGGGCTTCTGCTCCTGCCGCTCTACACCCGGCTTCTCAGCCCTTCCGAATTCGGCGTCTACGCGCTGGTGGTGGTGGTCGCCGACCTGCTGGCGGTCATGCTGATGATCGGCATGAACAACGCCTTCACCGCCGTCTATTTCGAACACGCGGAGGAGGGCGACCGGCAGCGCGTCGCCAGCACCTGCCTGCTGGCGGTGGTCGGCACCTCGGTGGCGATGGTCGGGTTGGCCTGGCCGCTGGGCATGGCGGGAAGCTGGGCGATGTTCGGCGACACCGGCCACGCGGCGGTGATGGCGATCGCGCTCGCCGGCGTCGCCCTGACCACCCTGTTCGAGCTGGCGCTGGCCTATTACCGGGCGCGCAAGCGGTCCGGCCTGTGCCTGCTGGTGTCGCTGGCCAAGGTGGTGGCCCTGCTGGCCTTCAACCTGCTGTTCCTATGGGCGCTCGGCCTCGGGGTGGAGGGCATCTTCCTGGCGAACGGCGCGTCCTTCCTGGCGCTCGGCCTCCTGCTGGTGGTGGCGATCCTGAAGGACACCGGCGTCTCCTTCTCCCTGCCGATCCTGAAGCGGGTGGCGGCGCTGGGGCTGCCCTACGCGCCGCAGTCGCTGCTGGACATCGCCAACAACTTCGTCTCGCGCTGGCTGCTGAACATCCTCCTGTCCACGGCGGCGGTCGGTCTGTTCGCCTTCGGGATGCGGCTGTCGCAGATCCTCTTCATGTTCCTCACCGCCTCCTTCCTGCAGATCTGGTCGGTCAGCCGGCTGGAGGCCCAGCATGGCGCGGCGGACCACGGCCAGGCGGATTTCGTCTTCCACCTGTTCGTCGTCCTGCTGACCGGGGCCGGGCTGGGGCTGGCGCTGACCGCGCCGGAAATCCTCTGGCTGATCGCGTCGGCCGACTACACGCCGGTGCTGACCAGCATGCCCTTCCTGGTGCTGGCCTATGTGCTGCACGGGGTGCGGATGAATCCGGAGGTGGCGATCCTGAAGGCCAAGCGCGTCGGCGTGCTGCCCTGGATCTCCGCGGCCAGCCTCGCCGTGGGCTCGGCGCTGGCGCTGGCGCTGGTCTGGCAGTGGGGCCTGCTCGGCGCCGCGCTGGCCAACCTCGGGCGCGAGGTCTTCCAGATCGCCCTGACCGAGACGGTGCGCCGCCGCATCTGCCGCGACGAGGTGGCGCTGAACGCCGTGCGGATCGGCTGGATCCTGGTGCCGGCGGCCTTCGCCTACGCGGCCGGCTGGTACCTGTTCGGCACCGAGGTCGATCCGGCCTTCACCGCCGAGAAGGTGCTGCTGGTGCTTATGTTCCTGGCGGCGGCGGTGTTCGGGCCGGGCATGGGGTCGGCGGGCCGGGCGATGCTGGGCAAGCTTCTGCTCGGCCGCGTCCGCCGCCTGCAATCGGCGTCCTGAAGACGCGTGTTGGGAAAAGGGAAAGGGCCGGCGGATCGCTCCGCCGGCCCTTTCTCATGATCCGCTTTCGCGGTCGTTACGCGGCCTGATGCTCGAGCATCAGGTTCACGGCGTCCACCGTCATCATGTGCGAGAAGTCGACCGAGGACAGGTCGAGCGTGGACTGCACGCCCACCGACTGCACCGTCGCCGTCTCCTGGGCCAGGCTGTGGGCCAGCAGGTCCGCCGACAGGGCCTGGGCGGTGCCCGGCGGGTTGATGGTGCCGATGCCGGTCCCGTCGGCGATGGTCGCCTGCGTCGGGTTGGAGAGCTTCAGGTTGAAGGTCTCGACGCCCTCCGTCACGTCGTCGCTCAGCACCTTGACGGCGACCGTCTTGGTGGTCTCGCCGGCGGCGAAGGTCAGCTTGCCGCTGGTCGCCAGATAGTCCGAACCGGCCTTGGCCGTGCCGTCCGCCGTGGCGTAGTCCACCGTCACCGTCTGGCTGTAGGCCTGGGACAGCTTCACCGTGAACACGGCGTCGGTGGTGACCGGGCTGGCGGCGGTGCTGCTGTACAGGCCGGACTTGATGGCGTTGTACTTGTTGTAGTCCACCTTCCAGCTGTCGTTCATGATGCCGCCGGTGTCGCCCGAGCCGGGGCTCCAGGCCCAGTAGGTCCAGCTCGCCCCCTGGTCGCCCGCGGCGAGGTCGATCTTGCCGTCGCCGTTCCAGTCGCCGTTCATGTACTGGATCAGCTTGGGCATCCACGCCTTGTCGATGGCGGTTTCCATGCGGCTGCCGAACTCGCCGACCAGGATCGGGGTCTCGTCGTTCTGGATGAAGTGGCCCCACATCTGGTCCCACTTCGCCGGCATGTTGTTCGGGAAGTTGTTGGCCTTGAACCAGTCCATCATGTAGAGCGACGGGCCGTAGTCGTGGACCGAGTAGACCAGCTTGCCCGGCTCGTTGAACTTGACCTCGTAGTTCTTCTCGCCGAGCAGGTTGCCGCCCCACCAGTACCACTGGTTCTGATAGGTCTCGACGCCCTCGACGATCAGCAGCCAATCCTTGTTGACCGACTGGATGGCGTTGCCGATGCGCTCCGCGGCGCGGGCCCAGTCGTTCGGGCCGCCGTCGCCCCAGGTGGCCGGGTTGTGCGGCTCGTTGTGCAGGTCGGCGCCGATGACGGCGTCGTTGCCCTTGTAACGGGTCGCCAGCATCTTCCAGTTTTCGATCATCTTCGATTCCGGGTACTGGCTGGTGTACCAGAGCCCGTTCTCGTTGGCCGACGCGCCATCGCCGGAGCGGTGATGGTCGAGGATGATCTTCATGCCGATCTTGTCGGCGTAATCGATGATCTTGTCGAAGACTTCCAGCGAGGTCTTGCCGCGCAGGTCGGGGTTCTTCGAATAGTCGATGCCGGTCGGCATGCGGCCGTTGTCGAGCATCGCGTCGGAGTAGGGCAGGCGGATGGTGTTGAAGCCCAGATCCTTCATCTGGTTCATGTGGCTCTGGTAGCTGTCCATCCACAGCCCCTGCGGTGCGAAGGCGTAGCCCTCGGACCCGAACCAGTTCACGCCGGTCAGCTTCACGGCCTTGCCGCTGCTGTCCATGATCTGGCCGCCCTCGGTGTGCAGGAAGCCCGGCGCGATGCCGGCGGTCTTGCCGGTCGGCTCGGTCACCGACACGTCGCTGAC
>NZ_WHOR01000108.1:0-18456 GCF_013340925.1 Azospirillum formosense
GATGTGAACAAGAGGCAGCTCGACAGCATGATGCGCGCGGCGCGCAGAGCGGACTGGGCCTCGCCCTGATGCTCCGACTCGGCCATGGCGAGGACTTTGGCGAGTTTGTCTGGGTCCATCCGAGGGGGCGGGGTCCGGAGGCGATTTTTCGCGTCGATGGGCGAACGGGCGCAAACTACCACATCTTAGTGGATTGGGCATCTCCGCATCTCGGCGGTGCGGCACGCCTTTTCCTCCTACCCCCGTCTCGCGCCGTCCCCCCTTCTATCGAGGCTGAACGGCCACCAGACCGGCCTATGGACGCGCCGGAGGGTCGTTTCGTGAAAAAACCTTTTCACTCGACTCGCGGGGGTCCTACCGCCAAATTGTCGGTACCATGACGGCACGAACCGTTTCCGACGCCTGTTCCGGTGCGCCTGACACACCGCCGGACTTCACCGTTCGCTTCTGGGGCGTGCGCGGCAGCATCGCCTCCCCGGGACCGGACACGGTCCGCTACGGCGGCAACACCCCCTGCGTCGAGCTGCGCTGCGGGGACGCTCTCCTGGTTCTCGACGCCGGCACCGGCCTGCGCCCGCTGGGCGAGGCGCTGATGCGCCGGGGGGAGCCGGTGGACGTCGATCTGCTGCTGACCCACAGCCACCTCGACCACATCTGCGGCCTGCCCTTCTTCGCGCCGGCCTTCGACGCGGCCAGCCGCGTGCGGATCAGGGCCGGCCATCTGGAGCGGGAGCGGACGATGCGCTCCGTCCTGGAAT
Source organism: Azospirillum formosense (assembly GCF_013340925.1). Classification (GTDB taxonomy): domain Bacteria; phylum Pseudomonadota; class Alphaproteobacteria; order Azospirillales; family Azospirillaceae; genus Azospirillum; species Azospirillum formosense. The sequence goes on from NZ_WHOR01000108.1 coordinate 759, forward strand.
GCATGATGTCGGCGCCGCTGTTCCCGGTCCCGGTGGACATCTTCCGGGCCGACTGCACCTTCCACGATTTCGTCAGCGGCGAGACGCTGACGGTCAAGCCGGGCGTCACCGTGCGCACCGCTCGGCTCAACCACCCGGACGGGGCGACCGGCTACCGCGTGGAATTCGCCGGGCGCAGCCTGTGCTACGTCACCGACACCGAGCACCCCGCCGCCGGGCGCGACCCCGCGGTGATGGAACTGGTGCGCGGCAGCGACCTGATGATCTACGACTGCACCTACACCGACGCCGAATACGCCGCCCGCGTCGGCTGGGGCCATTCGACCTGGGAGGAGTGCCTGCGCATCGCCGACGAAGCCGACGTGAAGCGCGCGGTCATCTTCCACCATGATCCCCGGCGCACCGACGCCGAGCTGGACGTCATCGCCACCGCCGCCGAAGCCCGGCGCCCCGGCACGCTGGTCGCCCGCGAAGGCATGGCGCTTCCTCTCTGACTTTGGTCCTTCTGACTGGACACCTATCCCGTTGGACAGTGATGCGCCGATGACACGGCCAAGCCTCCGTTCGCGTCCTCTGGCCCGTTGTCACTGCCGGATCGTGTGATAATTATGGTATGAAAACCGCCTGCAACCGCAGAGAGAACTCTGGGGAGACGCATGCGGCATCTTCTGCGCTTATCGTTGCTGGGTCTGCTCGCCGGCGGAACGCTCGCCGGCTGCGCCTCCACTCCGGGTCCCCAGGCCTCGCTGGACGGCGGCCCCCGTTCGATCGTCCTGCACCATCCCGCCAGCGGCGAGACGGTCAGCGTCACCTACCGCCGCGCCGACGGGTACGACCTGCAGGCCCTGGACCGCATCGCCACCCTGTTCCGCGACCGCCGCACCGGCGAGACGGTGCCCGTCGACCCCACGCTGGTGGAGCTTCTGGCCGACCTGCGGGACCGCTGCGGCGCCGGCCCCGACACGCCGGTCCACATCACCTCGGGCTACCGCTCGCCGCTGACCAACGTCACGCTGGCGCGCAGCAATCCGAACGTGGCGGAAAACAGCTATCACCTGCGTGGCCAGGCCGCCGACATCTCCATTCCCGGGGTTCCCCCCCGCCGCCTCGCCGACGAGGCCGCGGCCCTGCAGCGCGGCGGCTACGCGCTCTACCCCCACACCGGCCACGTCCATGTCGACACCGGCCCGGTCCGAACCTGGAGCCCGAAGGGCGGCGATCCCCGCATCCTGGAGGCCAGGGCGACCCCGGCGAAGGCCGCGTCGGGCAAGGCGGTCGCCGCCAAGCCCGCTCCCGCCGCCCCGCGGACGCAGGTCGCTTCGGCGGAACCCGCCCCATCGAAGCGTCCCCCGGCCAAGGCCGCGCCCGCCTCCGCGAAGGGCAACGACGGCGACCTCGCCCGCGTCCGCATGGTGCTGGCCTCCCTCAAGGAGCAGCCGGAACCTGCGGCGAAGAAGAAGCCCTGAGGGTTACCGATACGGGTCCGCGGCGTCCCGCAGGCCGTCGCCGAGGAAGTTGAAGCTCAGCACGGTCACGATCACCGGCAGCACCGGCAGCATCAGCCAGGGATACAGCGCCACCACGTTGATGTTCTGCGCCTCGGTCAGCAGCACCCCCCAGCTGGTGATCGGCGGGCGCAAGCCGAGGCCGAGGAAGCTCAGCGCCGTCTCGCCCAGGATCATGCCGGGGATGGCCAGCGTCGCCGAGGCGATCAGGTGGCTCATGAAGCTGGGCAGCAGGTGCCGCCCGATGATGCGGGCCGGGCTGGCTCCCATCAGCTGGGCGGCGGTGGTGAAGTCCTCCTCGCGCAGGGCCAGCAGCTTGGACCGCACGGCGCGGGCGAGGCCCGTCCATTCCAGGAGGCCGAGGATCACCGTGATCCCGAAATAGATGAAGATCGGGTTCCAGGTGACGGGCAAGGCGGCGGACAGGGCCATCCACAGCGGCAGCTCGGGGAAGGAGCGGATGATCTCGATCAGCCGCTGGATCAGGTTGTCCACCCAGCCGCCGTAATAGCCGGCGATGCCGCCGATGACGATCCCCAGCACGAAGCTGACCGCGACGCCGATCAGCCCGATGGTCAGCGAGATGCGCGTCCCGTAGATCATCCGCGACAGCAGGTCCCGTCCCAGACGGTCGGTGCCCATCAGGAACAGCGTCCCGCCCTCGGCCGGGCAGGCGAGGTGCCAATCGCTCTCCACCAGCCCCCAGAACTCGTAGCGGTCGCTGCGGCAGAGGAAGCGGATGGGCTGCACCTTCGTGGGGTCGGGCGTGTACTCCCGCTTCAGGATCTCCATGTCCAGGCGGTAGCTGTAGCCGTAGACGAAGGGGCCGACGAATTGCCCCTCATGGAACAGATGCACCGTCTGCGGCGGGGCATGGATGAAGTGGGAGTTGCGGCTGTCCACCGCATAGGGGGCCAGGACCTCGCTGACCAGGGTCGACGCGTAGAGCAAAAACAGCACGATGCCCGAGGCCACCGCCAGCTTGTGCCGCCGCAGCTTCCACCAGACCATCCGCCATTGCGAGGCGGTGGTGAAGCGCTCCTGCTCCGGCGACAGCCGTTCGATCTCGTCGGGGTCCCAGGGGGCGATGTCGACGGTGTGGGGCAGGGGCGTCTGGGTCGGAAGGGAGGCGCTCATCGGCTGGCTCCCCCGCTCAAGCGGATGCGCGGGTCGAGCGCGGCCAGCGCCAGATCGGACAGGAAGACCCCGATCACCGTCAGCACCGCCAGGAACATCAGGAAGGACCCGGCCAGATACATGTCCTGGCTGCGCAGCGCCTGGAGCAGCATCGGCCCCGTCGTCGGCAGCGACATCACCACCGACACGATGGCGGCGCCGGAGACGACCTGCGGCAGCAGGTTGCCGATGTCGGACACGAAGGGGTTCAGCGCCACCCGCAGCGGGTACTTCACCAGCGCCCGGCCCGGCGGCAGGCCCTTGGCCCGCGCGGTGACGACGTAGGGCTTGTGCAGCTCGTCCAGCAGGTTGGCGCGCAGGCGGCGGATCATCGCGGCGGTGCCGGCCGTGCCGATGACGATAACCGGAATCCACATGTGCTCGAACACGCTCATCGCCTTGCCCCAGCTCCAGGGCTGGCCGATGTAGCGCGGGTCCATCAGCCCGCCGATTGAGGTGCCGAACCACACGTTGGCGAAGTACAGCATCACCAGCGCCAGCAGGAAGCTCGGCGTTGCCAGCCCCAGGAAGCCAAGGAAGGTCAGGACGTAGTCGCCCAGGCTGTACTGCCGCGTCGCCGAATAGATGCCGATGGGGAATGAGACCACCCAGATGAACAGGATGGTCGCGAAGGACACGATGGCGGTCAGCGACAGCCGGTCGCCCACCACGTCCGATACCGGCAGGTTGTATTCGAAGGAATAGCCGAAGTCGCCGCGCAGCATCCCGGCCAGCCACAGCGCATACTGCTCGTACATGGGCCGGTCGAGCCCGTAGGTCTCGCGCAGCATGGCCAGCCGGCCCTGGTCCATGCTCTCGCCCCGGCTCTGCATCTCGTTGACCAGCGTCGTCAGATAGTCGCCGGGGGGAAGCTGGATGATGACGAAGGTGATGACGCTGATCGCCAGCAGCGTCGGGATCATGATGAGGATGCGGCGGATCACGTAGCCCAGCATGGCCTCATCCCTTCCTGTCGAACCAGAAGCCGTCGGGCCGGTACAGCCCGAAATGCGCGCCGGGGTCGTAGTTGAACAGACCCTCCTCCGGCACGTTGCGCAGGGTGCGGCGCGCCACCACCGGCTGCGGCACCCCGGCCACCGTGCCGATGGTGAAGACCTGATCGGTATTGAGCGTGAGGATGCGCGTCCAGGCCGCCGCCCGCCCCGCCTCGTCCGGGGCGTCGCGCCAGGCGCGGAAGGCCTCCAGAAGGTCGCGGGCCTCGGGCATGTCGGGGCGCTCGCCGTCCTTGCCCATGGTCTGGAAGAACTGGCCCCATTTCGGCCACTGGTATTTGGCCTGATCGACCGGCACCAGCTCGGCGGGGCTCATGTCCGCGGTGGCGATGGCGTTGTCCAGCCCGCGCGAAATCGACATGCAGGTGTCGCCGGCGAAGATGCGGTTGCGGAACACGTCGAGCTGCGAGGAGCGGATGTAGAGCCGCGCCCCGATGCGCCGCCAGCCGTCGGCGATCAGCTCCAGCGCGTCGGTCTCCTCCGTGCTCTCCCCGGCGGTCTCCACCACGATCTCCAGCGGGCGGCCGTCGGGCAGCAGGCGGACGCCGTTGACGTCGCGCTTGGTCAGGCCGACCTCGTCGAGCAGCCGGTTGGCCTGCTTCACGTCGAACTGCGCCCAGCGGTCGCGGTAGGCCGGCACCCACAGGGGCGAGACCTCCAGCAGTGTGTTGTTGGATGGGATGGCGAGGCCGTAATAGATGACCTGGTTCATCTCCTCGCGGTCGATGGCCAGCGACAGGGCGCGGCGGTAGCGCACGTCGCGGTTCAGCGCGCGCCACACCGGGTCGTTGCAGGTCAGGTTGGGGAACAGCGCCATCTGCGCCCCGATGCCGGTGCGCCACAGCGTGACCCGTTGGTCGTTGCGCTTCGCCCCCTGCTTCAGGAAGGTGTAGTTGTCGAACCGCAGGTAGCGCGCCTGGAGGTCGCTCTCGCCCGCCCCGGTCTTGGCCGGGATGATCTTGGCGTCGGCCACCGTCATGATGATCCGGTCGATGTAGGGCAACTGCCGCCCCGCCGGATCGACCCGATGGAAATAGGGGTTCCTTACGAAGATGAAACGTTCCGCGGGCGGCGCGGTCGTCGGCACCCAGGGCTGCAGGGTCGGCAGGTCCGGGTTGTCGAACTCGGTCAGATTGTCCTTGCGGTTGTGAAGCTGCTGCCAGCTTTTCTGCCGCTCCGCCTCAACCCGCTGCTTCAGCTCCAGCGGTTCGGTGAAGCGGGGATGGAAGCGCCGCAGGTAATGGGCGGGGGCGTAGATCTCCACCGGCTTGGCTCCGGCCAGCATGGGCAGGAAGAAGGGGTTGGGGCGCGACCAGGTGTAGCGCACGGCGGCGGCGTCCAGAACCTCGAACTTCGGCGCCTCCCCGGCCACCATCATCTCCGGCGGCGGCCCCCCGGGGGAGCGCTTGGCGTTGTTGGCCATGTCCTCCCACCAGTAGCGGAAGTCCTCCGCCGTGAAGGGATGGCCGTCCGACCAGCGGTGGCCGCGGCGCAGCGTGAAGGTGAAGATCCGCCCTTCCTCCACATCCACCCGCTCCAGGATGTCGGGCACGATGCGCAGGTCCGGGGTCAGCCCGACCAGCCGGGCGTAGCTGTAGACGTAGATCAGCCGCGTGTCCTTGGTCCGCGCCATCAGCAGGCGCAGGTCGCCGCCATGACGCCCCGGCGACTGCCAGGGCCGGTCCATCGCCTCGACCAGCGGGGTGAGCGGCAGCCGCTTCTCCACCGGCGGCAGCGACCCGGCGCCGACCGCATTCTCCAGCATCGGCGTCTCGACCGCGTCGAAGGCGCTGAGCCCCAGGAAGGCGAGCAGCAGCAGGGCGGGGCGGGCCAGCCTCATCACGCCACCTCCCGCACGCGGACGGCGGCGTCGGCGCGCACGCAATGGCCGCCGCCGAGATCGACCAGATGGGGCTGGTGGTCCTCATCGATGGTGAAGGGGGCGGGCCAGCGCGCCGGGTCGGAGGCGCGGCCCTCCTCCAGGTCGGTCAGCGACAGCGGGCGGCTGGGGTCCGGCTCCGGCACGGCGGCCAGCAGGGCGCGGGTGTAGGGGTGGACCGGGTTGCGGAAGAGATCCTCGCGCGCGGCCGACTCGACGATCCGGCCGCGGCACATCACCAGGATGCGGTCGGCCATGTAGTCCACCACCGCCAGATTGTGGCTGACGAACAGGTAGGTCAGGCCGAGCCGTTCCTTCAGGTCCTTCAGCAGGTTCAGCACCTGCGCCTGGATCGACACGTCGAGCGCCGACACCGGCTCGTCGAGCAGCAGAAGCTCGGGCCGCAGCGCCAACGCGCGGGCGATGCCGATGCGCTGGCGCTGGCCGCCGGAGAAGCTGTGCGGGTAGCGGCGCAGATGCCGCGCGTCCAGCCCGACCAGCCCCATCAGCTCCTTGACCCGCGCGGCGCGCTCCGCCTCGTCGCCGATGCCGTGGATGACCAGCGGTTCGGCGATGATGTCGAAGACGGTCATGCGCGGGTTCAGCGAGCCGAAGGGGTCCTGGAAGACGAACTGCACCTTGCGGCGGAAGGCGGTCAGGGCCGCGCCCTCCAGCCCCAGCACGTCCACCACCCGGCCATGGTCGTTGAAGCGCACGCTGCCCTGGTCCGGGGTCAGGGCGCGCATCAGGATCTTCGACAGGGTGGTCTTGCCGCAGCCCGACTCGCCGACCAGCCCGACGCATTCGCCACGCGCGATGGTGAAGCTGACATCGTCGACCGCCAGCGTGCCGGCCCCGGCCTTGGCGCCGAACCAGCCGGCCTTGCGCGCGCCGTAGCGCTTGCGCACCCCCTCCACCGCCAGCAGCGGCCCCGCCGCGTCGGCGCCGGGCGGCCAGGGCTGGTGGTCCTTCTCCAGCAGGCTGCCGCCTTCCGACGTGATGGAGCGGATCGGCACCAGCCGTTCCCCCGGCGCCATGTGGAAGCGCGGAACGGCGCGCAGCAGCGCCTTCAGGTAGGGGTGGCGGGGGTCGGCGAAGATGTCCTCGCGCGTGCCGGATTCCATGATCCGCCCGCGGTGCATCACCACCACCTCGTCGGCGAGGTTGGCGACCACCCCCAGGTCGTGGGTGATGAGCAGCACGGCCATCCCGAGATCGGCCTGGAGGTCCTTGATCAGCTTCAGGATCTGCGCCTGGATGGTGACGTCCAGCGCGGTCGTCGGCTCGTCGGCGATCAGCAGCGCGGGGCGGCAGACCAGCGCCATGGCGATCATCGCGCGCTGGCGCAGGCCGCCCGACAGCTCGAACGGGTAGGTGTCCAACGCCCGCTTGGGGTCGGGGAAGCGCACCCGGCGCAGCATGTCCTCGGCCTGGGTGCGGGCCTGCCGGGCGGTCACCCGCTGGTGCAGCCGCACCGCCTCGCCCACCTGGTCGCCCACCGTGTGCAGGGGCGACAGCGAGGTCATCGGCTCCTGGAAGATGATCGAGATGCGGCCGCCGCGCAGCGCCCGCATCGCCGTGCCGTCGGCCTTCAGCGCGGCGATGTCGACGGGGCCGGAGCCCTCGTTCACGACTCCGTCGTCGAACAGAATTCGCCCATCCGCGATGGTGGCGTTGCGGGGCAGGATGCGCAGGATCGACTGCGCCGCCACCGACTTGCCCGACCCGGATTCGCCGACCAGGGCGACGGTGGAACCGGCCCGCACCCGGAAGGACACGCCGCGCACCGCCTGGACCACGCCGCCCGGCACCTGGAAATCGACCTTCAGGTCCTCCACCCGGAGCAGCGTGCGGCTCATGATGCCGGCCTCGTTTCGTTGGGGTCTTTTTCATTGGGATCTGCCGGCGGCTCGATGCCGAGAGCGATCAGATTGTCCACCGTCACCGGGGTCAGCGCCACGCCGTTGCGCCCGGCGGCGAGGGCGGCCTGTTCGATCACCGCGTCGAAGCCCTCCAGGTTGCTGTCGAAGCGCAGGGTCGTGCCGCCGCCGGTCAGCGCCGCCTGTATCCAGCCGTCGTCGCGTCCCCGCTTGGTCGCGTAGTAGCGCAGCTTCAGCCCGGACAGCGCGTCCCAGCGGATGGCGCCGCCCAGTGGCCCGTCGGCCCGCAGGCCCTCGCCGTCCATGGTCAGGCGGGTCAGCTGGCGTTGCAGGGTGCGCGCCGCGAAGACGGCGAACAGCAGCGCGCAGGCCGCCAGCGGCACGGCGATCCAGGGGGTGACGGGCAGGAAGGCCAGCGGCAGGACCGTCAGCCCCAGCCCCGCCCCGGCCCGCGCGTAGTCGCCGGCGAGCGCCCCGGCGGGGTAGCGCATCTCCGCGACGGTCAGCGTCTCTCCGGTCGAGGGTCGGGCCATGGGCAGCTCGGCCATGAGTCAGCGATGTCCTTCTGCGGCGAACGGGGTGGCGAACGGGGTGGCGAACAGGGTATCAGCAGCCAGCCAGCGGGCCGCCGGATGGCGGCGGGTCACGGTCAGGAAACGCGCGGTGAAGGCCCAGGTTTCGCCGTCCATCGCCAAATGATGCGTCAGCAGGCCGGTCGGCTCCTTCGCGTCCACCGCGCCCAGCCGCCTAGCGCGCAGATGGGTGACCGCCATGCCCAGCGCCTCCGCGTCGCCGAGGAAGCGCTTGCCATCCTTCCAGCCCACCGGGTCGATGTGTGTATTGACACACATCATGTTGACGGTTGACACACGTCGCAGCCCGAAAACCGACAGGCCGGCGAAGCCCACGTCGGGCAGACCCGCCGCCACGCCGGGCGCGATGCGGTTCCAGGGCGGCACCAGAACGGGCAGGGCGCGCCGCCCGAACCGGCGGTCCAGAACGCTACGCCCCTCGGCCAGTTCGGCCAGCACGGCGTCGGCGGGCCGATCCGCGCCAAGTTCCGCCTTCTTCGCGGGGGGAGCGGCGTGGTTGGCGTGCGACCAGCCGTGCTGAAGCACCGTGACGGCGGGGGCGGCGTCCACAACGGGGGCGAGGGCATCCGTGACGCCCGCCGGGATGACCGCCAGGGCCAGCGGCGCGCCGGTCTCGACGGACAGGGCGATCATCCGGTCCAGTTCCGGCGTCGGCTCCACGGCATCATCGTCGCGCCACCAGAGGCTGGCGGTGCGCCCGGCGGCGGCCCAGGCGTCCAACTCGGCGATCAGCGCGTCCCAGCCGGCGCGCGGTGGGCTGTCGGAAGGGGCGGTCATGGTCATTGCAAGGCGGGGCCGAGGCAGGAGATCAGCCCCAGCATGGCCCCCGCACCGGAAAAATCCAAGCGTCTTGATTGGTTTAGCGGCTGTTGCCTTGGCGGTAGGCCACCGCGTTTCGCAGCAGCCGGGCGGTGGCGGCGGCACCGTCCAGGCGCAGCGGGATGGCCGGCGGCGGGGGCAGGGCGAGCGCCTTGGCAACGCCCGCGGCCAGGGTGTCCGGGGTCAGGGTGGCCTCGTCGACCACGGCCAGCCGGCCCCGCTCCTCCAGCAGGCGGGCGCGGGTGGCCTGCTCCGTCTCGCTGCCCGCGGCGAAGGGGACGACCACCGCCCGGCAGCCGGCCTGGAGCACGTCGAGCACGGTGTTGTAGCCGGCCTGGCTGATCGACAGGCGGCAGCGGCGGAGCAGGGCGGGGAAGTCGGGCCGCGCCCGCTCCACGATGGTGCCCGGCGGGGCCGCGGCGGCGAGCGCGCGGACATCCTCCTCCGGCACGTCCGGACCGGCCAGCAGGCGCCAGGGTGCGTCAAGTCCGGCGGGAGTTGACGCACGCACCGCCAGAGCCGCCCGCAGCAGCGGCAGGCCGACCGCCCCGCCGCCCACCGACACGATCACCTCGCCGGTGCCGTCCGGTGATTCGGTGTCCTCGCCCTGCGGGGCGGCGACATAGCCGGTGTAGCGGATGCGGTCGGCGATCCGCGCGGCGGCGGGGAAGGTCGCGGCGAAGGGGATCAGCTCCGGGTCGCCATGGACCAGCACATGGTCGAACAGCCGTTCCACCGTCGAAACGGTTTCCTCCAGCCGTTCCGGCTTCGCCTTGGTCACCAGGATGTCGCGCACCGAGCAGGCGGTGACCGCCCCGCCGGCCTTGGCGGCCTCCAGCAGCGGCAGAAGCTCGAACCGGAAGGCGCGGCGCCCGAAGGGGAAGGATTCGACCAGCAGAGCGTCGGGCCGCACCCGCTCATGGACCTCCAGAACCGCGGCGCGGCGCCGGGCGCGCCAGTCGTCGTCGATGGGCTGGTCGTGCTCGTCCAGCAGGGTCTTGAAGCTGCTGTCGGCGGCGCGGGCGGGGGGAAGCTGGACGATCTCCGCCGCCGGGCCGTAATCGATCCCCGGCACCGGATGCCCGCCGCGCAGCACCGTGACGGCGACACCGGCCTTGGCCAGCCCGCGGGTGATCAGCGCGGCGCGCCGGTCGTGGCCGATGCCCAGCAGATGCTGGACATGGAAAAGAACGCGCATGAGCCGTCAGGTCGCCAGAATTTCAGGTTGCCTGGGCGGCCAGGACCTCGCGCAGGCGCATGGTCGTCAATTCCAGCCGGTGGGCCAGGGAGCGCATGATCTCCAGCCCCATCTGCGGGAAATCGGCGATCATCTGGAGGAAATGGTCCTTCGGGACGCACAGCGCCTCCAGGTCGGAGCTGGCGCGGACGGTGGCGGTTCGCGGCACGTCGCACAGGATGGCGATCTCGCCGACGATCTCGTTGGACCCCAGCGTCGCGACGGCCAGCGGCCCCCCGGGACCGGTCACGATCACCTCGGCCTCCCCGCGCAGCAGGATGTAGGCGCAAGTGCCCATCTCATCCTGTTCGAACAGGATGTCGCCCGAGCGGAAGCTCAACCGCTCGCTGGTGAAGGCGAGAAGCTTGAGCTTGGCGGTGTCGATGTTGGCGAACAGGGGAATCCTGCGCAGACAATTGACTTCTTCGGCGATGCTCATGCCGTCTGCCTCCTCAACGCCGCCGGCTTTATTCGGCGGACACCAATTCATGCAACAAGGTGCCGGGCCTGTTCAACTCGTCGAAGCGCCCATGTTCGGCGATTCGCCCGTCCTTCATCACAATGACTCGCTCGAACGCCCGTGCCAAGCCGGCGCGATGCAGAACCCACACAAGACCACATCCCTTGCGTTCTCCCATGATGGCGGAATGCACCTTGGTCTGGCTGCTGGTGTCCAGGCCGCTGGTCGCCTCGCTCAGCACCAGCAGGTCCGGCCGCTTCAGCAGGGCGCGGGCCAGCGCCGCCTTCTGGCGCTGTGCGGCGGACAGGCGCGACCCGGCGACCCCCACGGGATGGTCCAGCCCGACCTCGACGATGATGTCGCGCAGGTGAAGCTGGTCCACCAGCTCCGCCACGATGCGGCCCACCTTGGATTGCACCTGCGCCTGTCCGTAGACCATCTTGCCGAACAGGATGTTGTCCTGGATGCTGGCCGCGGCGTTGTAGGCCTCCGGGTCGAAGAAGGCGACGGCGTGCTTCAGGTCGGCCGGCAGGTCGCTGGCGAAGACGTGCCGCGCCTGCAAGAGCTTCTTCTCCAGGTCCGGCGTCATCAGGCCCAGACGGTGGCGGGCGCCGATCAGCTTGAAGGGCAGGGTCATCAGCCGCGTCCGCTCCTCGGGCCGCAGCGTGCCCAGCCCCTCCTTCGCGGTGCGCGCCAGAATCGCCTGATACTCCGGCAGCTCGGCGAATCCGATGAAGGAAAAGCGCTCGAAGAACTCGTGGCCGGGCGGCAGGCCGGCGAACAGCTCGACCATGGTTTCCGCCACCTTATGGCCGGTCTCCAGGATGGTGTCGGTCAGCCCCACCTTGTCCAGCACATGCACCATATAGGGATTCGAGGCCAGCGCGTCGGTCTGGAAGATCGGGCCGACCGGCGTGCCGAACAGCAGGTTCTCCGCCAGCGTGGCGTTCACGGTGTAGCGGTCGGGGTCGAAGCGCTCCACCAGCCGCCCCAGGTCGGGGTTGTTCAGCATCGTGGCGCGCATGGCGTCGCGCGCCTCCAGCACGCGGGCGGCCACGTCGGGGCGCCGCTCCGGGTCAACGGTGCGGTTGAGGCCCATGCCGTACACGTCGTCCTGAAGCGAGACCATCGTCACCACGCGCAGGATGCGGGCCTTCAGATCCTCCGGCCCGTCGCAGCCGGCGGCGGCGTAGTCGATCCAGTCGGCGTGCACGTCGTCGGTGGCGTTGCCGGACAGCACCGATTCGGTCATCCGCTTCTTGCGCCGGTCCGCCGTTTCCTCGCCTTCATCGTTCTCGCGCAGGGGCCGGTGACGCAGCCCGTAGACGAGATTGTCGTAGAGCGAGGCCGAGAACAGGTAGGGGGTGGCCCCCACATAGGCGGCGCGCCGTCCGGTCACGCTTTCCGGCAACTCCGCATAGTCATGCTCGCCCAGCCGGATCTGGCCCGACGAGGGCAGCAGCACGCGGGCGGCGAGCTGCGCCAGCTCGTCCCGCCCGGAGCCGACGCCGATCAGCGCGGTGTGGCCGTCCAGCGGGATGTCGCAGGTCACCCCCTCCAGGATCGGCGAGCCGCCTTCCTCCCCGAACCCGACGTTGTGGAAGGACAGGCTGCCCTTGAACGGGACGTCCTCCTCTTCGCGCAGCAGGCGTTCGGCCAGCAGGTCGGGGACGTGGAACTGCTCCACCACCTGCTCGTACTTGATCCGGTTGTCCTCCTTCTGCTGGTACCAGTCCAGAAGCTCCTTCCAAGGGGCGGCCAAGTCCTTGTAGGCGGCCAACACCGCAACCAGCGCGCCGAAGGACAGTTGGCCGTGGATCACCAGATAGCCGCCGATCGAGTAGAAGAAGAACGGGGTCAACTGGTTTATGAAATTGTTCAGAAATTTGACAAAAAACTTTCTTTGGTAAATCTCGAAACGGATGCGGTACACGTCGCCCAGACGGTGACTGAGATCGGCGAGATGCCAGGTCGCCGTGTTGTGGGTGTGCACCTCCTGGATGCCGGACACCGTCTCGCCGATGCGGTCGGCGATCTGGCGCATGGCACGTACGCGCTGTTTGCCAAGCTGATTGACCTTGCGCTGAAGCCGTGGGATGAGCCAGCCTTGGAACGGGTACAGCGACACCGCCGCTGCTCCCAGAACCGGGTCCTGGACGAAGATGAAGGCGATGTAGACGAGGAGCGTGCCGCCCTGGAACACCGGGATCGCGATGGCGTCGCCGATGAAGCCGCCCAGCGGTTCCACCTCCGCCGTGATCATGGGGATGATCTCCCCGGGCGACATCTTGCGGAAGCGGGGCAGGGGGAAACGCAGGACGCGCACGTACAGCTCGTACCGCAGCCGGCGCAGCATCCGCTCGCCCAGGCGGCCCTTGTAGGTGTTGATGACGTACTTGAACGCACCGTTGACCAGCACCAAAGTCAGGAACAGTCCGCATAGGACGAACAGGTAAGTCACCTGATCGAGATGGAAGCCGAGGAAGGATTCAGGCAGCTTCTTCCCGGCGATCGCCTCGTTGACGATCCGCTTCGGCAGGTCGAGCGAGGCGTAGAGGAACGGAAAGGACGCCAGGGTCATCAGGGTCAGCACGATCTGCTGACGGACGCTGTGCCGAAGGATGAATCGGAAAATGCTGGATTCCATAGCGCCATTCTACGCAAGGGGACGCCGGTGCCGGGAGCAGGCAGAAACCTTACCCCCTCTGCCGTCTGGCCGCCGGGACTATGGTTCGCCTGCACGCGGTCTGCCGCCAGCGTGACGGCGGCATGACGCACACCCGTTCATCGGCCAAGCCGCGGCCGGACACAAGAGGCCAATCGGGAGAGGTAGGAACTCCATGAGCGAACGTCCGACCTCGGGCCGCGTGCTCATCTACAGCCATGACACGTTCGGCCTTGGCCATCTGCGCCGCTGCCGGGCCATCGCCCATGCGCTGGTGGAACGCTACAGCAACCTGTCCGTGCTGATCCTGTCCGGCTCGCCCATCGTCGGCAGCTTCGACTTCCGCACGCGGGTGGACTTCGTGCGCATCCCCGGCGTCATCAAGCTGCGCAACGGGGAGTACACGGCGCTGAACCTGCATCTGGACATCGACGAGATCCTGTCCATGCGGGCCTCGCTGATCCGCCACACGGCGGAGATCTACCAGCCCGACCTGTTCATCGTGGACAAGGAGCCGCTCGGCCTGCGCGGCGAGGTGCGGGAGACGCTGGAGCTTCTGAAGGGCCGCGGCGTGCCGCTGGTGCTGGGGCTGCGCGACGTGATGGACGAGCCGGCCCTGCTTGCCCCGGAGTGGGAGCGCAAGAAGGTCCTGCCGGCGCTGGAATCCCTCTACGACGAACTGTGGGTCTACGGCCTGCCGCAGATCTGCGACCCGCTGGAGGGCATCGACATGCCCCGGTCGGTGCGCGACAAGATGGTTTACACCGGCTATCTGCACCGCACCGTGCCCCCGGCGGTGCCGCACGGCCCCGGTCTGCCGGACGAGCCCTACATCCTGGTCACGCCCGGCGGCGGCGGCGACGGCGAGGCGCTGATCGACTGGGTGCTGCGCGCCTACGAGAGCGATCCCGGCATCCCTTACCGCGCGGTGCTGGTGTTCGGCCCCTTCATGCAGCCGGACCTCCAGGCCGAGTTCCTGGCGCGGGCGGAAGCCCTGCCCAATGTCGAGGCCACCGCCTTCGAGGCGCGGATCGAGCGGCTGATGCAGGGGGCGGTGGGGGTGGTCGCCATGGGTGGCTACAACACCTTCTGCGAGATCCTGTCCTTCGACAAGAAGGCGCTGATCGTCCCGCGCGAGGTGCCGCGGCGCGAGCAGACCATCCGCGCCGCCCGCGCGCAGGAGCTGGGTCTGGTCTCCGTCCTGATGGACGACGGGGTGCGCGACGCCGCGGCGATGGCGGCGGCCCTGCGCCGGCTGCCCTGGCAGGCGCCACCCTCTTCGGTGGTGGTGCCGGGCCTGCTTGGCGGGCTGGAGAGCGTCAACCGCCTGTCGGCCCGCTACCTGCCGGAGCCGTCCTGCGAACCCAGCGCTTCGGAGCGCCAGCTGGCCGCCGGGGACGCCGCGTGACCGTTGCCGTCATCGTCAAGGGCTGGCCCCGCCTGTCGGAAACCTTCATCGCGCAGGAGATCCTGGGGCTGGAGCGGCGGGGGTTGCGTCAACTGATCGTCAGCCTGCGTCAACCGACCGACAAGGCGGTGCACGAGCTGAACCGCCGCGTCACCGCCCCGGTGGCCTACCTGCCCGAATATCTGCACGACGCGCCCGGCCGCGTGCTGCGCGCGCTGGCCGCCGCGCGGCGGCGTCCCGGCTGGCCGGCGGCGCGGGCCGCCTGGTTGGCCGACCTGCGGCGCGACCCCAGCCGCAACCGCGTGCGCCGCTTCGGCCAGGCCTGCGTGCTGGCGGCGGAATTGCCGGCGGACGTCACCTGGCTGCACACCCATTTCCTGCACACCCCGGCCAGCGTCGCGCGCTACGCGGCGCTGCTGACCGGCCTGCCCTGGAGCTTCTCCGCCCACGCCAAGGACATCTGGACCTCGCCCGACTGGGACCTGCGGGACAAGTTGGCCGAGGCGCGCTGGGGCGTCACCTGCACCGCGCTCGGCCTCGACCGCCTGCGCGCCCTGGCGCCGGAGCCGAAACGGGTGGAGCTGCTCTACCACGGCCTGGATTTCAGCCGCTTCCCCGGCCCGCCGGATGCGCGTCCGGCGCGGGACGGCGGCGACCCTGCCGACCCGGTGCGGCTGCTGTCGGTCGGGCGGGCGGTGGAGAAGAAGGGCTTCGACCTGCTGCTCGACGCGCTGGCCCGCCTGCCCGCCGGGCTGCACTGGCGCTGGACCCACATCGGCGGCGGCGACCGGCTGTCCGCGCTGAAGGGGCAGGCGGCGGCGCTGGGGCTGGAGGGGCGGATCGACTGGCAGGGGGCGAAGGCCCAGGACGCGGTGATCGCCCAGTACCGCCGCGCCGACCTGTTCGTCCTGCCCTGCCGCACCGCGCGCGACGGCGACCGCGACGGGCTGCCCAACGTGCTGATGGAAGCGCAGAGCCAGGGGCTGGCCTGCCTGTCCACTCGCGCCGCCGCAGTGGCTGAGCTGATCGAGGATGGGGTCACCGGCACGCTGGTGGACCCCGAGGACCCCGCCGCGTTGGCCCGCGCGCTCGAGTCGCTGCTCCGCGATCCGGCCCGCCGCGCGGCGTTGGGGGCAGCCGGTGCCGCGCGGGTGCGGCGCGACTTCGAGAGCGACTCGGGGATCGACCGGCTTCACGACCGCTTCACAACCGCAAATAGACAGTCGTCCTTTATGCCGTTTGGGGGATGCTGTGCATTGCACGGCGGCTGATGACGGGATAGAGTGCGGCTTTGCTCCACCTTTGCGACGTCATGTCGACTCTGTCCGCCTTTCCCGAACCGGAAATCCTTTCCTTTATCGACTTCGACGACGACAGCGACGCCGTGGCGACGAGCCACGAGCTGTCGCTGACGCGCAGCAAGCTTGGCGACATGCTCGACCTGCTGCCCGCCGGGCTGTTGATCCATCAGGAAATGGGCATCGTCTTCGCCAACCAGGAGGCCGCGCGCATCCTGGGCCAGAGCGGCGACGCCCTGGTCGGGCGCCATTTCCTGGACTTCGTCGAGGAAGCGGGCATCGACGACCAGCGGGACGCCTTCCTGCGCTGCCTGCGCGAGCGGGAGCTGGTGCGGTGCCAGGACGGGGTGATGATGTCCGCCGACGGTCAGCGCACCTGCGTCCAGGTCAGCATGTCGCCCCTGCCCTGGGACGGGTTGCCGGTGATCTATGTGCTGATCAACGACGTGACGGCGCTGAAGGAGTCGGAGGAACGGCTGCGCCGTCTCTCGATCACCGACCCGCTGACCGGCGTGTCCAACCGCCGCCACTTCGTCGAAGCGGCGGAGCAGGAGCTGGCCCGCGCCCGCCGCCATGGCCGGCCGGTCACGCTGCTGATGCTCGACCTCGACCATTTCAAGAGCATCAACGACACCCACGGCCACGCGGTGGGGGACGAGGCGCTGCGGACCTTCACCACCGCCTGCCGCACCCTGCTGCGGGAGAACGACCTGCTGGGCCGCACCGGCGGCGAGGAGTTCGCCATCCTGCTGCCGGAGACCGACATCGCCGGGGCGCGCATGGTGGCGGAGCGCATCCGCCGCCGCACGGCGGAACTGACGGCACCATCGGGCGCGGAGACCGTGCGCTTCACCGTGTCGATCGGCGTCGCCTGCTGCGCGGCCGGGACGCGCGACGTGGACGCCATGCTGTCCAGCGCGGACGAGGCGCTGTACCGCGCCAAGGCTGCCGGACGGAACCGGGTCGTCTGCGCGCGGGAACCGACCCCGTTCTGAGCGTCCTTTCCACCATGACACCGGGGCTGCGATGCGCATCGCCTTCTACGCCCCGCTGAAATCCCCGACCCACCCGGTGCCCTCGGGCGACCGGCGCATGGCCCGGCTGCTGATGGCCGCCTTGGAGGGCGCCGGGCACAGGGTGACGCTGGCCTGCACGTTGCGCAGCTGGGACGATGGGCGCCATGCGGGCCGGGCGGAGCGTCTGGCGGCGCTGGGCGCCCGCTGCGCCGACCGCCTGACGGCGCGCTGGCGGGACGACCCGCCGGACCTCTGGTTCACCTACCATCTGTACCACAAGGCGCCGGACTGGATCGGCCCGGCGGTCAGCCGCCGATTCGGCATCCCCTATGTGGTGGCGGAGGCGTCCTTCGCGGCCAAGCGGGCCACCGGCCGCTTCGCTGCCGGGCACCGCGCCGCCGAGGCTGCAATCCGGCAGGCCGCCGCGGTCGTCAACCTCGCCGGCCACGATGCGGAGGGGGTGTTGCCGCTGCTCGAATCGCCGGACCGGCTGGTGCGGCTGCGGCCCTTCCTCGACACCTGCCCCTTCGCGGCCGCCGCCGCGGAGCGCGACCGGCATCGCGCGGCGCTGGTGGAGCGTTACGGTTTGAACCCGGACGTTCCTTGGCTGCTGGCCGTCGGCATGATGCGCGGCGGCGACAAGGAGCGTTCATACGAGATCCTGGCTGGCGCCCTCTCTCCCTCCCCTGCGAACCCGGGGAGGGCCGCGGGGGGGGCGGTGGCCGTCATGCCGGGGTTGACGCCGACCA
>NZ_WHOR01000109.1:0-18422 GCF_013340925.1 Azospirillum formosense
GCAAGAAGTGCCCTCAGGCCGCCCCTTCCGCTCCCCAGACGAACTGGTCGAACATCGGCTGGATCACCGCCTCGCCGATGTCGCGGGTGATGAAGACGATCTTGGAGCGGTGGTCCTCGCCGGGCCATTCCTGGAGCTGAACCGGCGGATGGAACATGTGCTGCACGCCGTGGACGACGACCGGCAGAGGGCTTTCCTTCACGTTCAGCAGCCCCTTGATGCGCAGCAGGTTTTCCCCGCCGGTGGCGATCAGGGCCTCCATGAAGTCGACGAAGCTGTTCCACGGGATCGGCTCGTCCACCACCATGCAGAAGGCGCGGATGTGGTCGTCGTGCCGGTTGGCGTCGTGGTGGTGGTGATCGTGCCCGCAGTCGGGACCGCAGGCGTCGCCGTGCTCGTGCTCGTGCTCATGGTGATGGTGCCCATGCCCATGATGATGTTTGGCCTGCTCGTCCCGGTACGCCTCCTCGCGGAGCCAGCGCGCCACGTCGGGGCTCTTGGTGTCGGGGTTGTAGAGGCCGGCGTCGAACAGCTGCTTGGGGTCCACCTCGCCGAAGGCCGCTGGGATCTGCGGGGCGGCCGGGTTGATCGCCGTCAGGCGCTGGCACAAAGCGAGCGTCGTGTGGGGCGTGGCGAGGTCGGTCTTGGTCAGCACGATGCGGTCGGCGACGGCGGCCTGCTTCACGCTCTCCGGCTGGCGGTCGAGCTGGCTGGCGCCGTGCACCGCGTCCACCGTGCTGATGACGCCGTCCAGGCGGAAGCGGGCGGCCAGCAGCGGGTCGCTCATCAGCGTGTGGATGATCGGGGCCGGGTCGGCGAGGCCGGTGGTCTCCACCACCACCCGGTCGAACTCCGGGATGTCGCCGCGCACGCGCTTCAGGAACAGGTCGCGCAGCGTGTCGACGAGGTCGCCGCGGATGGTGCAGCATAGGCAGCCGCTGTCCATCAGCACCATGTTCTCCGACGCCTTGGCGACCAGCAGATGGTCAAGCCCGACCTCTCCGAACTCGTTGATGACCACGGCGGTGCGGGCCATGCCGGGATGGTGCAGGAGCCGTTGCAGCAGCGTGGTCTTGCCGCTGCCAAGGAAGCCGGTCAGCACCGAGACGGGCAGGCGGGGCGCCGGTTGGGCGGCAGGGGTGGGTGCGGCGGTCACGGGGTCTTCTCCTGGCAGTCGGTGCATGTGCCGCGCACCTCGACGGTGGGGCGGCTGACCTGGAAACCATGCTCGGCGGCGATGGTGCCGATGGCGGCGCGGATGCGCGGGTCGTCGATCTCCACGGCGTTGCCGCAGGTCTCGCACACCAGGAACTGCCCGGAATGGACGGCCCCCGGCGCCGCGCAGCCGATGTAGGCGTTCAGTGATTCGATGCGGTGGACCAGCCCGTACTCCACCAGGAACTCCAGCGCCCGGTAGACGGTCAGCGGGGCGGTGGC
The DNA here is from genome assembly GCF_013340925.1 of Azospirillum formosense. GTDB lineage: Bacteria > Pseudomonadota > Alphaproteobacteria > Azospirillales > Azospirillaceae > Azospirillum > Azospirillum formosense. The sequence continues at coordinate 1,438 of NZ_WHOR01000109.1, forward strand.
CTTGCCCTCGCGCTGGCTGAGGTCTTCCAGGATGGCGTAGGCGCCGCGCGGCTTGTGGCTGTTCCAGACCAGCTCCAGCACCTGCCGGCGGAGGGCGGTCAGCCGGGCGCCGCGCTCCGCGCACAGGGCGTCGGCGCGTGTCAGCGCGTCGGCGATGCAATGCGCGTGGTCGTGCCCATGGCGGGAGGCCGGGCCGGCGGGGGAATGGGGGTCGGGGGGCATGGCGTTATCTTATTACATCGCCGGACACCGACACCAGACAAAGAAGAAGGGCGGCCCCGGACGCGGGAGCCGCCCTTTCAGGCGCGTCGCTGGATTATGGGACGGACGCCCGGTCGGTCAGAGACCGATCACGCCGCCGTCCTTCTTGGTGATGGCGACCACTGACGGGCGCGGCGGCATGTTCGGCTTGAAGTCCGGCCAGCGGGTCGCCGGGTCCTCGAAGGAGGAAAGCTTGCCCTTGAAGCCTTCCCACTGGTCGACGCCGTCGGTGGCCGGGTGCTGCACGGCGACGAACAGGGTCTTGTCGTCGGTGGTGAAGCAGGGACCGCACATCTCCGCACCCACCGGCACGCGGTAGAACATCTTGGACAGGCCGCGCAGGTCGCCCTCGGTCTCCACGGCCCAGACGCCGTCGGCGGTGCCGGACGCCTTCTTCCAGTTCTCGCCCTGGTCGGTGGTGATCCACAGGCGGCCGCGGTGGTCCACCGCCGCGTTGTCGGGGCAGGAGAACCAGCCGTTGGCCGAGGTGTCGGCGTGGAACTGCGCGCCGACCGTCCCGTCCGCCGGGTTGCCGCCACGGACCAGGATCGTCCACTCCGCCTTGGTCGCGGCGTGGTTGCCGTTGTCCGGCAGGATCTCGACGATGTGGCCCCAGTTGTTCTCGGCGCGCGGGTTGGTCGCGTCCACCTGCTCCGGCTTGCGGCGGGAGTTGTTGGTGAGGATGACGTAGACCTTGCCGGTCACCGCGTTGACCTCGATGTCCTCCGGGCGGTCCATCTTGTTGGCGCCCAGCGCGTCGGCGGCGAGGCGGGCGTTGATCAGGACGGTGGCCTGGTCGGGGAAGCCCTTTTCGGCGGTCAGCGGGCCCTGGCCGTGAACCAGCGGCAGCCATTCGACCGAGGCGTCGGCCTTGAACTTCGCCACGTAGAGCGTCCCGGTCTCCAGGATGTCCATGTTGGCGGCGCGGTTCTTCGGGTCGAACTTCCTGGCCGCGACGAACTTGTAGACATAGTCGAAGCGCTCGTCGTCGCCGGTGTAGGCGACCACGGTGCCGTCCTTGCCGAGCGCGATCTGGCAGGCCTCATGCTTGAAGCGGCCGAGCGCCGTGCGCTTCTTCGGGGTCGAGGTCGGGTCGTAGGGGTCGATCTCGACGATCCAGCCGAAGCGGTTGGACTCGTTCGGCTCCTTGGCGATGTCGAAGCGGTCGTGATGGACGCCCCAGTTGTACCATTCGCCGGGGAAGCCGTAGCGCTTCAGCACCTTGGCGTTCGGGTTGGTGTCCTCGACCTTGCCCCAGAAATAGCCGTTGAAGTTCTCTTCCGCCGACAGCCAGGTGCCCCAGGGCGTCATGCCGCCGGAACAGTTGTTCAGCATGCCGCGGACCATGGTGCCGGTCGGGTCGTAGCTGGTCTTCATCTGGGCGTGGCCGGCGGCCGGGCCGGTGATGGCGCAGGGCGTCTCGCCGGTGATGCGGCGGTTGTAGCGGGAGTCCGCCACCGTCACCCACTTGCCCCTGACCTTGCGGATCTCGACGACGGTGCCGCCGTGGGCGGCCATCTCGATGTCCACCAGCGTCTTGGTCATGCGGGCGAACTTGTCCTTCTGCTGCTCCACGCCGACGCCGGGGAACATGACCTCCTCGTCGGTGTATTCGTGGTTCACGCAGAGCAGGGCGCGGTCCGGCGACTGCGAGCCGAGCGGCAGCGGGGCGTAGCCGACGAAGTCGTTGTTGTAGCCGAACTGCTTCGACTGCGCCTCGGCCGACTGGTTCATCGGGTCGAAGGCCGGCGCGCCGGGCACCACCGGGTCGCCCCAGCGGATCAGGATGTCGGCGTTGTAGCCGGATGCCACGTGATGGTCGGCGTCCACGCCGTGCGCCACCTCCTGGAAGGAGAAGCTGGCCTTGGCCGGGCGCTGGGCGCCGGTCACAGCGGCCTCGGCCTCGCGCGGCGAAGAGAGCAGGGCGGCCGGGCCGATCAGGGCGCTGACCGCGGCCCCGCTCAGCATGCCGCGCATCATGTCGCGGCGGCCGAGGCGGGCGTTGATGACGTCGCCCATGGTCGGGTTTTCGGACGGGTTGGAGCCGATGTCCTCGCGGCCCTCGAAGGTCAGATACTTGGTGCCCTTCTGGGGCAGGTCATGGGTATCCATCGGTGTGCCTCGTCTCTTCCCGCAAATTTATGTGGGGTTGGGCGGGCGCACCTTACCGGGGGCCTGTGACGGTTTCTTTGCGCTCCCATGAAGGCGGAATGAAAACACACGGTCGGGTGTCACGGCTCCGCGCCGATCAATCGCCGGCTTTCTTGATCTCCTGGAAGGCGGCCAGCGCGCGGTCGCGGGCGGTGCCATGGTCGACGATCGGCCGCGGGTAGTCCTTGCCGAGTTTGACCCCCGCCTGCCGCAGCGCCTCGTCCGGCGCCTCCCACGGTTTGTGGATCCAGCGGTTGGGCAGCTTTTCCAGTTCCGGCACGTAGCGCCGGACATAGTTGCCCTCCGGGTCGAACTTTTCGCCCTGGAGGATCGGGTTGAAGACGCGGAAGAAGGGGGCGGCGTCGGCGCCGCAGCCGGCCACCCACTGCCAGTTGCCGGCGTTGTTGGCGATGTCGGCGTCGACCAGCGTGTCCCAGAACCATGCCTCGCCCTCCTGCCAGGGGATCAGCAGGTCCTTGATGAGGAAGGAGCCGACGATCATGCGCACGCGGTTGTGCATCCAGCCGGTCTGCCAGAGCTGCCGCATGCCGGCGTCCACGATGGGGTAGCCGGTGCGCCCGCGCTGCCACGCGCGCAGGCCCGCCTTGTCGGTCCGCCAGGGGAAACGGGCGAAGCGCGCGTCCAGCGGCGTGTCCGGAATGGCCGGCTCCTCGCGCAGCAGATGGTGGTTGAACTCCCGCCAGCCGAGTTCCCGCAGGAAGGCCTCGGCGCCGGCGGCCAGTTCATGCCGCTGGTCGGCGGCGTGGCGGGTGGCGTGCCAGATCTGCCGCGGGCCGATCTCCCCGAAGGCGAGGTGCGGTGACATCGCGGAGGTCCCGTCATGGTCCGGGCGGTCGCGCGCCACTGGGTAGGCGGCGACCGGCCCGTCCAGGAAATCGGCCAACCGCTCCCGCGCCGCCTCCTCGCCGGGCTCCCAGCGTTCGCGCAGGCCGCCGGCCCAGTCGGGCGCGGTGGGCAGCAGGCCCCAATCCTTCAGCGACTCGCTGGACACCCGCTTGGCCGGCGGGGTCAGTTTGCCCGGCGCACGGGCGGGGCGGGGCGGTTCCGGCATCGACAGCAGCGCCTTCCAGAAGGGCGTGAAGACCCGGAAGGGCGTGTCCGACTTGGTGCGGATGGTTCCCGGCTCAAACAGGAGGGCGGCGTTGTGGGGATGCACCGTCACTCCGCGCGCGGTCAGCCGCTCGCCCACCCGGCGGTCACGGGCGATGGCGGTCGGGCCGGCGCGGCGGTTGCACAGAACCGTGTCGGCCCCGGTCTCCTCCGCCAGCGCGGCCAGCACGGCGGCGGGGTCGCCGCTGCGCAGCACCAGGGGCGAGCCGAGCTTGGCCAGCGCCTTGCCCAGCCGCTCCAAACTGCCGTGCAGCCACCAGCGGGAGGCGGCGCCGGGAAGCCAGGGATCGTGGGCGTCCTTCTCGCGGATGTAGACCGGGATCACCGGCGCCCCATCCTCCGCCGCGGCGCTGAGCGCCGGGTTGTCGGCAAGGCGAAGATCGTTGCGGAACCAGACGAGGATGGGGGATTGATCGGTCGTCATCGGCCAACTTTAAGGAAATGGACAGAAGAACGGGCATGCCAAAACGCCGCAGCCAATGACCACGGTCAATGGCTCTTGCTACGCGGTGCCGATTGCTCCGGATCACCACGGCGGCAAAAATTTTTCCTGGGGAAATCCTATTGACCGCGATTTCCGCGCCGCTATTTCCGCCTTCGCTGCCACGACGTGGAGCCGGAGGCACGGCGGCCGACGGCGCCGGTTCCACGGTCGGGGGAGGAACGAGACGCCATCAACGGAGGAAACCACATGTCCCGCCTGTCACGCCTGCTGACCGCCGCCACCGTCGCCCTGCCGCTGTCCCTCGCCGCCATATCCGCGAAGGCGGCGGACATCGTGGACACCGCCGTCTCGGCGGGCCAATTCAAGACGCTGGTTCAGGCCGTCCAGGCCGCCGGGCTCGCGGACACGCTGAAGGGCAACGGTCCCTTCACCGTCTTCGCCCCGACCGACGAGGCCTTCGCCAAGCTGCCCGCCGGCACCGTCGAAAATCTTTTGAAGCCGGAGAACCGCGAGAAGCTCCGCTCCGTACTCACCTATCATGTGGTGTCGGGCAAGGTGACTTCGGCCGATATCGCCGGCAAGACGGCATCGCCGAAAACCGTGCAAGGCACCACCGTGGACATCGACGCGACGAAGGGCGGCGTGATGGTGGACAACGCGAAGGTCGTGAAGCCCGACATCATGGCGTCCAACGGCGTCATCCACGTGATCGACACGGTCATGATGCCGAACTGACGTTCTGCTTTTTCATCGAGGTCCCTCCTGCCGGACGTTTCACCGCCGGTGCCGGCAGGACAACTTGCCCGGAGAGTTCCCCCGACTCTCCGGGCTTTTTCTTTTCAAGCCTTGTCCGGAGACAGGCGGCTGCGCGGGAAGCGGTGGACCTTGCCGCGGGCCAGCAGATGCACCTCGAACCGCGCCGCCAGCAGGCCGGACACCGCCGGGTCCAGCACGTTCAGCCCCCCCGCGAAGGCGCCGAAGGCCGGCAGGATCAGCTTTCCCCCGTCGAAGGCGAAGCAGCGCTCCCGCACCCGCCGCCCAGGAACGACGACGGCGGCCACCGGGTGCAGATGCCCCGACAGTTCGCCCACCGCGCCGGGCACCGCCTCGTGCCGGAAGGTCAGCGGGCCAAGCGTCAGCTCGTCCAGGATGCGCCCGCCAAACCCCTCCGGCGGTTCCGGATCGTGGTTGCCGGTGACCCACAGCCAGTCCGCCACCCGCCCGGTCAGGTCGCGCAGCCGCGTCACGTCCCCCGCCTCCATGCGGCTCGCCGCCCGGCGGTCGTGGAAGCTGTCGCCCAGGCAGATCACCCGCTCCGGCGCCAGCCGCTCCACCAGTTCCGCCAGCCGGCCGAGCGTCGCCCGCGTGTCGTAGGGCGGGAGCATCCGCCCGCGCGCCGCGAAGGCGGATCCCTTCTCCAGATGCAGGTCGGCCACCACCAGCGTCCGCTCCGCCGGCCAGACCAGCGCGCCGGAGGGATCGGGGGCCAGAGCGGCGCCCCGCAGGGTCATCGTCGTGTCCATGTCCCTCACAACGTCAAGCGGCCCTGCTCATCACGGGGCGAATCCAACTCTGGCATCGCCTCCGCCACCAGATCGGCGGCGGCCTGCTCCAGAAGCTCGTCGGTGGCGGAGCCATCCACCCGTTCCCGCCCGATCTCCAGAATGACCGGCACGGCGAGGGGGGAGATGCGGTCGAGGTCCTTGTGGGTGATGCGGCCCTTCACCCGGATCAGGAAATCGGACAGGCGCCGCACGTCGGTCAGCCCGCCCGCCGCGTCGGCGCGGGTGGCGCGCAGCAGCACATGGCCGGGGTCGTGCTTGCGCAGCACGTCGTAGATCAGGTCGGAGGAGAAGGTGACCTGCCGCCCCGACTTCTCCTGTCCGGGATGGCGGCGGTCGATGACCCCGGTGATCAGCGCCACGTTGCGGAAGGTCCGGCGCAGCATGGAAGACTCGTCCATCCAGGCTTCCAGATCGTCGCCCAGCATGTCCTGGTCGAACAGCCCGTCCATGTCCCCATTGGAGTTGGTCGGCGTGCGCAGCGACCACACCGCCAGCACATAATCGGTGGCGACGAAGCCGAGCGGGCCGCAGCCCATCCGCTCCATCCGCCGGGTCAGCAGCATCCCCAGGGTCTGGTGCGCGTTCCGCCCCTCGAAGGCGTAGACGACGAGGAAGCGCTTGCCCGCCTTGGGGAAGCTCTCCACCAGCAGCCCGTCGCGCGCCGGCAGGACGGAGCGCCAGCGCTGGAGCCGCAGCCATTCCTGCACGTCCTCCGGCAGGCCGGGCCATTGCGCCGGGTCGGCCAGCATGGCGCGCACCCGGTCGGCCAGCGCGGTGGTCAGCGGCAGCCGCCCGCCGGCGTAGGCCGGGACCTTCGGCTCCCCGGTGCCGCCCTTGGCGACCTGCGCCTCCATCTCGCGGATGCCGAGGAACTTCAGCAGCTGCCCGGCGAAGACGAAGGTGTCGCCGGGGGTGAGGCCCTGGATGAAATGCTCCTCCACCTCGCCCAGCACCGGGCCGCGGCTGAGGCGCACGCGCAGCATGGCCTCGTGCGTGATGGTGCCGACGTTCATGCGGTACTGCCGCGCCACCGCCGGCCCGGCCACCGCCATGCGCCCGTCCTCGCGCAGCTTGAGCCGGTGGAAGCGCTCGTAATTGCCGAGCGCGTAGCCGCCGGTCGCCACGAAGTCCAGCACGTCGTCGAACTCGTCCCGAGCCAGCCCGGCGTAGGGGGCGGCGCAGACCACCTCGTCGTAGAGGTCGTCGGGCCGGAACGGCTCCGCGCAGGCCATGCCGAGCATATGCTGGGCCAGCACGTCCAGCCCGCCGGGGCGGGGCCGCTCGCCGTCCAGGCTCATGGTCGCCACGGCGTCGAGCGCGGCGCGGCATTCCAGCACCTCGAACCGGTTGGCGGGGACGAGCAGGGCGCGGCTCGGCTCGTCCAGCCGGTGGTTGGCGCGGCCGATGCGCTGGACCAGCCGGCTCGCCCCCTTGGGCGCGCCGATCTGCACCACCAGATCGACCGCCGCCCAGTCGATGCCGAGTTCGAGCGAGTAGGTCGCCCCCACCGCCCGCAGCTTGCCCGCCGCCATGGCGGCCTCGACCTTGCGCCGCTGCTCCGCCGCCAGCGAGCCGTGGTGGAGCGCGATGGGCAGGCTGTCGTCGTTGCGGCGCCAGAGTTCCTGGAAGACCAGCTCCGCCTGGGCGCGCGTGTTGACGAAGACCAGCGTGGTGCGGTGGGCGCGGATGCGCTGGTACACGTCCTTCAGCGCGTGCATGGCCATGCGGCCGGACCAGGGCAGCCGCGCGCGCGTCGTCAGGATCTCCACCTCGGCGGAGGCGCCGGCCCGGCCGGTGACCAGCCGCACGTCGCCGCCATCCGCATGGCCGGTCCTGGACAGCCAGGCGAGCAGCTGCGAGGGCTCCGCCACCGTGGCCGACAGCCCGACCCGCCGGGCCTGCGGCGCCAGCCGGGACAGCCGCGCCAGCCCGAGGGCCAGCAGGTCGCCGCGCTTGGTCCCGGCCAGGGCGTGCAACTCGTCGATGATGACGCAGCGCAGGTGCCGGAAGATCGTCGCCGCGTCGGCGTAGGCGATCATCAGCGCCAGACTTTCCGGCGTGGTCATCAGGATGTGCGGCGGGTTGGCCCGCTGCCGCCGCCGCTTGGATTCGGGCGTGTCGCCGGTGCGCGTCTCGGTGCGGATGGGCAGCCGCATCTCGGCGACGGGCTCCTCCAGATTGCGCTGGATGTCCACCGCGAGCGCCTTCAGCGGCGAGATGTAGAGCGTGTGCAGCCCCTCACGCGGGCGCTCCGCCAGATCGATCAGCGAAGGCAGGAAGCCGGCCAGCGTCTTGCCGCCGCCGGTCGGCGCGATCAGCAGGGCGCTGTCCCCGGCGGCGGCGGCCTCGACCATGGCGAGCTGGTGCGGGTGCGGCGCCCAGCCCCGCGACCGGAACCAGCCCTGGACGTTGGCGGGGAGGAGAGGGGAGGAGAGGGGCATGGAGAACCGAATGATTCGCTGAGACCGGAAAGAATAGTGTCGCGAATCGAACGGAGCAAGAACGGGAGCGCTTTTGCGTCCCGTTGACGGCTTTCGGATGCCGGACGGGTAGGGCCCGTCGGCACGCAACATCCAGAGGAATGCGTGGGCGCGGTCAACCGGGAATATGGCTCGGTGGAGTGGCTGCGGCACTTGGGTGCGCGGTCGGGGTGCGGAGTCTTGCCCCCTCCCTGACCCTCCCCCGCTATCGCAGGGGAGGGAATTAAGCGCCAGTGACGATGCGGACGTGGATGGGCAGGGGGATCGTGCCGTCCTGGGCCTGCGCGTCGAAGCGGCGGGTCACCTCGGCGTCCAGTTCGGCGCGCTGTCCGGCGGTGAGGGTGTGCAGGCGGTGACCGAAGCTCATCTCCAGCGTGGCGCGCCAGAAGGGCTGGCCCTGGGCGGCCTTGCGGACCGGAGTGATGTCGGTCTCGCCCACCGTGGCGAAGCCGGCGGCGCGCATGGCCTCCGCCAGAAGGCCGGGTGCAGCGAAGCGAAACAGCGGGTCCAGGCTGCGGTCCTCGCCCAGTTGGGCGGCGACGGCCTCGCCCACCGTGTCGAACAGGGCATTGCCGGCGCGCGGCCCCCAGACCATGAAGGCCGCTTGCCCGCCGGGACGCAGCACGCGCCGCAGTTCGGCCAGAGCCGCCGCCACGTCGGGGACAAACATGATGCCGAAGCGGCAGGTCGCCCGGTCGAAGCTCGCCGCGGCGAAGGGCAGGGCGGTCATGTCGGCGGCGGCGAAGGCCGGGCGCAGCCCGTCCGCGATCCCCGCGGCGCGGCGCCGGGCGCCGGCCATCATGCCGGGCACGAGGTCGCTGCCCACCACCAGCCCGTTCGGACCTGTCCGGAGGGCGGCGCTCAGCGCCGGTTCGCCGGCGCCGGAGGCGAGGTCCAGCACCCGGTCGCCCGCCGTCACTCCGGCGGCGTCCAGCAGGGGCTGGTTCAGCTTGTCGGCCAGATCGGCCATCGGGTCGGCCCAGCGGTCCCAGGCGTCGGCGCTGGCGGTCCAGCGGGCGCGCTCGGCGCCGCCGTCGATGGGGCAGGAAGACAAGTCGGGCATGGTCAGTGGAGAAGCCTTGCGGTGCCGGTGATGCGGGGGGCGGAATCGGCGTCGCGCAGCCGCTCGTTCAGCGCCGCGACCTCCTCCGCCAGCTTGCGGTTCGCCTCGGTCAGGGACTGGATGCGGCCATCGGCGGCCCGCTGCTGGGCGTTCAGGGCGGCGATGTTCTCCGTCAGCCGGCGCATTTGCTGCGATTGGCGGGCGCCGCCCTCGTTGACGCTGCGGCGGATCGAGCCGACCGCGGCGAGCACGATGACGCTGACCGTCGCACCCGTCAGAAGGGCGGCGATGGCCAGAGCCCAGATCCAATCCCCCGACGGCAGTTCCATGGCCGAAGCCGCCCCTGCGTTGCGTCCGGACCACCGGGGGCGACCCTCCGGTGAACCAATGGTTTCAGCATCCGATGAATTGCCGGGCGGGTCAAGCCGGGCACCGGAACGGCAAAAGGCCCAGCCGTTGCCGGCCGGGCCTTTCGTGAAACCGGAGCTGTGCTCTGTGGTCAGGCGACGGTGTCGTCGACCGGGCGGGAAGCCTTGGCGCGCATGTCCTTCAGGTGGTCGCCGAAGGCGCGCAGGACCGGCATGATCCGCTGCATCTGGTCCGACGTGACATGGGCGTCGGTCTTCAGGACGATGGTCGGCGCCTCCGACATCAGGCGCTTGGAGCGCATCGGACCGACCTTGTCGTCCATGAACATGGACAGCCCCATCAGAATGCCGAGCGTCACGTCATCGGGCGCCTTGGGCAGAGCCAGCACGTCGTGCAGCTCGTTGAGGAGGGTATAGGCGACGATGGACGTGCGTTCGATGGTGTCAACGTCGGCGGCCATGGACATCGGCGTAATCCTTGAGGCGCTGAAAGTGTGCGATATGGCCAAAGGTTAGCCCTCGGATCGTAACCAAACTGTTAACCATCCCTCACCCGAGTCGCCACGAGTCGTTTTTTTCGAGTCGCAATCCCCGGTCGCCAAATCGGAAGAGTCGACTCATGCCTCCGCGTGAGCCGACGTGCCGGTCATGGCCCGCTCCACCCGCTCGATGGCGGCCATCACCGCGTCCGGGCGGGCGTGCTGCGGCATGTGCCCGGTTTCCGACAGCAGATGCAGCGTCGATCCGGCCACCGCGTTGTGCAGCTGCACCGCGTGGGCGTGGGGATCGACGATGCGGTCCTCCCGTCCCGCGACGACCGACATCGGGCAGCGGATCTCGGAGTAGCGCGGCGCCATCGCCGCCACGCCGGGGATCAGCGCGGCGAGCTGGGCGGCGGCGGCCTCCAGCTGCGTCGGGCGCAGCAGAAGGTCGGGAGACAACTCGTCGTAGCGGGGCGGCACGGGGTTCGGCTCGAAGATGCGGCGCATCAACGCCGGCAGGATCAGCCGGTCCAGCGGCGGCAGGACGGTGTGGCTGAGCAGCGGCCCGGCTGCCGGAATGGCCGGCCCCAGGAGGGGAAGGAAATCGGGCCGCGGTGTCGGATGGGTGAAGGCCGACAGGATGACCAGACCGCCGACCTCTTCCGGGAAATCCAGCGCCCAGGCGAGCGCCACCGCTCCGGCCAGCGAGTGGCCGACGACGATGGGACGCTCCAGCCCCAGCTTGCGGGTGGCGGCGCGCAGCAGCGCGGCCTGGGCGGCGGGACCGGCGTCGCGCCGCGGCGTCGCCTCGCTGTAGCCATGGCCGGGCCGGTCGAAGCAGACGCAGCGCCGGTGCCGGGCCGCCTCGTCCAGAAGGCTCAGCGCCCAGTCGTCGGCGGTGGTGCCGTTGCCGTGCAGGAACACCACGGGGGGCGCCGCGCCGTCCTTCGGCCCACGGTCGAGATAGTGCAGGCGGGTGCCGCCGACGCTCATGAAATGGCCGGTCGGCGGGTGCTCGCGCTCCGCCCGGTTGGTGCGGCGGCGGGTGTCCAGCCACAGGCCGGTCAGCAGACCAGCTGCGAGAGCCAAGCCGCTGCGCATCAGCGGACCCTCCGAGTGCACGCTTGCGGTGCGACGGAACAGCGTGTGGGATGCGGCATGGCCGGCCTCCTCCGTGTTGCGGGAACAGCTGAGCAACAGGAGGTGGATGGGGCGGTTCCGGTGTGCAGGGCCGCCATGTCTCAACATTGTTTCCACAAATTAAACTAAAATCTTATCATTCTTGCGACAGAAGGACGGGTGAACCGTCCACCGTTCGGAATTGGATCGACGCCATACCATGAAGCTTTTTTCCAAAGCGGGAGTATCGCGATGAGCGCCGCCGCCAAGCAGCAGCCGACCCCAGCCGTGCCGGAGAGAGCCACGCCGGACAGCGCCGCCCCGGCGGGCGCGTCGCTGCCCGCCGTCTACACCGACCTTGGCCGCATCATCGAGAGCATGACCCGGCGTTTCCTGGACGTGCTGCGGATGGAGCTGGCGCGGATCGGGATCGACGACCTCAGTCCCGGGCAGGCCCTGATGCTGATCAACATCGGCGGCGAGGAGCTGTCGGTGCGCGACCTGCTGGAGCGCGGCTACTATCTCGGCTCCAACGCCTCCTACAATCTGAAGCATCTGGTGGAGGCGGGCTATGTCGACCGCTCCGCCTCGCAGCGCGACCGGCGCACGGCGCGGCTCCGCCTGTCGGAGCGCGGCCTGAAGCTGTGCGAGGCGCTGCGCGGGCTGGAGGCGGTGCGGGGCGAGGCGCTGATCCGCACCGACGAGGAAGCCGCCGATCTGGAGACGACTTACCGCACGTTGCGCCGTTTGGAACGGGCGTGGAGCGATCTGATCCGCTACGATACGCCGGAGTATTGATCCCGAGCGTCCGTTCCGGAAGACCCAGCGCATGTCACAGCGGTCCCTCAGCCAGAAGGATGTCGAGCGCCTGCTGGCCGCGCCCGACGCCCAGGCGCGCATCGACACCATGACCCATCTGGTGCGCGACCTGGAGGCGGGGGACCTCGCCGAGGCGGAACGGGCGCTGGCCATGGACATCCTGCAACGCTTCGCCGCCGACGCGGTGACCGCCGTGCGCGAGGCGGTGGCGTGGCAGATCCACAACTCCTCCCTGCTGACGGAGGGGCTGGCGGAGAAGCTGGCCCGCGACGTCGACCGGGTGGCCTTCCCCATCCTGCGCCACGCGGAAAAGCTGAGCGAAGGCTTGCTCCTGGACATCCTGCGCGAACGGCGCCCGGCGAAGGAACTGGCCATTGCCGGGCGCCGTTCCGTCCCGCCCGCGGTGTCCGACGCGCTGGTGCGCAACGGCAACGTCATCGTCATCACCGAACTTCTGCGCAACCGGGGCGCCGTCATCGCGGAACCGTCCCTGCACAGCGTGCTCGACCGCTGGGGCGGCGTCGCCACGGTGAACGAGGCCATGGCGGCGCGGCCCGACCTGTCGGCGGCGGTGGTGGAGAAGCTCATCCTCTTCGTGTCGGAGGAGATCCGCAACCGGCTGATCCGCAGCCACCGGCTCAACCCCCGCCTGATCGGGGTCCTGGTGGAGCGGGCGCGGGAGGCGGTGACCCTGCTCCTGCTCAAGCCGCTGACCCCGCGCGAGGCGGACGTGGAGCTTCTCGCCCGGCATCTGCTGATCCGCGGGCGGCTGTCGGCGCCGCTGCTCTTCCGCGCGCTGTGCGCCGGGGAGATTGCGCTGTTCGACGCCGGGATGGCGGTGCGCGCCAACCTGCCGCCGGAGAACGCCCGTCAGCTCGCCTGGGACGGCGGGCCGCACGCGCTGAAGGGGCTGTTCGCCAAAGCGGGCCTGTCCTTCACCCTGCTGAAGCCCTTCCGCGTCGCCATCGCGGTGGCGAAGGCGCTGGACTACCGGGGGGGTGACGACGGGCGGGAGCGCTTCCAGACGGAGGCCATCGCCACCCTGTTCGACGCCTGCGGCAACAGCCAGGACCGCGAGATCGACGACCTGTTGCTGCAGCTGTTCGACCAGACCTCGGCGGAGGTGATCGAAAAGGCGCTGGAGCAGGCAGGGATGCCCTTTTCTCCGCTGAGCACCTAAGTCACAAACTGAAGAACGTCTTCAGCCGGGCCAGCAGGTCATGCTCGGCCGCTGTCTGGGGCGCGGCGGCGGGGGCGCTGGCGCGGCGGTGGGCGTCGTTGCGGCGCTGGCGCAGGCCCATCAGGTCGGCCAGCCGGGCGGCCAGCTCCGGACGGCGGCGCAGGACGGGGTCGAGCGCCTCCTTGTCCAGCTCATAGACCACGGCGTCGGTGTTGGCGATCACCGACGCGCTGCGCGGCTGGCCGGTCAGCAGCGACATCTCCCCGAACACGTCGCCCGGCCCCATGTGGTCGAGCAGGAGCGTCCGCCCCCCGAAGGCCCCGCGCACGTCCAGGGCGCCCTCGGCCACCAGGAAGAGGGAGGTCCCGGTTTCGTCCTGGCGGACCACCGCCTCCCCGGCGGCGACGTGGCGCAGATGCATGCCGGACGCCAGTTCGTCGATCTCCTCAGGGCGGAAGGCGGCGAACAGGTCGACATGGGACAGCAGGTCCCGCCCCAGCCCCAGCGCCGAACAGGGCGGCGGGCGGTTGCTGCGGCGGCGCATCTCCTGCTTGGGGCTGGCCGGCTCCAGACCGGCGCGGGACAGATGATCCAGGATGGTGGTCGCCACGGCGTCGCGGGTGGCGGCAAGCCGGGAATAATCCGCCACCCAGAAACGCGCCTGATAGGTGACGCCGTTGAGGGTGATGCTTTCCACCACCACGTCGGGCCGCGGCTCGGTGGGGACGGCGTCACAGCAGACGATGGCCGACAGGATGATCCGCTTGGCGCGGGCCACCGGCACCTCGGCGTCGAGGGTCACCGGCACGCCGGCGCGGAAGCCGCTGCCGGGCTGGCTGTAGTTGGTGATGCGGTTGCCCGCGGCCAGTCCGTTCGGCACCACCAGCGCCGTACCGTCGAGCGTGACGAGCCGGGTGGCCCGCCAGTTGATCTCGTCCACCCGCCCGGTGACGCCGGGGGTCAGCTCCACCCAGTCGCCGATGCGGTAGGGATGCTCGACGTTCAGCGCGATGCCGGAAAAGATGTCGGCGATCATGTTGCGCAGCGCGAAGCCCAGCACCGCGATCACCACGCCGGAGGTGGCGACCAGCCCGGTCACCGGCTGGCCCAGCACGAAGGCCAGGATGCCCAGCACCGCCAGCCCGTAGAGCAGCGCGCGCAGCAGATCGGTCAACAGGCGGGGCATCGGCGTGGCGCGGGGGTGGCTCGCCACCACGAGGTCGATGACCCGCGACCCCAGCCACGCCGCCGCCAGCCACGCGACCACGGCGAACAGCGAGGCCAGCGCGTCCGCCACCATGACGCCCGCGATGGGAGTGACGTGGCCGGACAGCCAGGGGCGCTGCCCCGCCAGACCGGCCGCCCCGAGAGTCAGCAGCGCCGGGGCCAGCAGATGGCGCAGGCCGAGGCGTGGCGGCGCGCCGGTGGGACCGACGGGAAGCGGGGCGAGGCGGGATGAATCGGGCATGCGGGACCGGCAACCTCCTGCCCCGTGACCTTCGCACCGCGAGCGCAACCGTCAAGCCCAAAATAGGAATAGGCGGAGCGGCCCCGCTCTTCGCGCAAAATGGGGTGGTTGGTGAGCGCCTTCGCTCCGTAATATTCGGAGGGAGGGGAGAGAAAGGATGAGGTCCGAAAAACCGCGAACATTGCCCGTCCACCAAGCATAAGATTGAAGCTCCCAAAGAGAAGAGCCAGAAGAGCGAGGTGTCCATGCCTCATGCCGCCATGATCGTGGCGGCCGCGCTGCTCCTGTTGCCGGGCGCGGCGTCGGCCCAAAGCGCAAACAGCACAAATGGACGGGAGAAGGCGCCGGAGGGTGCCCGCGCCTACATCATGTGGCCGTCCAACGGCGCCACCATTTCCGGCGGAAAGCTGTGGGTCCGCATGGGCTTGCAGAACATGGGCATCGCCCCTGCGGGCATCCGCAAAGAGGACACCGGGCACCATCACCTGCTGGTGGACAGCGACCTCGCCACCTACGACGAACCCATCCCGAACACCAAGCAGTCGCTGCATTTCGGCGGCGGCCAGACGGAGGTGCGGCTGGAGCTGCCGCCGGGCCGGCACACGCTCCAGATGATCCTGGGCGACGCGGACCATGTGCCGCATGACCCGCCGATCATGTCGCAGAAGATCACCATCATCGTGCCGCAATAAGAGCGCGACAGGGAGGAAGTCATGATGCGCACCGCCGCCGTCCCGGTCCTTCTGGCCGCCCTGCTCGCCGCCGGGCCGCTGGCCGCGCAATCGTCGCCGGAGGCCGACCCGCTCGACAAGCCGCTGTCCGACACCACCAACACGCCGCAGCCGGCCAGCCCGGGGCACGAGCACGAAAGCACGCCCTCTAGCCCCGACGCGGCGAAGTCCGGACGGACGGCGGCGCCGAAGGACGTCTATATCTACGTCGGCTGGCCCAACGACGGCGAGGTGGTGAGGGGCCGCTTCAAGGTGTGGTTCGGACTGCGCAACTTCGGCGTCGCTCCGGCGGGCGTGCGGAAGGACAACACCGGCCACCATCACCTGCTGGTCGATGCCGAGCTGCCGCCGATGGACGAGCCGATCCCCAACAACCGCAACTACATCCATTTCGGGAAGGGCCAGACGGAAACCTACCTGGAGCTGCCGCCGGGGCGGCACACGCTCCAGCTTCTGATGGGCGACGCGGAGCACATCCCGCACGACCCGCCGATCCTGTCCAAGAAGATCACCATCACCGTGCGTCCGGGCGGCGACAGCACGCGCGTGTCGGTCCGTTGATCTGGCCCGCTGATCCAGTCCGCTGAACGTCCAGGGAGTGAGGCCATGGCATTTGTCCGGCGCACCGGTTTCGCGAGAGTGGCGGCCGTGGCAGCGCTCATGCTTCTCGGAGCCTGCGTCACCTCGGGCGAGCAGGCGACCGTGGTCCAGAAACCGAAGACCCCACCCGTGCGCACCGTGTCCAACTTCAGCGAGGCGCTGCGCTGCATGGACACGCTGATGTGGAACCATGGCAAGCGCGACATCTTCATCACCTCCAACGGCATCCCGGACGCCACGGGCCGGGTGGCCGGCGGCACCAAGGAAATGCTGATCACCGCCGTATCGCGCATGTCGGAGCGGTCGAACGCCTTCCGCTTCGTCGATTTCGAGCCGACGCTGGACGACGTGAACGCGCTTTATTGGATGATCGGGGTGCAGCCCAACTTCCGCGCGCCGTCCTACTACGTGCGCGGCGCCATCACCCAGCTCGACGACAATGTGGTGAGCGAGGCGGCCAGCGCCGGCATCTCCCTGCCGACCTTCGACCTGGGCATCTCCGCCGATCAGGTGATGTCGGTGATCTCGGTGGACCTGAACATCGGGGAACTGGCGACGCGCCAGATCATCCCCGGCCTGTCGGCCAGCAACTCGCTCGCCATCATCTCCTCGGGCAAGGGGGCGGACGCCGGTGCGGTGATCGGCAAGGCCGGCCTGTCCTTCAACGTGTCGCTCAACAAGTCCGAGGGGCTGCATCAGGCGGTGCGCACGCTGATCGAACTCAGCACGATCGAGGTGCTGGGCAAGATGACCCGCACCCCCTACTGGCAGTGCCTGGGCATCGACCAGACCAACCCGGCCTTCGCCGGGCAGGCGCGCGACTGGTTCGACGGCATGGCGCCGTCGCAGCGCGTCGCCTACGTCCAGCGCGTCCTGCTGGCCGAGGGCTATTACGACGGATCGGACAGCGGCCAGCTCGACGAGCGCACCCGCGACGCGATTTCCCGCTATCAGGCGGACAACGACCTGATCGCCACGGGGCGCATCGACTTCGACCTCTACCAGCGGATGCTCGCCCAACCGAGCGGGCAGAAAGGGCCGGGGGCGCCGCGCCTGCAATCGGTCTCGAACGCGGGCGGGGAGGGGCTGCCGCGCGCCACCCCGGCGCCGGCCCTTTCTGCC
>NZ_WHOR01000010.1:0-46384 GCF_013340925.1 Azospirillum formosense
GGGGGTGGGGGGGGGGGGGGGGGGTGGCGCGGGGGGTCGGGAGGGGGTGGAGGGGGGGCAGCGTGAGAGGGGTAGAGGAGACGGCCCCGCCCCCACCGCCTCCGCGATCCCGCCCAGCGTGGCGAGGCCGGTGGAGAGGATCAGCGGCTTGCCCGAGCGGGCCGCCCGGCGGATCAGCGGCAGGTCGTTCAACTCGAAGGAGGCGATCTTGAAGGCCGGAGCGTCCAGCCGCTCCAGCAACCCCACCGCCGTGTCGTCGAAGGGGGAGCTGAAGATGGTCAAGCCGATCCCGCGGGCGCGTTCGAACAGCGGGCCGTGCCATTCCCAGGGGGTGTGGGCCTCGCGGTAGAGGTCGTGCAGGGTGCGGCCCTTCCACAGCCCGCCTTCCAGCAGGAACCCCGGCCCGTCATGGTCGATGGTCAGGGTGTCGGCGGTGTAGGTCTGCAGCTTCACCGCGTCGGCGCCAGCCTCCTTGGCGGCGTCGATCAGGGCCAGCGCCCGGCTCAGGTCGCCCTTGTGGTTGCCCGACATCTCGGCGATCAGATAGGGCGGATGGCCGGGGCCGATGGGACGGCCGTTGATGATGACGTCGCGCGGCACGGAGGGCGGTCTCGCTGTGATGGTCGGGTTTCACTCTGCCACGGAAGCGGACGGCGGGGCTTCCTTTTGTGCGGCAACCCGCAGAAGGTCCCGCGCCTCCTCGCCATAGGCCAGCAGCCGTTCGGTGCAGCGGTGGCGGTCGCCGACGGTCCGGAAGCGGACACGCGACAGCTCCGCCTGCCGCTCCCGCAGCACGGTGTCGGCGACGAGGGCGACGGCGCGCTCCACATAGGCGGCGGTGTCCGGCACGGGGATGCCCGCCCCCGCCACGCTCGCCACGTCGCCCCAGGCCAGCGTGACCACCGGCAACCCTTCCGCCAGGGCGTAGGCGGCGCTGCCCCCTCCGCCCTGGCGCGACGGGTTGAGGAAGGCGTGGCAGCGCCGGTAGAAGGCGCGGATGTCGGTCAGGTGGCCCAGGCTGCGCATCCGCGCGCCGTTGCGCGCCGCCTTCAGCCGGGCCGGCAACTGCTCCACCTGCCCGGCGAAGACGATCACCGCGCCGGGGCAGCGGTCGAGGATGCAATCGGCCAGCGCAAGGAACTCCGCGGTCACCTCGAAATCCAGTCGGGTGCCGACCACGGCGAAGACGAAGGCCGCATCGTCCAGATCGAGAGCGCCCCCGACGCCCGCCGTAGGAGGCGGCGAAAAGCCGAGCGTGAAGGGTCGGAAGCGCCGCGCGAAGGGCCCGCGGTAAAGCGCCGGCATGGCCTCGGTGTGGTTTCCCTCCTCGTAGCCCAGCACCAGATGGGCCAGCGAGATCGTCATGCCCGACGTTGTGGGCAGGCAGACCACCGGCCGCGCGTCGGTCGCCGCGAACAGGTCGCCCACCACATTGGCCCCGCCGAAGGTCACCAGCAGGTCGGGGTCGTAGCCGTCGATGGCCCCGACGATGGTGGACAGCTTGTCCTTGGAGAAGGCGCGGTCGGTGAAGGAGGCCATCTTCACCTGCCGCCCGAACATCTTCAGCGCGAAGACGCCCTCGTAATCGGCGACCAGCTCCGCGATCATCGGCGGAACGAACAGGCTCTCGGCCCGCAGCGGCATGGTGTTGCAATTGATGATGGCGACGTCGAGCCCGAAGTCGTCCTGGAGCCGGCTGGCGTAGTCGAAGCAGTCGCGCGAGGGCTGGTGCTGGTCGTTTGTGAACTGGTTGGTCAGCACGGCCACCCGGCGGATCGGCCCGCCGCGCGGCACATGGCGCGGCGGAACGACGCCCCAGCGCCGCGCCACCGCCCAAACCAGTTCCTCATAGAAGCGGAACAGGTCGCAGGGGCCGAACGCGTCCAGTTTCTCCGGCGCCGACGCGGCCAGGAAGAGCTGCCGGGCCATGCACCAGTAGGTGTAGTGCATCAGCTGCGGGCCGACCCGCTCCCCGCCCAGCAGCAGGTAATGGAGAATCCGCTCGTAGTGGTAAAGGTCGCCGGTCAGCTGGAACAGCACGGACTGGAGCAGCACCGTGTCGCCGCTCGGCGGGTCGCGGCGCAGCCCATCGGCGATGGACAAGCGGGCGTCCCGATCCAGCTCGCGGCGCATGCGCTCGCAGTGGGCGGTCAGGGCGTTCAGGCGGTCGGCGTCGAATTGGCGGTCGGCCAGCAGGGCCCTCAGCGTGGCGGCCTGTTCTCCGGCGATGTCGGACATGCTGTTCCCCCAACCGGCGCCTTGGTTTGCGCCCCGCCACCAGATAACCCCGGGGTGGTTAAGGTTTCAAGAATGCGACATCCGAACCGCCGCCCCCCGTCACCCGGACGGTTGGATAAGCTTCGTTCGCCAGCGGACGAGTGACGAACCCGACGATGGGGAACGGAAACGGTGTTCAGCGGAGTTCAAGGCGACGGTGGCGTGGCAGGGCGACCCGGCGATTTCACGGCTCGTTGCCAAGCATGGCGTGCACCGGCTGCAATCACCTCGGCGGTGGTACCGGATCGGCCTTCCCAAGCCGGCGGCTGGCGCCGTAAGGTCCGCAGCCACGACGACCGCCCGCGCTTGAAAGCCCCTGCCGCATGACCCGCCCGCCACGCCTGATCGAAAGCCCGCAGAATCCGCAGTTCAAGCTGTGGGAATCGCTGCTGGAGAGCCGTGGCCTGAAGAAACAGGGCAAGTTCCTCCTCGCCGGGCTGAAGACGGTGCCGGAGGCGCTGGCCCGCTGGCCGGACCGCTTTTCCACCCTGCTCCTCACCGATCCGGCGCAGGCCGAGGGCTGGCGCCTGCCCGCGGGGCTGGAGATCGTCCAGCTCGCTCCCGCCCTGTTCCGCACCCTGGACGCCTCCGGCACCGGCTTTCCACTGCTGGTCGGCACGGTGCCGGACACGCCGCTGATCGATCTGTCGCAACCGCCGCAAGGGCTGGAGCTGATCTGCGCGCTCGGCGACCCCAACAACCTCGGAGCCCTGCTGCGCAGCGCCGCCGCCTTCGGAGCCCGGCGGGTGATCCTGCTCGACGGGGCGGCGCACCCCTACCATCCCAAATGCCTGCGCGCCGCCTCCAACGCCCAGTTCGAGCTGACCCTGCTGCGCGGCGGCCGGTGGGAGGACGTGAACCGGGCCGCCGGGCCGCTGGTCGCCCTGGACGCCGGGGGCGCCGACATGGCGGCCTACCGCTGGCCGCGCGACGTCCGGCTCGTTCTGGGCGAGGAGGGCCAGGGCGTGCCCGCCACCCTGCCCGTTCAACGCCTGTCCATCCCGACCACGGGCGCCGTGGAATCTCTCAACGCCACCGTCGCGGCGAGCGTGGCGCTGTTCAGCCATTTCACTGCCGACCGCTGACCTGGGAGCCTGAGTCGCTGGCATGAAAAAAGGCGAGGGGGCACTCCCCTCGCCTCTTCGAACCTCGGCCCGACGGATGCCCGATCAACCCTGACGGTAGTTCGGGGACTCGTTGGTGATGGTGATGTCGTGGACGTGGCTTTCGCGCAGGCCCGCGTTGGTGATGCGGACGAACTCGCACTTCGTCTGCATCTCGGCGATGGACTGGCTGCCGGTGTAGCCCATGGCGGCGCGCAGGCCGCCGACGAGCTGGTGGATCACCGCCGACACCGGGCCCTTGTAGGGCACGCGGCCTTCGACGCCTTCCGGCACCAGCTTCATCGTGGACACTTCCTGCTGGAAGTAGCGGTCGGCCGAGCCGCGGGCCATGGCGCCCACCGAGCCCATGCCGCGGTAGCTCTTGTAGGAACGGCCCTGGTAGAGGATGACCTCGCCGGGGCTCTCGTCGGTGCCGGCGAACAGGCTGCCCAGCATCGCCACGCTGGCGCCCGCCGCGATGGCCTTGGCGAGATCGCCCGAGAACTTGATGCCGCCGTCGGCGATCACCGGAATGCCCATCTTCTCGCAGGCCTCGACCACGTCCATGATCGCGGTGAGCTGCGGAACGCCGACGCCAGCCACGATGCGGGTGGTGCAGATGGAGCCGGGGCCGATGCCGACCTTCACGGCGTCCGCGCCGGCATCGACCAGCGCCTTCGCCGCCTCGGCGGTCGCCACGTTGCCGGCGATCACCTGGGTGTAGTTGGACATGTTGCGCGCGGCGCGCACCTGATCCAGCACCTTCAGCGAATGGCCGTGCGCGGTGTCCACCACCAGCACGTCCACGCCGGCGTCGAACAGCGCCTCGGCGCGGCGCAGCCCGTCCGAGCCGGTGCCGGTCGCGGCGGCGACGCGCAGGCGGCCCTGGGCGTCCTTGCAGGCGTTCGGATAGGCCTGGGCCTTCTCGATGTCCTTCACCGTGACGAGGCCGATGCAGCGGTGTTCCTCGTCCACAACCAGAAGCTTCTCGATGCGGTGCTGGTGCAGCAGGCGCTTGGCCTCGTCCTGGCTGACGCCCTCGCGCACCGACACCACCTCCTTGGTCATCAGTTCGCTGACCGGCTGGTTCGGGTTGGTGGCGAAGCGCACGTCGCGGTTGGTCAGGATGCCGACCAGCTTGCCGCTGCCGCGGGAGTCGCGGCTTTCCACCACCGGGATACCGGAGATGCGGTAGTCGGCCATGAGCTGGAGCGCGTCGGCCAGCGTCTGGCCCGGCGTGATGGTGATCGGGTTGACCACCATGCCGGACTCGTAGCGCTTGACCTTGCGGACTTCCTCGGCCTGCTGCTCGATGGTCAGGTTGCGGTGGACCACGCCGATGCCGCCGGCCTGGGCCATGGCAATGGCGAGGCTGCTTTCGGTCACCGTGTCCATCGCGGAGGACATCAGGGGGATGCCCAGTTCGATGGTCTTGGTCAGGCGCGTCCGGGTGTCCACCTCGTTCGGCAGGACCGAACTTTCGGCCGGAACCAAGAGGACGTCGTCGAAGGTCAGGGCTTCGCGGATCGTGGACGAGCGGGCCATCGGCGGTCTCCCGGGAGATAAAAAGGGGCCGGAAAAAAAATTTGGCGCACTATACACAAGACCGTGGGCTTGTGAAGGCGCCTGAACCACAAACTGTCGTGTGCCGGGCCTCATCCGCGCAAGCCAGCCATGACCTGCGCGAACGGACCGCGGCCTGACGTGGACCTAGTCGTTCATGTTGGCCCCACGGAAACCGGTGGCGACCACGTAGGTTTCGGAGGATTCCGCACGGCTGGCCGGCGGCTTGGCGTGGCGCACCGTGGCGAAATCGCGCTTCAGCCGCTCCAGCAGGGACTTCTCCGCCCCGCCCTGGAACAGCTTCGCGACGAACGCCCCGCCGGGGGCCAGCACCTCCTCCGCGAAGTCGTAGGCGGCCTCGGCCAGCGCCATGATGCGCAGATGGTCGGTGGACTGGTGCCCGATGGTCGGCGCCGCCATGTCGCTGAGCACCACGTCGGCGGGGCCGCCGAGCGCTTCCTTCAGACGCTCGGCAGCGCCCTCCTCCAGGAAGTCGGCCTGCATGGTGGTGGCGCCGGGCACCGGGTCCATGGGCAGGATGTCCAGCCCGACGACCTTCCAGCCCTCGCGCCCGGTCTGCACCTTGTCCACGGCCACCTGGGTCCAGCCGCCGGGGGCGGCACCGAGGTCGACCACGCGCTTGCCCGGTCCCAGCAAATGGAATTTCTCGTCGAGCTGAAGCAGCTTGAAGGCGGCGCGGGAACGGAAGCCGCGCTTCGTCGCCTCGTGCACGTACGGGTCGTTCAGGTGCCGCTCCAGCCAGCGGGCCGAGGAGGTGGTGCGCTTGGCCGCGGACTTCACGCGGACGGTGGCGCGGCGCCCACCCGGCGTCGAGGAGGACGGAGGCTTTCCAACCATGGTCTCACATTTCCTTAATAGATTTGCCGCGCCGACCCGATCAGCTCCACGAGGATGCCCTCGCGCAGGCCGCGGTCGGCGATGCGCAGGCGCTCCACCGGCCAACAGTCGCACAGCGCGTCCAGCACCGCGCATCCGGCGATCACCAGATCCGCGCGGTCCTGTCCGATGCAGGGATGCCGCGCCCGCCCGTCGAAGTCCAGCGCCACGAGACGTTCGATGACCGCGCGGGCGTGGTCGATGCGCAGAAAGCTGCCGTCCACCGCCCGCCGGTCGTAGCGGCACAGCCCGAGATGCACCCCGGCCAGCGTCGTCACCGTGCCGGAGGTGCCGAGCATCTGCACCTGCCCGGCGAGCACGCGCTCGCGGATGCCGTTGCGCGCTTCGAAGGAGACGATGGCCGACGCCACCTCCTCCACCATCCGCCGGTACATGCCGCGGTCGGCATTCGCGCCGCCGAACTGCTCGGTCAGGCCGATGACGCCGCACTGGATGGAGGTCTGGTCGAGGATGCGCGGGGGTCGCCCGCGCTCCACCGCCAGCCACATCAGCTCGGTCGAGCCCCCGCCAATGTCGAACACCACCGCATAGGGGACGTTCGGGTCGAGCAGGGACGCGCAGCCGGCGAGCGCGAGGCGCCCTTCCTCCTGGCTGGAGATGATCTCGATGGCGATGCCGGTCTCCCGCTCCACCGCATCGACGAACTCGCTGCAGTTCCGGGCGCGGCGGCACGCCTCGGTCGCCACGGCGCGGGCCGCGGTGACGCCGCGCCGCTCGATCTTGGACCCGCAGATCCTCAGGGCAGCGAGGGTGCGCTCCATCGCCGGGGCGGACAGCCGGTCGTTGCGGGTCAGCCCCTCGCCCAGCCGGACGATCCGCGAGAAGGCATCAATGACGCGAAAGCCGCCGGGAATCGGGCGCGCGATCAGCAGGCGGCAATTGTTGGTGCCAAGGTCGAGGGCCGCGAAAACCGGGCGCGCAGGGGCCGACGAACGCAACCGTCCGGTGTCGTTCTGCCGCTCACTGTGCACCTGAAGGTCCACGTCTCCTCCCCGCCATGCTTAAGGGAGTCATCTTAACCCGGTTTCACGTCCCAGCGAAAGCCCACGAATGGCATTGATTTGTGTCCGCGCGCCCACACCAAGGTGCCAGCGGCGAAAAAAGAGCTATACAAGCCCTGCCCGCTTTGCTAAAAGGGCGGCCCACGACGGGACGCGGCGCAGCGCCGCTCCCGGTGACGGTCTGGGGGATCGTCTAGCGGTAGGACAGCGGACTCTGACTCCGCCAGCCTAGGTTCGAATCCTAGTCCCCCAACCAACTTTCTCCCAATGTCTTTTTGTCTTTGCAGCAAGCGTGAAGCCGGTTGGCATCATCGTCAGCGGCACCTTCCCATTTTGACAATGGCCGGCGAACGCTTTTGAAGCGTTCCCGTGGTGATGCCATGGCATCGCGGTTGGATTTTTCCCGTCCAGGGCTTACTTAAGCGATCCACCCTCCACAGCACGAATTCCCTTGAACGACGCGCCACGCCGCTCCGGCAGCTTTCCCGATAAGGACACGGTCCTCTCCTTCATCCGCTCCAGCACGACGCCGGTCGGCAAGCGCGAGATCGCGCGCGCCTTCAAGCTGTCGGGCAGCGACGACCGCGAAAGACTGAAGGAGCTTCTCAAAGAGTTGGAGGCCGACGGCGCCGTGGAACGCGGGCGCAACAAGCGCGTCGCCCCGCCGCAGTCGCTGCCGGAGGTTGCCGTATTGGAGGTGACCGGCGTCGATCCGGACGGCGAGGTCACCGCCCGCCCGATCACCTGGACGGGCGAAGGCAACCCCCCGCGCATTTTCCTGATGCCGGAGAAGAAAGGCCATCCCACGCTGGGAGCGGGCGACCGGGTGCTGGCGAAGCTGCACCGCATCAACGACCGGCTTTACGAAGCGCGCACCATCCGGCGGCTGGATGGCACGGTGGGGCGCGTTCTCGGCGTTTATTACCCCGCGGCGGATGGCGGGCGCATCGTCCCCACCGACAAGCGCAACAAGACCGAACTGCTGGTCCTGCCGACCAACCGCAACGACGCCGAGCCGGGCGAGTTGGTGCTGGCCGACCTGCTGCCCGCCGCCCGCCTGGGGCTGCCGCAGGCCCGCGTGGCGGAGCGGCTGGGTCACACGGCGGAGCCGCGCGCCATCAGCCTGATCGCCGTCCACAGCCACGGACTGCCCACCGACTTTCCGCCCGCCGCCATCCGCGAGGCGACGCACACCGCCGTGCCTTCCCTGACCGGACGGACCGACCTGCGCGACCTGCCGTTGGTGACCATCGACGGCGCCGACGCCCGCGATTTCGACGACGCGGTGTGGGCGGAGCCGGACCCCGACCCGGCAAACCCAGGCGGCTGGCACCTGCTGGTCGCCATCGCCGACGTGGCCTTCTACGTGCGCCCCAATTCGGCGTTGGACCGGGCGGCCTTCGAGCGCGGCAACTCCGTCTATTTCCCCGACCGCGTCGTGCCGATGCTGCCGGAGGCGCTGTCCAACGATCTCTGCTCGCTGCGCCCCCAGGAGGACCGCGCCTGCGTCGCGGCGCATCTGTGGATCGACCGCAACGGCGCGCTCCTGCGGCACCGCTTCGTGCGAGGTCTGATGCGCTCCGCCGCAAGGCTGACCTACGAGCAGGTCCAGGCGGCCCGCGACGGGGCGCCGGACGAGGCGACGGCCCCGCTCCTGGAGACGGTCATCGCCCCGCTCTACGGCGCTTATGGCTGCCTGTGGGCGGCCCGGCAGCGGCGCGGCACGCTGGAGTTGGATCTCCCGGAACGGCGCGTCCGGCTGGACGAGCGCGGGCGGGTGGCGGAGATCACGCCGCGCGAACGCCTCGACAGCCACCGTCTGATCGAGGAGTTCATGATCTGCGCCAACGTCGCGGCGGCGGACAGCCTGGAGCGGGCGACCATGCCCGGCCTGTTCCGCGTCCACGACCAGCCGTCGCTCGACAAGCAGGAGACGCTGCGCGAGTTCCTGACCGGCATCGGCTACACGCTGCCGCGGGTGCCGCGGCTGACCCCGGCCCACTTCACCGCGATCCTCGACCGTGCCGCCGGCACCGCGGAATCGCAACTGGTCAGCGAGGTCATCCTGCGCAGCCAGTCGCAGGCCGAATACAGCCCGGAGAACATCGGCCATTTCGGCCTGTCACTCGACCGCTATGCCCATTTCACCTCGCCGATCCGCCGCTACGCCGATCTGATCGTCCATCGGGCGCTGATCCGCGCCCACGGGCTGGGGCCGGGCGGGCTGGACGACGCGGCCATGGCCGGACTGGCCGACATCGGCGAGCACATCTCGATGACCGAACGCCGCGCCGCCACGGCCGAGCGCGACGCCATCGACCGCTTCACCGCCGCTTTCCTGGCCGATCGCGTGGGGGGCCTGTTCAGCGGGCGGATTTCCGGGGTCACCCGCTTCGGCCTGTTCATCCGGCTGGACGAGAACGGCGCCGACGGGCTGATCCCCGCCAGCATCCTGCCCGACGACCAGTACGAGCATGACGAGCGCGCCCACGCCCTGGTCGGCCAGCGCACCGGTCGCAGCTACCGGCTGGGCGCCGCGGTGAAGGTGGTGCTGATGGAGGCCGACCCGCTGACCGGAAGCACCCTGTTCGCCCTGCCCCGCGCCGATGGAGACATCAGCGGGGACTTGGCTGGCGGCACCGATCATCCGTTGCAATCCGGCCACCCCGGCCGCCCTCCACGGGACGCCCGTTTTGCGGGCCGCGCAACCCAAAAGCAACGGAAGCGTGGCCGCTGAGTCACAGTGGTGGACATTCCACAACAAAGAGTCTTGCCCCCGTCTTTTGTCCCGCCAGCCCTCATTTCTGAAGTGCTATCCCTTATCCATTCGAATCCGGCGGGCGACCGTCCGGGTCCGCCTGTGGGAAAGGAGGCCGCGTACGGCGCGCCATGGGCAAACGGAAACGAGGATTTTCGCCGCGAGGGCGTCTGTCGATCCCGCTCGCGGCCGCCATGCTCGCCTTTGGCCTCGGAAGCCCCGGCGGGACGCTGCCCCGTCCGGCCGCCGCCGCCACGGCCGAACCCGCCTTCATCAGCGAACAGGTCTTTGCCGTCGCGTACGGCAAGATCGCTGAAGTGTATCTCCAGCAAGTCGATTTCGGCCGGCTTGGGCTGGACGGGCTGAAGGGTCTTGCGACCATCGATCCGACCGCCCGCGCCGACCGCCAAGGCAACACCGTACGTCTGTACGTCTCCGGAAGCCTGATCGGGGAGTACGCCGCCCCCTCCCTGTCCGACGCCGCCGGCTGGGCCGCCCTGACCACCAAGGCGGTGGAACGCGCCCGCCTCTATTCCCCCACCCTCTATCAGGCGGTGCCGGAGCGGGTCTATCAGGTGGTCCTCGATTCCGTGATGACGGACCTGGACGGCTATTCCCGCTACACCGGCACCCAGCGCGCCACCAGCGAACGCGCCCAGCGCGAGGGCTACGGCGGCATCGGCCTGTCGCTGGAAGCGGCCAACGGGCGCATCCTGATCCGCAATGTGCTGCCGCGCAGCCCGGCGGACCGCGCCGGCATCCGCAGCGGTGATCAGCTTCTGGCGATCGACGGCGACCTGACCGCGCGCCTGACCGAGACGGACATGCGTGACCGACTGCGCGGCCCGACCGGGACCATGGTCCTGCTGACCGTGGCGCGCGACAACAACCCGCCGCGCCGCGCCCCCATCCGGCGGGAGCGCGTGGTTCCCAACACCGTGAACGCCAGCGTGTCCGAGCAGGTCGGCGTGTTGAAGGTGGACCGCTTCAACGCCGCCACCGCGTCCAACCTGCGCGACGCCATTCTGTCCACGCGGCAGAGTCTGGGCAAGGGCCTGCGCGGTTTCGTGCTCGACCTGCGCGGCAACCCCGGCGGCCTGCTCGACCAGGCGGTCGCCGTTGCCGACCTGTTCATCGCCCAGGGCAAGATCATCACGACCGAGGGCCGTCACCCCGACAGTCGCCAGCGCTTCGAGGCCGGTCCCGACGACATCGCGGAAGGCATGCCGCTGGTGGTTCTGGTCGACGGGCGTTCCGCCTCCTCCGCCGAGGTGGTGGCGGCGGCACTCCAGGACTCGGGCCGCGCGGTGGTGGTCGGTGCCTCCTCCTACGGCAAGGGCAGCGTTCAGACGGTCACCCGCCTGCCCAACGACGGCGAACTGTTCCTGACCTGGAGCCGCATCTACACGCCCGCCGGCTACACCCTGCACCGCCAGGGCGTGCAACCGACGGTCTGCACCAGCCGCATGGGGCAGGACGACCCCGTCACCTTGCTGTCCGACCTGCGCGACGGCCGGGCGCGCCCGATGACCCAGTTCGCCGGCTGGCGAGCCCGCGCCGCCGACGACGAGGAGGCCCTGGCCCGCCTGCGCGAGGCCTGCCCGTGGAAGGAGCATGAACCGGAACTCGACCTGAAGGTGGCGTTGCGCCTTCTCGCTGAACCGGCGCTTTACCAGCGCGCGGTCGCCCTGTCCTCCACCAACACGGTGGCGGAGCGCTGAGTCGTTTTCCGCCTCGAATACAGGCGAAAACAAGGACGTCCATCGGCCCTTCCGGCCACTTTACAAAGGCTTGACATCGCGGCTGTAGCGGGTATCTTCCCCCGCTACGACGCCGCCCCGCCGGGCTGGCGGGTTTCGGATTTTTAGTCGGGATTGAGATCATGGCGAAGCAGAACACC
This sequence comes from Azospirillum formosense, assembly GCF_013340925.1. Taxonomy (GTDB): domain Bacteria; phylum Pseudomonadota; class Alphaproteobacteria; order Azospirillales; family Azospirillaceae; genus Azospirillum; species Azospirillum formosense. The sequence continues at coordinate 11,521 of NZ_WHOR01000010.1, forward strand.
GTCCTCATCAAGCTGGTGAGCACGGCTGACACCGGCTTCTTCTACGTGAAGAAGAAGAACCCGAAGAAGACCACCGAGAAGCTGTCGTTCCGCAAGTACGACCCGGTGGCGCGCAAGCACGTCGAGTTCAAGGAAGCCAAGATCAAGTAAGGTTTCCCGGACTGCCGGAATCAGAAAGGCCGCCTTTTGGCGGCCTTTTGTTTGTCCGGGAGTTGTCCGGTTCTTTCCAAGGGGACAGCTTCGTCAGCCCTCCCGTCAGGGAGCCAACAGGGCACCGGCGGCAGGGTCGGCGGCGGATGGGTCGGCGATGGTGCGGTTGCGCCCGGCGCGCTTGGCCTCGTACAGCGCCTCGTCGGCACGGCGGATCAACTCTTCGGCGCTGTCGCCCAGCCGACCGCCCACCGTCACGCCGATGGACACCGTGACCGGGATCTCGCCCACGTCGGCGGACACCTTGAACAGAGTGTCGGCGATCCGGGTGCGCAGCCGCTCCGCCACCGTCAGCGCCGCTTCGGCGTCGGTGTCGGGCAGGATGACCACGAACTCCTCGCCACCCAACCGCGCCACCAGATCGAAGGTCCGCAGGTTGCGGCTGGCCCGGCCGGACACCTCCTTCAGCACTTCGTCGCCCACGATGTGCCCATAGCTGTCGTTGACGACCTTGAAATGGTCGATATCGAACAGCAGAATCGCCACCGGCTTGTGGTTGTCGATCGCCCGCTCCAGCAGCCGCGGCAGATGGGCGTTGATGTAGCGGCGGTTGAAGACGCCCGTCAGACTGTCGGTCAGCGCCATCGACAGGCTGTGTTCGTAGTTCGCGCGCAGCCGTTCCTGATAGCGCTTGCGCCGGATCTGTGTGCGGGCGCGTGCCAGCAGTTCGTTCCGGTCGATGGGCTTGCTGATGTAGTCGTTGGCGCCGAGTTCCAACCCCTTGGCGACCCGGTTCAGGTCCCCCTCCTCCACCATCAGAAGGATCGGCACCTGCCGGGTCCGCTCGTGCGAGCGCAGTTGAGAGCACAGGCGCAGGCCATCCTCGTGCATCAGGGTCAGGCTGATGACCACAAGGTCCAGATCGTCGCCCAGCGCGCGCTCCAGCGCCGCGGCGCAGGTGTCGGCGGCCATCACATGGTCGTGGTCGCGCTTCAGCGTCTCAGCGACCCTGTCCAGATCAAGAAGCGAATCCTCCAGCACGAGGACGCGGGCACCCTCGAAGGATTCGCTGCTCAGCGTTCCGGTGGGCTCCAGAACCCCCAACTGGCCGGAGGTCGTCTCGCGCAGCCGCCATTCATCCATCATCATCTTCAGACGGACAAGCGACCGCACCCGCGCGAACAGCGCAATATCGTTGACCGGCTTGGTCAGGAAGTCGTCGGCTCCGGCCTCCAGCCCGCGCACCCGGTCGGCGCCGTCCGACAAGGCGGTGACCATCACCACCGGGATGTGCATGGTCGCGGGGTTGGACCGGATCTTCTCGCACACCTCGAATCCGTCCATGCCGGGCATCATGACGTCGAGCAGAACGATGTCAGGCGACTCCCGCCGGACCATCTCCAGCGCCTCGGGGCCATTGCTGGCGGTGATGACGTTGAAATACTCGCGCGTCAGCTTCGCCGCGAGCAGCTTCACGTTCGGAAGGACATCGTCGACGACGAGGACGCGAGCGGACATGGAACGTGCGACCGATCCCTTAACAGGTTAACGGAGGAATTTCTGAACAGTTTCCAGGAACTTCGTCACCGAGATCGGCTTGGCGATGTAATCCTCGCAGCCGCCCTCCCGGATCTTCTCCTCGTCCCCCTTCATCGCGAAGGCGGTCACCGCGATGATCGGGATGGACCTGAGTGTCGGATCGTCCTTGATCCAGCGCGTCACCTCCAGCCCCGACACCTCCGGCAACTGGATGTCCATGAGGATCAAATCCGGATGGTGCTCCCGCGCTATGGCCAAGGCATCCATTCCGTTGCGGGTCTGAAGCGTCGCGTAGCCGTGCGCTTCCAGCAGATCGTGGAAGAGCTTCATGTTCAGCTCGTTGTCCTCGACGATCAGGACACGCTTCACGGTTCGGTCGTCCATCGGCGCCTTCTTGGGGCTGTTCGGTTCCGCGGGCATCGTGCCACCCGCGCTCCTGCTTGCAGCGACCACACCCGGAGAGACCGGTATAGCCCGTTCACTGTCCCGCCGCGACGGTTAAATTGTCGTTAGCGATGCCGTCGCCGGCCCGCCGCTCGCCGCGAAGTCCCGAGGATTCCACGGATTCCATCATGAGATCACCCGCGCCGACGGAAAATGCAGGTCGATTCGCGTGCCCTGCCCCGGCGCACTGGACAGGGAGAGCCGACCGCCGTGGGCCTCCACCAGGGAGCGTACGATGGACAGGCCCAAGCCGGTCCCGGCGCCGCTGCGGATGCGTTCGCCCGGCACCTGCCGGAAGGGCTCCAGCACGGTGTAGCGGTGTTCCTCCGGGATGCCGATTCCGGTGTCGATCACGGCGATTCGCAGCCCGGTTCCGGCCTCATCCTCCGTGCGCGTCACGTCGACGGCGACGCGACCGCCCGCCGGAGTGAACTTGACGGCGTTGGACAGCAGGTTCAGCAGGATCTGCCGCAGCGACCGCCGGTCCGCGCGCAGGCGCGGCAGCGGCCGGGGGAACGAGGCGTCGAAGGCCAGGCCCGCCGACGCCAGCGACAGTTCCTGAAGCGCGTAGACCTCGCCCACGACGCCCGCGACATCCACATCCTCATCGTGCAAATCGACGTGCCCCGCCTCGATCTTCGACAGGTCCAGCACGTCGTTGATCAGTTCCAGAAGATGCGCGCCCGAGGCGCGGATGTTGCCGATGAACTCGCGCTGCCGGTCGGTCAGCGGACCAGTCCCCGGATGCAGCAGGAAATCCGCGTAGCCGATGATGGCGTTCAGCGGTGTGCGAAGCTCATGACTCATCCCGGTGAGGAAGTCCGACTTGGCCTGGTTTACTTCCGCCTGCCGCGCGGCGTGGGCGACCCGGCGCTCCCGCTCCACGGCACGCTCGGCGGTGTCCAGCATCAGGCTGAGCGCGTCGGCGGCCATGGCGGCCAGCATCCGTACGGCCGGCGGCACCCCATGGGGCCGGCGGCGATGGCCCGAGATCACCCCCCACGGCTTGCCGCCATGGATGATCGGCACGGTCAGGGCCGCCCCGGCTCCCATGCTCCGCAGGAAGGCCCGGCAGGCCGGAGGCGGGCTGCGCAGATGCGCGTGGGCCAGATCCGGCGGCGGAACCGCCGTGTCGGCGTGCAGGAGAGGAACCGGCTCAGTCGCATGATCAAGGACCACGCGCAACCGCGGGTGCCCGTCCGGACCGCGGTCGAAGGCACCCGCCGGCAGGGCCGCGCCGGGCCGGAGATCCGGGACGGCGTAGCCCCAATCCGGCGCCTCGTCCCGTGCCACCACCTCCCCGTTGCCGAAGGCGTCGAAGCGGCAGACGATCACGCGGTCCATCCCGGTGAGACGACGGACGGTCTGGGCGGTGTGGGCCGCCATGGCCTCCAGCCCCGCGGTGTCGCGCAGGACGGTGATGCCCGGCAGGAGGCCGGCCGGCGCGGCCGTGGCGGGCCAGTGCTCCTCTCCGGCGGGCGGCCTTTCCACCTCGATGATCACCCGTCCGCCGTGCTCATGCAGGAAAGCCGGGAGCGGCCGGCCTCCCGGCGGCGTCACGGACGCGTGCAAGCCCAGCACCCGCAGGTCCGGCGGCAGGGCGCGCAGCCTCGCCAGCAGATCCGCAAGTTCGGGAAGCTCGAGCGCCCCCGCGCCATGTCCCAGCAGCCGTTCCGGCACCAGACCAAGGAAGTCCGCGGTGTTCGCGCTGCAGGCAAGGATCGTCCCGTCATCGCTGTGCAGCGCCACCAGGGCGCCGTGCGGCTGTATCCAATCGGCGGCGCCTGCGGTTGATCGGCCGGCCGGGGGCTGGGGCGAAATGGGATCCGGACGATCCGAAGACGTGTTCAGGGCAAGCACCTATGCGACGGAAAGGTGCAGATGCTGCGGCTGGAACGACGGTCCGGTCAAGCCCGGCCTGGGGGGTGCGACAGGCTGCCCCGATGCCTCTGTTCCGCGGTGGCGCCGGTTCAGGCGGTGGTCCGCGCGTTCACCGGACGATGGCCGGACGGCTGAGCGGTCTTGCGCCCCGCCGGGCGCGGCCGGCGGCCGGCCTTGTTGCTGTACATGCGGGAGTCGGCGAGGCGGATCACATCCTCTTCCCGGTCGTCGCCCCCATAGGATTGCACCCCGAAGGAGAAGCGGACCGGCAGGTCGGTGTTGTTCCATCGGACGCAACTTCGGCCTGCCGCCGCGGCGATCTGCCGGACGCGGACGTCGCCGCAGTCCGCGTCGGTGTTGGTCAGCAGCAGCGCGAACTCGTCCCCGCCCAGCCGGGCCACCACGTCCTCCTCTCGGACCGACCCGACGAGCAATTGCGCGACCTGCCGCAGATAGGCGTCGCCGGCGATGTGCCCATGGGTGTCGTTGATCCGCTTGAAGCCGTCCAGATCGATGATGACCAGCACCCCGCCGCCCTTGCCGTTTTCCTTGGCGCCCTGCCGCCGCGCGGCGGCGATCTCACGCCGGAAATGGCTGAAGAAACCGCGGCGGTTCAGCAGGCCGGTCAGTTCGTCCGTCATGGACAGGCTTTCCAGATAGGCGATCCGGTCGCGCTGTTCGGCAATGGTGGCGCGGGCCTCGGCAAGCTGGCTCTCCAAGGCCGGTGCCTCGACGGTCACGATCGCCGCCGAATGGGCGATGCGGCCCCCGCGCAAGGGGGGCATCCGCAGCAGCCGGTCGTGGTTCCCTCGGTCGAAAGGCAGCCCGTCGTGGTGGTCGGCGGCAATGGCTTCCAGATCCTGAGCGGTCACGACGGCGTTCATGGGCTTTCTCCACATGATCGGCACTAGCTGCGCCGAATTCGAAGCAATCGCCGTGCCATATGAGGAAATCCAGAAGACTAAGCCTTTCGTCCCGGCAATCTTTGCCGGGCCCGGCCGTCCTCCAGGCAGAATTTGCCTGGAGAACAGCCCGTTACGGAAAATTTTATCTATTTTTGATTTGTTTTCTCTTTTGAACGGCTTTCGAACAAAAGGACTGTCGTGCTCCCGACAGGCGCGCATGCGGCGGCGTCACACCACGCGGTCCGGCGCCGCCGCACCGGCGAAGACGGCGTCCAGATTGTCGAGCGCCCTGAAGCCCATGGCGTTGCGGGTTTCCACCGTGGCGCTGCCCAGATGCGGCAGCAGGAAGGCGTTCTCCAGCCCGCGGTAGCCGGGGTGCAGATTCGGCTCGTTCTCGAACACGTCCAGCCCCGCGGCGGCCAGCCGTCCGGAGGCCAGGGCGGCGATCAGGGCCTCGTCGTCGACGACCGAGCCGCGGGCGGTGTTGACCACGATGGCGCCCGGCGGCAGGCGCTCGATCCGCTCCGCTTTCAGCCAACGGGTGGTGTCCGGAGTCGCCGGAAAATGCAGAGACAGCACGTCGCAAACCGCCAGCATCTCTTCGGGATCGGCGTGGTAGACGGCGCCGGCCTCCTGCTCCGAGGGCAGGCGGCGCCGGTTGGAGTAGTGGATGGTCATGCCGAAGGCGCGCGCCCGCCGCGCCACCGCCTGCCCGATTCGGCCCATGCCCACGATGCCCAGCCGCTTTCCGCCGAGATGAGTGCCGAGAAGCTGGGTCGGCGTCCAGCCGGTCCAGGCGCCGGCGCGGATCATCCGTTCCCCCTCCGACGCGCGACGCGCCGCGCCGAGCATCAGCAGCAGCGCGATGTCGGCGGTCGCGTCGGTCAGCACGTCCGGGGTGTTGGTGACGATCAGGCCGCGGGCCTTGGCCGCGTTCAGGTCGATATGGTCGGTGCCGACGGAGAAGGTGGCGACGATCCGCACAGCGTCGGGCAGGGCCGCGATGGCCGCAGCGTCCAGCCGGTCCCCGGCGGTGCAGAGAACGCCCTCGGCGCCGGCCTCCCGCGCCAGGGCGGCGATGTCGGCGCCGGACAGCGCGCGGTCCTGCGGGTTCAGCCGAGCGTCGAAATCGCGCGCGGCGCGGGCCTCCACCGCGTCGGGCAGGCGTCGGGTCACCAGGAGGACGGGCCGTGACGCGGGGGTATCGCTGCGCATGTTTCTGTCCTCAGCCTTCCGTTTATTCGGGGGGTCGGGCCTTCCGCTCCGACGCCGAAACACCCATAATCCATCCGACGCTGCCAATCACCTGTGGATGTCGCTTTGCAGAACCGCCGCTCCGCCGCCCGCCTCGCCCTTTGCGCGACCTTCGGCGCGTTCCTGGTGTCCCTGACCGCTCTTCCCGCCGCCGGCCCGGCCCAGGCGGCGCCCGCCAACGCGGCGGGCGCGGCGGTGGGGGCCGCCGCCGGTGCCGCGGCGAACATCCTGCCTCACCGTGCCGTCTATAAGATGTCGCTGCTGTCCGCCCGCAACAGCTCCAAGGTCAGCGACGTGCGGGGCCGCATGCTGTTCGAATGGGCCGACGCCTGCGACGGCTGGACGACGGAGCAGCGCTTCCAGCTCCGCTTCGTCTACGCCGAGGGCGACGAGATGGCGATGACCACCAATTACACGACCTGGGAGGCCAAGGACGGCCAGCGCTACCGCTTCAACGTCCGCAAGCTGATCAACGGTGAGGAGGACGAGGAGGTGCGCGGCGACGCCCGGCTGGCCAAGGACGGCACCGGCACCGCCGCCTTCTCCAAGCCGGAGCCCCAGGACATGGAACTGCCCCCCGACACCATGTTCCCCACCGCCCACACCCTGGCGGTGCTCGACCATGCCAGCGCCGGCGACACCTTCTTCAACCGGGTCGTCTTCGACGGCGCCGATTCGGAGGGGGCGACCGAGGTGTCCACGGTCATCGGCACGGCGGTCCAGACCAAGGAGGATGGTGCCGATCCGCTGCTGAAGGGCAAGAAGGCGTGGCCGGTGCGCATGGCCTTCTTCCCGCTGAAAAGCGATTCGGCCCAGCCGGAGTACGAGATGAGCCTGCGCCTGCTTCAGAACGGCGTCGCCGAATCCATGCAGATCGACTACGGCGACTTCACCGTGAACGCCATTCTGGAGAAGGTGGAAGCGCTGCCGAAATCGGGTTGCTGACGGCCGGGCCAAAGGTCACAGCCCATGGCGCATTTCGTTACAAATCATTTTGCCATGTTTTGAGGAAGCTGGCCTAGACTGTGCATGGTGCGCGGCCACGCCGCCGCGGATTCGTGTCGCGCACCGACAGCAGGATGAGGGTTTTCCTATGGCCAAGAAGCAGGTTTTGGTGGGACAGGTGTTCCAGACCGTTGGGGCGACCAACGGGCGGTCCTGGCGCGTGCGGGAGACCGTGACCCTGTTCGGCATCCCGCATGCCCGCGTGGTCAGCACGGAGGACGAAGGCGACGCGAAGACGCTGAGCTGCCTCGTCCTGGTCGACTCCAATTATTATCGCATGATCGGATCGGCTCCCGCCGGCAACGTCGCGGCCTGACGCCTTCCGGTTTCGCCTTCCGGCTCCCAACAAGAAAGCCCCCCGTCCGCAAGGCCGGGGGGCTTTCTTGTTGGACCGCCCTTCCCTCCCCGCCGAAGCGGGAAAGGAAGGAAAATCCCGGACCGTCAGCTGGCGGCCTTCGGCGTCTCGGCGGCGACCTTCGGCTTCGGCAGGTCCAGCTTCAGGTGCAGTTCGCGCAGGCGCGCCTGATCCACCGGGGCCGGGGCCTGCATCAGCAGGTCTTCCGCGCGCTGGTTCAACGGGAAGGCGATGACCTCGCGGATGTTCGGCTCGTCGGCCAGCAGCATCACGATGCGGTCGATGCCCGGGGCCGAGCCGCCGTGCGGCGGGGCGCCCAGCTTGAAGGCGCTGAGCATGCCGCCGAAGCGGGCTTCCAACTCCTCCGGCGGGTAGCCGGCGATCTCGAACGCCTTGTACATCAGCTCCGGCAGATGGTTCCGGATGGCGCCCGAGGACAGCTCCACGCCGTTGCAGACGATGTCGTACTGGTACGCCTTGATGTCCAGCGGGTTCATCGTGTTCAGCGCCTCCAGGCCGCCCTGCGGCATGGAGAAGGGGTTGTGGCTGAAGACGACCTTGTTGGTTTCCTCGTCCAGCTCGTACATCGGGAAGTCGACGATCCAGCAGAAGCGGAAGGCGTTCTTCTTGATCAGGTCCAGCTCCTCGCCGATCTTCGTGCGGGCGAAGCCGGCCAGCTTGGCCGCCGGGCCGGGCTGGTCGCAGACGAAGAAGACCGCGTCGCCGTCCTCCACGCCCGCCGCCGTGCGCAGCTCCGCCTGAGCGGCCTCCGGCACGAACTTGGCGATCGGGCCCTTGCCGCCCGCCGCCTCGAAGATGATGTAGCCGAGACCCGGAGCGCCCAGACCGCGCGCCCAGTCGTTCAGCTTGTCGAAGAAGCTGCGCGGCTTGTCGGACACCTTCGGGGCGCGGATGGCGCGGACCACGCCGCCCTTCTCCAGCGTCTGCTTGAAGGCGCGGAACTCCACGTCGTCGCGCTTGAAGACGGCGGTGACGTCGGTGATCTCCAGCGGATTGCGCAGGTCCGGCTTGTCGTTGCCGTACTTCAGCATCGACTCCGCGAAGGAGATGCGGCGGAAGGGCGGCTTGTCGATGGCCGGCGGCGTCTCGCGGCGGAAGCCGCCGAACTCGTCGAAGATGCCGTGCAGCACCGGCTCGATGGCGGCGAACACGTCCTCCTGGGTGACGAAGGACATCTCGAAGTCGAGCTGGTAGAACTCGCCCGGGCTGCGGTCGGCGCGGGCGTCCTCGTCGCGGAAGCAGGGGGCGATCTGGAAGTAGCGGTCGAACCCGGCGACCATCAGCAGCTGCTTGAACTGCTGCGGCGCCTGGGGCAGCGCGTAGAACTTGCCCGGATGGTTGCGGCTCGGCACCAGATAGTCGCGCGCACCCTCCGGCGAGGAGGCGGTCAGGATCGGCGTCTGGAACTCGGTGAAGCCCTGGTCGATCATGCGGCGGCGCGCCGACGCGATGACTCGCGAGCGCAGCAGGATGTTCTCGTGGATGCGCTCGCGGCGCAGATCCAGGAAGCGGTAGCGCAGGCGCACGTCCTCGCCGGCGTCGGTGTCCTGGTTGACCTGAAGCGGGATCTGCTCCGCCTCGCCCTGCACCGTCAGCTCGGCGATCTGCACCTCGATGCGGCCGGTCGGCAGGCGGTCGTTGATGGTCTCCGCCGTGCGCTTGACCACCTTGCCGGTCACGGTGATGACCGATTCCAGCTTCAGCCGCTCCGCCGCCTGGAAGGCCGGGTTGGAGGTATCGACCACGCACTGCGTCAGGCCGTAATGGTCGCGCAGGTCGATGAACAGAAGCTGTCCATGGTCGCGCTTGCGGTTGATCCAGCCCGACAGGCGGACAATCTGACCGGCGTTCTCTTCGCGAAGCTGGCCGCAGGTGTGCGTGCGGTAGGGGTGCATGGGTCGAAACACCTTGGAAAAGGTCGGAATCCTGCGCGGAAAGGCGGCCCGACACACCACACCGACCGCGCGGGAATGTCAAGTCGCCATCCGCGTCCGCTGCACGCTGGGAGAGTTGCCGAAGGGCGAGCTTTCGCGCGGTCGCGCGCTCGTGTATGAAGCCCGCATGACACTCATCACGACCACCGAAGACCTTGACGCCTTCTGCCGCTCGCTGGCCGGGGTGGACTACATCACCGTCGACACCGAATTCCTGCGCGAGAAGACCTATTGGCCGCAGCTCTGCCTCGTGCAGGTCGGCGGGCCGAACGGCGCGGTCGCCATCGACCCGCTGGCCGAGGGCATCGACCTTGCGCCGCTGTTCCGCGTGATGGTGGACCCGGCCATCCTCAAGGTGTTCCACGCCGCCCGGCAGGACGTGGAAATCTTCTGGCACCTGTCCGGCCAGATCCCCCACCCGCTGTTCGACACCCAGGTCGCCGCCATGGTCTGCGGCTTCGGCGAGAGCGTGGGGTACGAGACGCTGGTCACCAAGCTGGCCGGGGCGCGCATCGACAAGTCCAGCCGCTTCACCGACTGGTCGCAGCGCCCGCTGACCGAGCGGCAGCTGACCTACGCCCTGTCCGACGTGATCCACCTGCGCCCGGCCTATGAGAAGCTGAAGCGCCGCCTCGTCCGCTCCGGCCGCGCCCATTGGCTGGAGGAGGAGATGGCCGTCCTGACCGACCCGGCCACCTATCAGGCGGACCCGGACAGCTCCTGGCTGCGGCTGAAGGTGCGGACCAACAAGCCGCGCTTCATGGCCGTGCTGAAGGAGCTGGCGGCGTGGCGGGAGCGCGAGGCGCAGCGCCGCGACCTGCCCCGCTCCCGCGTGCTGCGGGACGAGGCGCTGCTGGAAATCGCCGCCCACGCCCCGACCAGCGTGGACGACCTCGCCCGCACGCGCGGCATGGGCCGCGGCTTCGCGGAAGGCCGCCAGGGCGCCGAGGTGCTGGCCTGCGTTCAGAAGGGGCTGGACCTGCCGGACTCCGAACTGCCGCGCGTCGAACCGCGGGAGGAGCCGCCGCCTGGACTGCAACCCATAGTTGAATTGCTGCGTGTTCTCCTGAAGATGAAGTGCGAAGAGAACAACGTGGCGTCCAAGCTGATCGCCTCCGCCGCCGATCTGGAGGCCATCGCCGCGGACGACGAGGCCCAGGTGCCCGCGATGCAGGGCTGGCGCCGGGAATTGTTCGGCGAAGACGCGCTGGCGCTGAAGCATGGCCGCATCGGGCTGGCGGTGCTCGACCGCCGTGTCCGAATCGTTCCGGCCGGCAATGGAGAGGGGTCGTAAACGGCCCTATCCAGAATCGTTCCAGAGCGGCGCAAGAGTCGGTCCGGGACGTTACAGGTTCGATCAGCATCGCGACGTTTAGCCAAAATTATGAAACATTTCATCGCAATTAACAGCGCTTTAAGGCATTGTTAAAAAAGGTCAGGGCTAATAAGTCACGGGCTCCGTATCCATGCCGTGTATCGGCTCGGTTTGGTTCGCGGATGGAATTCTCGCCTACAAGGTGCGCACACGCCCTATGCGCACACCCGGGGGATTTCGCGTATGAGCAGGTTCGGCGGCAAACCACCCATGGGACGCGACCGCGTCCGCCTCTCCACGACGGAGAAGCAGGCCGCCGTCGCCGCCGCGAAGGACCAGAAGCCCGAATTTGACAACGACAAGCTGCTGAATCTTCTCCGCTCCGCAAAATCTGAATTGCAGGGTATGCGGCTGATCCACATGCACCTGTCGCTGCTGCGGGACAAGGACCCCTCCAGCCAGATGATCGTCCGCACGATCATCCAGGAACTGGCGAGCAAGGCCTCCTATCTGCAATCCTTCAATATTTCCAACGGCGACGTCATCATCCTCTACAAGGGGCTGAAGCTGACCGGAGTCACCGACGTCTGCCAGAAGGTCGAGCAGATCTTCCTGGCGAAAACGACGCTGACCGGAGCGAATCCCTACAAGGAATTCTCGCTCTACTCGATCATGGAACTGGCGTTGAACTTCATCAACGTCATCCGTTTCATCGAGGAATTGCAGGCCAACGAGACCGGCGATCATTCCAACGAGACGAAGCCGCCGATCACGCTGGAGGAGATGGCGAAGCTCGAACGCTCCATGCAGATGTTCGACCTGTCGCCCTTCCTGTTCAACCAGGCCATCGCCAACATCGGCCGCAACGCCGAAGAGGACATGGCCTATTTCGAACTCTACATCTCGATCAAGCTGCTTCAGGAACGGCTCTGCCCGGACTACGACATCACGGCCAACAAGTGGCTGTTCAACTATTTCACGGCCAACCTCGACCAGTCGGTGCTGCGGGCGCTGAACCACGGCCTCAGCTTCATGCGGGGCCGGCGCATCGGCATCAACATCAATCTGTCCACGGTCATCTCCACCGGCTTCGTGAAGTTCGACGAGCGGCTTCCGCTCGATTTCCGCGGGCAGGTGGTGCTTGAGATCTCCAAGGGCGACCTGATCGAGAATCTGTCGCTGTTCAACGAGGTCGTGGAATTCGCCCAGGACCGCCGCTACCAGATCGCGGTGGATGGGCTGAACCCCTTCTGGGTGACGAACTTCGATCTGGAGTACCTGAACGCCGACTACGCGAAGATCTTCTGGTCCAACGACATGCTGGAGATGGACCCGACCTTCGAGAAGTACTTCATGGAGCGCATCCAGGAGCAGGACCGCTGCAAGTTCATCCTGGCGCGCTGCGACAGCGTGTCGAGCCTGGTCTATGCCCACAAGGTCGGCATCACCATGGTGCAGGGCCGCGCCGTGGACAACATCCTTCGCAAGGGCGTGAGCGTCCGCGAGGCCATCGCCCACGCCAAGGTGGCGTGAAAGCCTTTGCAGTTTGATCCCCTCTCCCGCCCCGGGAGAGGGTGCCTGCGAAGCAGGCGGGTGAGGGTCGTGCGAGAATCAAGGCACTGATCCTTGAGGGCACCCTCACCCTCCCACCGCTTCGCGGCGGGTCCCTCCCTCTCCCGGGACGGGAGAGGGGTAAAAACCTCTACTCCGCCGCCTGGGGCCTAGCCGGGGGCATGATCTCGCCCTTGCGGTTCAGCGCCTTCGCCAGCGCGTCCAGGCGCCGCTGCACCGTCTCGCCGGCCGGCACGCTGAAATCGTCCGGCAGGGTCAGCACCAGCCGCTCCCCCGACACCTTCAGCGCCGTGCGCTGCAGCAGCGCCGTGGCCCCGCCGGTCAGCGTATGGGCCAGTCGCAGCGCCAGCCCCAGAACCAGCGCCTTGCGCGCCTGGGCATCGCTGAGCAGCGCCCGCGGCCCCGCGGTGACCGCGTTGGGCGTTCCCGGCCCGTCGATGGACCCGGCGTAGCGGGCGTAGACGGCCAGCGCCAGGAAGGCCCGCTCGTCGTGGTCGATGCCGGGGAACGGGTAGCGCAGGATGCGCAGGCAGGCGTGCTCCGCCCGGTAATCGGGATGCTCGGCCCAGCCCACGTCGCTCAACAGGCAGGCGGCCTGCCGCAGCCGCAGGGCCGCGTCGTCCTCCCCGGCGAAGAGATTGCCGGTCCAGGACACCAGAAGAGCCGGGTCGCCAATGCGGACGAAGCGCTGCGCCCAATCCTCCACCGCGGCGATCAGCGGGTCCTGCCGCTGCGCCTCGGAATCGAGCAGCGCGTACAGATGCCCTTCCCTCAGCCCGAAGGCCGAGAACACCACGCTGGACGGCTGGACCATCCGCAGCAGCCGCTCGAACACCAGCGCCGCGTAGGGCAGCGTGTCGATCCGGCGACGGGAGCCGGACATTTTCTCCAGCGAGGACCGGCTCTGCTTGGCGATCAGCCCGGCGAAGTCCCGTGCCTCGGCGAAGGGCACCGTGTAATGGTGGATGATGTGCAGCGGGTGCTTCACATGCTCCATGTGCAGCTTGGCCAGGGCCCGCCAGCCGCCGCCGACCGGGAAGAAGGGTTTGCCGCGCATCTGGGCCAGCCAGTCCAGCTTCTCCAGATGCTGGTCGATGGCGCGGACCAGCCCGTTCGGCTTGGCCGGGTTCAGCTCCATCAGGCGCAACGGCCCCAGCGGCATCGTCAGATGCTCGCCGATCACGCCGCGCTCCAGCCGCACCAGCTCCAGGCTGCCGCCGCCGAGGTCGCCGACCAGCCCGTCCGCGGCGGGGGTGCCGGACAGCACGCCCATGGCGGACAGCCGCGCCTCCTCCTCGCCGCTGATGACGCTGACGTCGAGGCCGGTGCGGTCCTTCACCCGCTGGATGAAGGCCGGCCCGTCCGTGGCGTCGCGCACCGCCGCCGTGGCGATGACGTCCAGCCGCCCGACGCGCATGCCGGCGACCAGCAGGGCGAAGCGTTCCAGGGCCTCCAGGCCCTGGATCACGCCGTCCGGGTTCAGGCAGCCGGTCTTCTCGACCCCGCGGCCGAGCCCGCACAGGACCTTCTCGTTGAAGACCGGCAGGGGCGACCGTTTCAGAGCGTCATAGACGACGAGCCGGATCGAGTTGGACCCGATGTCGATGACGGCGATCCGCTCGCCCCTATCGACCTTGGGGTCGACCTTGCTGGCAACCGTGTGTTCCTGCGCCGGCGTCATAAGCAACCGATGTCCTCAATCAGATGACCGTACGCAGCTTCAACCGCGGCGGCGTCTTTTTGCTGCTGAGCGCACTGCCGCGCCCCGACAGGCTGGGGTTCGTCATGAAGTAGTTATGGGCGCTGAACGCGTCCGGACCAGCCTCCACCCGATGATAAACGCCATCGGGGCCGAGTTTCCAGGTGTTCGCCTCGTCCTTCAGGTTGGCGACCATGATCTGGTCCAGCACCTGCTCGTGCACCGTCGGGTTCTCGATGGGCACCAGCGTCTCGATGCGGCGGTCCAGGTTGCGCGTCATCCAGTCGGCGGAGGAGATGTAGAGCTTGGCTTGCGGGCTGGGCAGCGCGTGGCCGTTGGCGAAGCAGATGACGCGCCCATGCTCCAGAAAGCGCCCGACGATGCTGCGCACCCGGATGTTCTCGGACAGGCCCTTGACGCCGGGGCGCAGGCAGCAGATGCCGCGGATCACCATGTCGATCTGCACGCCCTTCTGCGACGCCTTGTAGAGCTGGTCGATGATCTCCGAATCGACCAGCGAATTCAGCTTCACCCAGATGTGGGCGGGCTTGCCGGCGGCGGCGTTGGCGACCTCCGCGTCGATCAGCTGGCCCAGCTTCTGGCGCAGCGTGATCGGGGCGATGGCGATCTTCTCCAACAGCTTCGGCGTGGCGTAGCCGGTCATGTAGTTGAACATCACCGCCGCGTCGTGGCAGAGCGCCGGATCGCAGGTGAAGAAGGACAGGTCGGTGTAGACCTTCGCCGTGATCGGGTGGTAGTTGCCCGTCCCGAAATGCACGTAGCTGCGCAGCGCCTTGTTCTCGCGCCGCACCACCAGCGACACCTTGGCGTGCGTCTTCAGATCGACGAAACCGTAGACGACCTGGGCGCCGGCGCGCTCGAGATCGCGCGCCCAGCGGATGTTGGCCTCCTCGTCGAAACGGGCCTTCAGCTCGACCAGGGCGGTCACCGACTTGCCGGCCTCCGCCGCCTCGATCAGCGCGGCGACGATCGGGCTGTCCTTGCTGGTGCGGTAGAGCGTCTGCTTGATGGCGACCACCTGCGGGTCGCGCGCCGCCTGCCGGATGAACTGCACCACCACGTCGAAGCTTTCGTACGGATGGTGGACGACGATGTCCTTGTCGCGGATGGCCGCGAAGCAGTCGCCGCCGAAGTCGCGGATGCGCTCCGGGAAGCGGGCGTTGAAGGGGCGGAAGACCAGATCGGGCCGCTCGTCGACGATGAGCTGGCGGGTGTCCGACAGGCCGATCAGCCCGTCCAGGATGAACACGTCGTCGTTCGAGACGCGCAGCTCGTGGCGCAGGAACTCGCGCAGGTCGGCGGCCATGCCGGCGTCGGTGGCCAGCCGGATGACGCTGCCGCGGCGGCGGCGCTTCAGCGCGCTTTCGAAGGTGCGGACCAGATCCTCCGCCTCCTCCTCGATCTCCATCTCGCTGTCGCGCAGCACGCGGAAGACGCCGTGGGCCTTGACCTGGAACGGCGGGAACAGCCGGTCGATGAACAGCATCACCAGCTTTTCCAGCTGGATGAAGCGGATCTCCGAGCCCGGCAGGCGGATGAAGCGGTCGAGCTGCGCCGGCAGCGGCACCAGCGCGTCGAGATGCCGCCCCTTCACCGGCTCGTGCAGTTGCAGCGCCAGCGAGAAACCCAGGTTGGGCAGGAAGGGGAACGGGTGCGCCGGGTCCACGGCAATGGGGGTCAGGATGGGGAAGATGTCGTCGAGGAACTTGGCCTCCAGCCAGTCCTTCTCCCCCTCGGTCAGGTCCTCGGCACCGACCACCATGATGCCGGCCTCGCGCAGGTCCTGCTTCAGGCTGCGCCACATGGTCTGCTGCGCGTTCATCAGCTCGACGATGCGCTGGTTCACCGCGGTGAGCTGCTGGGCCGGGGTCAGGTTCTCGGCGCTGGGGGTCTTCACCCCCGCGGCCACCTGCCCCTTCAGGCCGGCGACGCGGACCATGTAGAACTCGTCGAGGTTGCTGGACGAAATCGACAGGAACCTCAGCCGCTCGAGCAGCGGGTGGTTCGGGTTGGACGCCTCATCCAGGACGCGCTGGTTGAAGGCCAGCCACGACAGTTCGCGGTTGATGAAGCGCTCCGGCGCGTCCGCTTCGATGCAGGTCGCTTCCAAGTCCTGAAGTTCGGTCACAGCAGCCTCGGGCTTTTGCGTGATGGGTGGTGCCGCTACAGTCCGGTCGGGCCGAACCGCCCCGCCGCGGTCGACGGGCCTGGCAACCTACCCCAACTACGTTACGGTTTTGGGTCAGACAGCATAATACTGCCGCCACGATAATACCGCTGCGAAAACAGTCGCACCCCCGGCGCATCCCGCCGGACCGCGATCCGGACAGGAAGGGACCGCCTCGATGAAGACCCTGTATCTCATGCGCCACGGCAAGTCCGCGTGGGACGATCCTTCCCTGGACGATCACGACCGCCCGCTGGCGCCGCGGGGCAGGAAGGCGGCCCGGCTGGTCGGCCACGAACTGAAGGACCGCGGCGCACGCATCGGGATGGTGCTGTGCTCCACCGCCCGGCGCGCGGCGGACACCGCCGACCGTCTTCTGGAGGTGATGGACGCGCCGGACATCCCCGTGGAGCGCGAGCGCGGCCTTTACCTGTGCGGGGCGCGCGTCCTTCTGGAACGGCTGCGCGACGCGCCGGATTCCGTGTCGTCGCTGATGCTGGTCGCCCACAACCCGGACCTCCACGACCTTGCCCGCGAACTGACCGGCAGCGGCGACGAGCGGCACCGTGAGGCGTTGGCGGAGAAGTTTCCGACCGCTGCCTGCGCCGTAATTCTGTTCGAAGCGGCCCGCTGGGCCGACCTGGACAGCGGGGCGGGACGGCTGGCCGATTTCATCCTGCCGCGGAAACTCTCTTAACGCCCTTAGGCCAAATGGGGTATTTCAACCCCGAACAGAGCAGGCCCGGAACCGAGCAGGAGTCGCCCCCGTGTCTTCCGCGCCCCAGAACAACGCCCCCTCCGGCGCACCCGCCACGGTGTCCGCCGTGCGCGAGGTGGAGATGAAGCTCCATCTCGACCCGCGCGACCTACCCCGCGTTGCGGAACTGCCCGCGCTGAAGGAGAAGGCGGAGGGCGCGCCGGCCGTCCGCGACCTGCGCACCGTCTATTACGACACGCCGGACCGCCGCCTGTTCCTGGGGGGCGTGGCCCTGCGGGTGCGGCAGGACGGCGACCGCTTCGTGCAGACGCTGAAGACCATCAACGCCGCCACCCCCGGCGATTCGGCGGCTGTGGCCATCCGCAAGAAATGGGACTGGACCATCCCCACGGCCGCCCCCGACATGACGCCTTTCGACGCCGAGGGCGTGGCTGCCCTGGTGCCGGAGGACGCACGTGGGGCGCTGGTGCCGCTGTTCACCACCGAGTTCCGGCGCACCACCCTGCTCGTCCGCCCGGACGCCCTGACCTCCATCGAGGTGGCGGTGGACGATGGCCAGATCACCGCCGGCAACGCCTGCGCCCGAATCAGCGAGGTGGAGCTTGAGCTGAAATCGGGCCGCATCGGCCGCCTGTTCGACCTCGCGCTGGCGCTCCAGCGCCGCGTGCCGGTTCGCATCGGGACCGAGAGCAAGGCGGAGATCGGCGACCGCCTCGTCACCGGGCGCCTGCCCGCCCCCACCCTGCCGGATCCGCTGGGCCTCACCCCGGTCACCACGGTGGCCGAAGCCTTCCGCCACATCCTGCGGCACGGTCTGCGGCTGCTGCTCGCCAACGAAGCCTGCGCGTTGGCCGGCGGCGATGTGGAGGGGCTGCACCAGATGCGCGTGGCGCTGCGCCGACTTCGCACCGCCATCCGCCTGTTCCGCCCCTTGGCCGGGGTGCCGGACGCCTGCCGCGCCGGGAATGACATCCGCTGGTTCTCCCGCCAGCTCGGCCCGGCGCGCGATTGGGACGTGCTGCTGTCCCATGGAATCGCCCCCTTCGCGGCGACGGGAAAGGCCCCCGCCGAGGGGATCGCCGCGCTGACCGCCGCGGTTCGGGAAGCCCGGCGGGCGCCCGCGCTGGCGGCGGTGGAGGCGATCCAATCGCCGCGCTGCACCGGGCTGATCCTGACGCTCGGCGCCTGGCTGGAAGACGGGGCGTGGCAGTCCGGCGCCGCGCCGGAGGTCCGCGCCCAACTCGACCACCCGATGGCCGAGCTGTCCGGCCCCTGGCTGGCCGCCCAGCACGCCAAAGCCTTGAAGGCGGGGGCGTTGAAGGCGGGCCGCGACCTGGACGGTGCCGACGCCGCGACGCGCGACCGGCTGCGCCGCCGCCTGCGCAAGCTGCGCCACACGGCTGAGTTCTTCCGCGGCCTCTACGCCGAAACCGCAACGGTGCCCTTCATCGCCGCGCTGGACACCCTGTTGGGTGCTCTGGACGCCGAGCACGACGCCGCGGTGGCCGGCGATCTTCTGCGCGGCCTGTCGGCGGACCGGCCGGAGCAGCGCCCCGCCGCCGAAGCGACCGCCCGCTGGCTCACCAAGCAGGCCGACAAGCGACGCAAAGCGCTGCCGGGGCTGTGGAAGGCGTATCGCGATGGACCGGTGTTCTGGTGACGGTCTGGCCTCACCCTAACCCTCCCCCGCTCTCGGCGGACCGAAGGTCCGCCTGCCGCGTCAGCGCAAACTTCGTTTGCGCGAGAGCTTCGCAGGGGAAGGGATGGACGCCGCTTCGCAGACGTGCGTGGACAGCGCCACCCCTGGATGGCGGCTAATTACACGGCCATCGAGACGCCGGCGACCATGTTGCGCAGCCACAGGTGCGCGGGATCGCCGCTGCGCCGTTCATGCCAAACCTGGACAAAGGGAAATGGCGGTATCGGAAACGGCGGCTCGAAGACGGCGACGGCCGGATCATGCTCATGGAGCGCAAGGGCTTTCCGGGCCACGGTCAGAACAAGGTCCGTCCCTTGGATCAACCGTGGCGCATTTCCCCAATGCGGCAGCGTGACGGCGATGCGGCGTGCGTGGCCGATCGCGCGCAAGGCCGTGTCGATTTCGGTGCTGGATTGGTCCTTCATCGCAACGAGAACATGCGGCCGGGCGAGGTAGGCGCCGATATCCAGACGGTCGCGCCCTCCCAGACTCTTCCGATCCGCCAGACAAGCGAAGCGCTCGACGAAAAGCTGCTCTGAGTCGATCCGTTCGGGACGATCGGGAAACACGCCAATTGCCAGATCGCAGTCCCCGTCCAACACCTGCCGAAGCATCGCTTCACGGTTCGATTGGGTTATCACCACGTCGACTCCCGGCGCTTCGAGGCGCAGCATCTTCAGCAGGCCGGGGAGGACAACAGCGGAGCCGTAATCCGACATCGCAAGGCGAAACGTTCGTTTTTCCTTGGCCGGGTCGAAGCCGCCCGGTCCCAGAACCTCCCGCACCTGTCGCAAGGCTTCGCTCAGCGCCGGAGCAATTTCAAGCGCCCTTGCGCTCAGAACCAGTTGCCCGTCGCGGCGTATCAACAGGGGGTCATCGAACAGATGCCGCAGACGCCCGAGCGCATGGCTAACCGCCGGCTGGCTCATATTCAGTCGGGATGCCGTGCGCGACACATGCCGCTCGGCCAGCAGAGCATCGAGGATCACCAGCAGGTTGAGGTCGATGCCGCGAAGAGTATTCGTGTCGTGCATTCTTGAGATATCATATCAGAATTTCCATCCATGAAACGAATGCGGCATCGGGTGATGCATGGAGGTTCAACCATGCAAACCAATGCGCTGATTCTTATCTCCGCCGCGATCGTCTCCGGTGCGGTGGTGCCGTTTCAGGCCGGGGCCAACGCCGTCCTCGGACGGACGCTCGGTCATCCCCTTTGGGGAACGGCGGTATCCCTGTGCGTCAGCTTCGCCTGCATCCTGCCAGTCATGGCGTTGGCGAGGGTGGAAGCGCCAAGCCTCTCGAATCTGGCGCAAGCCCCCCGCTGGGTGTGGATCGGCGGTGTCGTCGGCGTCGCCTACATCACCGGCGCGCTCATGCTTGCGCCGAAACTCGGAGCCGCCGGATTCATCACGGCGGCCATCGCCGGGCAAATGCTGGCGTCGATCATCATCGACCAATGGGGTCTTGTCGGCCTCCCCCGAAAGCCCGTCTCGCTGTCCCGCCTCGCCGGTCTTGGCCTGATTTTTCTCGGGCTGATCGTGATGCAGTTGCAGGCGCTCGGCACGAAGCCGCCCGCCGGCTCGTGACGGCCCGACGCTCTCGCCGACCTCTTGAAGAAAGATCCCCCATGAAACTGCTTCATATCGACTCAAGCATTCTCGGTGAGCAGTCCATAAGCCGTCTGCTGTCCAAAGCCACCGTCCAACGATTGAAGGAACACAATCCAACGATTGAAATCATCCATCGTGATCTGGTCGCTGTTCCCGTTCCACATCTGACTGGCGACCATCTGGCGGCGTCCCCGGCCGCGATGGAAGACATCGCGTTTGGTGAAAAGCTTCTGGACGAGTTCCTCAACGCCAACGTCATCGTCATCGGCGTCGCGCTCTACAACCTGACCATTTCCAGCCAGCTCAGGACATGGATCGACCGGATCGTCATAGCGGGGAAGACGTTCCGCTACACGGAGAACGGCTCGGAAGGGTTGGCGCATGACAAGCGGGTGATCCTTGCCGTGGCGCGGGGCGGTCAATATCGACAGGGCATGTCCCTGGCGTCGACCGAACACGCCGAAGCCTACCTTCGGTCGATGTTCGCGTTCATCGGCGTGACGAGGCTCGACGTGATCGTCGCGGAAGGTCTTGCCATCAGCGAAGCGCACCGGGAAAGCGGCAAACGGGCCGCGTTTGAGGCGATATCGGTCCTCGATCCGTGCTGCGATTTCTAGCGGGCGCTTTGCCAGGTCCTGTCTGACGGCCTTGGAACGGCGCGGCCAGACAGGACCTGTCGGAAGCATCGACCAGCCGCCTACAGAGTCCCAGCGTAGGCACCGCCATCCAGCAGGACGTTCTGCCCGGTCATGAAGCCGGCGTGGGCCGAGCAGAGGAAGGCGCAGGTCGCACCGAACTCCGCCGGATCGCCGAAGCGGCCGGACGGGTTGCCGGCGCGACGGATGTCCATCTCCTCGTCCAGGCTGCGGTTGTTGGCCTTGGCCCCGCCTTCCATGGTGGCGCGCAGGCGGTCGGTCTCGAAGGGGCCGGGCAGCAGGTTGTTGATCGTCACGTTGTGGCGCACGGTCTGGCGCGACAGCCCGGCAACGAAGCCGGTCAACCCGGCCCGCGCGCCGTTGGACAGGCCGAGGATCGGAATCGGCGCCTTCACCGCCGCCGAGGTGACGTTGACGATCCGCCCGAAACGGCGGCCGATCATGCCGTCCACCGTCGCCTTGATGAGGAAGATCGGGGCCAGCATGTTGGCCTCGACGGCGCGGACCCAGTCGTCGCGTTCCCAGTCGCGGAAGTCGCCCGGCGGCGGGCCGCCCGCGTTGTTGACGAGGATGTCCGGCTCAGGGCAGGCGGCGAGCGCGGCGGCGCGCCCCTCCTCCGTCGCGATGTCGCCGACGGCGGTGGTCACGGTGGCGCCGGTCTCCTTGCGGATCTCTTCCGCGGCGGCCTCCAGCAGGTCGCGCCCGCGCGCGGTGATGGTGACCGCCACCCCTTCGCGCGCCAGCGCCAGGGCGCAGGCCTTACCCAGTCCCTTGCTGGCTGCGCACACGATGGCGCGGCGTCCGGCGATTCCCAGATCCATCCTCGTCTCCTCCCTTCCCGGCCTCCAGACCGGCCAGCACCTCGCGGGCCAGCGGCACGGTCAGGGGACGGTGCGCGGCCAGCGAGGCGCGGTCAAGAGCCGCGACCACCCGCCCCGCCGCCTCCAGCGACCGCTCCATCCGGGTCAGCAGGTAGGTGATGAGGTCCATGCCCGGCCGCAACTGCCGGTCAGCGAACAGCTTGACCAGCACGGCGGCGAGCAGCGCGTCGTCGGGCGCCTCCACCCCCACCGCGGGAGCCGCCTTGATGCGGGAGCGCAGGTCGGCCAGTTTCATCCGCCAGCGTGACGGCGGGCGGCGCGACAGCAGGAGCAGATGCCCGCCCGAGTCGCGGGCGAGGTTGTAGAGATGGAACAGCGCCTCCTCCCGCGCCGGCGCGCCGGCCACCCGGTCCGCGTCCTCCACCACCACGGCGTTGGCGCGGCCCAGCAGGGCGTGCGGATCGATCCGCTCCAGAGCGTCGCCCATGGCAATGGGGGCGTGGCTGCGCGCCCGCCAGACATGGCCCAGATGAGTCTTGCCGCAACCGTCCGGCCCGTACAGCGTCAGGGCCGGCGCCGGCCAGGACGGCCAACGGTCGAGCCACGCCACCGCCTCGGCGTTGCTGGGCGCCACGAGGAAATCCTCGCAACCCATGGCGGCGCGGTGTCCGAGGTCGAGCGGTATCTGAGCCGCAAGCGTCATGAGGCGGGGATCATCAGGAGGGGGTACCGCGGTAGTAGGGGCTCTCAAGATAGCGCCCCAACGCGAAGCGTGTCAGCACCCCGATCACCGCCGCCACCGGAACCGCCAGCAGAACCCCGACGAAACCGAACAGCGACCCGCCGGCCAGCAGGGCGAAGATCACCCAGACCGCGTGCAGCCCGACCTTCTCGCCCACCAGCTTCGGCGTCAGGACGTTGCCCTCCACCGCCTGCCCGAACAGGAAGATCGCGATGACGATGGCGATTCGCCACGGGTCGTCGAACTGCAGCAGGGCAAGCCCGGTGCTCGACACGAATCCGAACAGCGAACCGACATAGGGGATGAAAGACAGGAGCCCCGCCATCAGCCCGATCACCAGCCCGAAATCCAGCCCCGCCAGCGACAGCGCCACCGCGTAGAACACCCCGAGCACGAGGCAGACCAGCGCCTGCCCGCGGACGAATCCGGCCAGCGTCTCGTCGACCTCGCGCGCCTGCTCCCGGATGGTCGCGGCATGGTGCAGGGGCAGCCAGCCGTTCACCTTGGCGACCAGGATGTCCCAGTCGCGCATCAGGTAGAAGGCGACGATGGGGGTGATGAACATCACCGACAGCACGTCGAACAGCGCCAGCCCGCCGGACAGGATGTGCTTCAGCACCCGCCCGACCCAACCGACGACGTCCCCGGCGTAGTTGCCGGCAGCACCGCGCAGCCGCTCGACATCCTCCGGCGACAGGCGGTGCACCAGCCGGTCGAGCATCGGCATCAGCCGGTCGCGCGCGGCGTTGGCGTAGTTGGGCAGCACCTCGATCAGGTGGGACACCTGCGACTGCACCAGCGGCAGCAGCAGCAGGACCATCAGCACCAGAACCAGGACGAAGGACAGCAGAACCAGCGTCGTCGCCAGCCAGCGCGGCAGACGCCAGCGCTCGACCCGGTCGACCACCGGATCGAGCAGATATGCGACCGCCAGCCCCACCACGAAGGGCAGCAGCATGCCTGACAGCAGCCACAGCGCCAAAACGAACAGGCCAAGCCCGATCAGCCAGAAGCGGATCTGCTTGCCCGCCGTCACGGCACCCCTCCGTGCCGGCTGAACAGAAGTCCGCCGCGGTAGACGTAGGCCAGCCCGGACAGCACCGTGGTGGCGGCGCAGACCCAGATGAGCAGAGGAACCAACTCCTGCCCGAACAGGTGGAAGTCGGGCAGCCCCAGCCCCGCCGGGGCCAGCACCGCCGCCGCCAGGGCGAGCTGCACCGCCGTGTTGATCTTGCTGACATAGAGCGGCTGCATCGCCAGCGACTCCTTCAGCGTGTAGAGCAGCATCACCCCGCCGATGATCATCAGGTCGCGGAACACCACCAGGATGACCAGCCACAACGGCAGCACGCCGATGTGGCCCAGCGAGACGTAGACGCTGACCAGAAGCGCCTTGTCGGCGATCGGGTCGAGATAGGCGCCGAGCACCGTGCGGGCGCGGAACATGCGGGCCACGGCGCCATCCACGGCGTCGGACACCCCCGCCCCGACGAACAGCCAGAAGGCGACCCCCAGCTCTCCGGCCAGGATGAAATAGACGGCGACCGGCACCACCAGGATGCGGCCGAAGGTGATGATGTTCGGAATGCTCACCGTGGTGCCTTCTGCCGTTTTCCCTTACGCCGCCGCCCCTTCCGGGGTCGGTCCCGGCCCGTCTGTAACGCCGTTGGACGGCCTGCCGTCACGCCCTCCGCGTCACGGACGCGCCGTGCCAGCCGGCAGCGTCCCCAGAATGCGCGGCGGAGCCCCCGGCGCGGCCTGCGGCGCACCGACCGGGGCCGGCGTCACGCTGGGATAGGCCGACGGCGGGGTGGCGGCCGGAGAAAAGCTGGACGGAGCGGTGGCCGAAACGGGCGCCGGCGAAACGGCGGCGGGCTGCGCCATGGACGCCCCGGCGCCCTTCGTCAGCACCTGGAGCTGCCATTCCGGCGTGGGCGCGACCGGCGGAAGCGGCTGGCCCTGGATCGGTTGGCCGGGAGCGGGCACTGGCACCGGCGCGGCGACCGCCCCGGTGCGGGCGAGGCCGAGGTCGCGGCGGGCCAGCGCCTGGCGCAGCCGCTCCACGTCGCCCCGGTGGGTCAGCGTGACCAGCGCCTCGTAGCGGCTGATCGACAGCACATCGGTGCGGGTCACGGCGTTGACCATGCCCAACCGCTTGCGCGTCTCCACCCAGTCGTTGAGGCTGGCCAGCGGCACGCGCACCAGCGTCGACTGCTCCGGCCCGCTCGCCACCGTGTTGTCGCGGCGGTAGGATTCGTCGATGGCGGCCGACACGAAAGTCGTCGCGCGGGTCAGGAAGTCGCCGGCCCGGTCGGCCATGTCGGCCTTCACGTTGACCGTCTGCTGGTCCCGCGTGCCGTCGGGCGTGTAGTGGGTCACCTCGACCGCCAGCGGACGGCCGAGATCGAGCCCGCCGGCCGGCAGGTCGGTCTTGGCGACGACTACGCCTCCGGCGTTGTAGCGCTGGGCGATGCGGGCCAGAGCTTCCTGATCGCCGGACAAGGCCTCGTTCACGCCGATGGCGGAGATATCCGCCAGCTCGCCGTCCGGAACGACCAGCGGCACCAGCGAGGCGCCGGTCTGCCGGCCTTCCCAGGCCTCGCGCCAATCGGTGCGGTCCTCCCACAGGACGGGGCGCCCGTCCACGACGGTGACCGGCAGGATGACGTAGGGCCGGGCGGGCGGCTCGACATACTGCTGGCCGCCGCCGGCCAGCGTCTCGCGCACGGAATTGGGACGGAAGCGCACGGTGATGCTGCCGACATAGCGGGTGGCCGACACCTTCTCGTCGTCGATCTCGAAGCCCTGGACCAGCCGGGCGAGTTCGATGTCCGACACCCGCGGAACCGTGGTGGCCGAGGGGACGAGGCGCTTGTACAGCTCGGCCCAGGCCTTCACCTGCGCGTCGCGGATCGCCTGATCGCGGGCGGCGTTGGCGTTGGCGGCGCTGACGTCCACCTTCACGCCCGACACGGTGAAGGGATCCGCCGCCGGAACCGCCGCGGGCGCAGCCCCTGGCACAGCGGCGGGAGCTGCCACCGCGGGTGGCGCGGCGCCGGGCACCTGCGCGTCCACGGGGCCGGCCGGAACGGCCAGGGCCACGGTGATGGCGGCGAAGCCCGCAAACAGCGGCGCATGGCGGCGGTGGAGCATTGCAAAGCCTTCCGATTCGAGTATGTTCGGCCCGTTCCCTATTGACCCGGCCCAAAATGACCCGGTTCAGGTGGCCCAGGTATATAGCTCAGCCCAAGCGAGGATACCATCAGCACCCAGTCTAATAACACGTCCGACGCCTACAAGCAGGCCGGCGTGGACATTGATGCGGGCAACGCGCTCGTTGACGCGATCAAGCCGCTCGCCCGTTCCACCGCGCGCCCGGGCTCCGACGCCGGGCTGGGCGGGTTCGGCGCCCTGTTCGACCTGCGCGCGGCCGGGTATCACGACCCGCTGCTGGTCGCCACCACGGACGGCGTCGGCACCAAGCTGAAGGTCGCCATCCTGGCGAACCGTCACGACACGGTGGGCATCGACCTCGTGGCGATGTGCGTGAACGACCTCGTCGTCCAGGGCGCGGAGCCGCTGCTGTTCCTCGATTACTACGCCACGGGCAAGCTGGACGTCGCCGCGGGCCGCGCCATCGTCGCCGGCATCGCGGAAGGCTGCCGCCAGGCCGGCTGCGCGCTGGTCGGCGGCGAGACGGCGGAGATGCCGGGCATGTACGCCGAGGGCGACTACGACCTCGCCGGCTTCTCGGTCGGTGCCGTCGAGCGCAAGGACGCGCTGACCGGCGCCACCGTGCGGGACGGCGACGTCGTGCTCGGCCTCGCCTCCTCCGGCGTGCACTCCAACGGTTACTCGCTGGTCCGCAAGCTGGTGGAAAAGTCCGGCCTCGGCTACGACTCGCCCTGCCCCTGGGACGCCGGGAAGACGCTGGGCGAGGCCCTGCTGACCCCGACCCGCATCTATGTGAAGAGCACGCTGGCCGCGGTGCGCGCCGGCACGGTGCGGGCGATGGCCCACATCACCGGCGGTGGCCTGATCGAGAACATCCCGCGCGTCCTGCCGGACGGGCTGGGCGTCACCCTCGACGCGTCCAAGTGGCCGCTGCCCCCGGTCTTCAACTGGCTGATGAAGACGGGCGGGCTGACCCCGCTGGACATGGCGCGCACCTTCAACACCGGCCTCGGCATGGTCGTCGTGGTCCCGGCGGACAAGGCGCAGCAGGCGTCCGAGATCCTGGCCCAGGGCGGCGAGACGGTCTTCACCGTCGGCACCGTCCACGCGGTCAAGGACGGCGACGCCCGCGTCACCGTCACCGGCATGGACACGGCATGGTCGGCCTGACGCCCAACGCTCTGAAGGTTGGAGTCCTGATTTCCGGGCGCGGCAGCAATCTGCAGGCGTTGATCGACGCTTGCGCCGCCCCGGAGTTTCCGGCGGAGATCGCTCTGGTGCTCTCCAACAAGGCCGACGCCTACGGGTTGGAGCGCGCCGCATCCGCCGGGGTTCCGGTCGCCGTGGTCAGCCACCGCGACTTCCCCGGCGACAAGCGCGCCTTCGAAGAGGCCATGGACGCGCGCCTGCGCGAGGCGGGCGTCGAGCTGGTCTGTCTGGCCGGCTTCATGCGGCTGCTGTCGCCCTGGTTCGTCGAGCGCTGGCACGACCGGATGATCAACATCCACCCGTCGCTCCTGCCCTCCTTCAAGGGGCTCGACACGCACCAGCGGGCGCTGGACGCCGGGGTGCGCTTCCACGGCTGCACCGTCCATTACGTGCGCACGGAGATGGACGAAGGGCCGATCATCGCCCAGGCCGCGGTCCCGGTCCTGCCCGGCGACGACGCCGACCGGCTGTCCGCCCGCGTGCTGGAGGCCGAGCACCGGCTCTATCCCCAGGCACTGCGCCTGATCGGCGAGGGCCGCGCCCGCGTCGAGGACGGCCGGGTCGCCCTGTCCGGTCCTGAAGCGACTTTACCGACCCTCATCAACCCGTCGGTCTAAGTCGCCCCTAGCGGAACCCTTGCCGCAACCGTCCGCGCTCCCCACATTCTCCGCCGGAACCATAACAAGGGGAGGCAAAGGGCGATGGCGGTTACCGATCACGGCCACAATCCAGTCAGCGAGGATGTTGTCCGCCGCCACGAGGCGGGCTGGCACGCCTTCACCCGCTTCATGACGCTGGCGACCGCGGGCGTGATCGCCGTGCTGGTCTTCATGGCGATCTTCCTGGTCTGACGGCCGGTTCAAGCGGCCAACCGGCAAACCGTGGCGGGGCGCTTACGCCCCGTCCGGCAGACGGCCGAGCAGAAGGTCGCGCATCTCGCCGACCAGCGCGTCCACCTGCTGCTCCCACGCTTCGGTGCCACCCTGGATGGCGTGCATGACGTGGGTGGCGAGGTGGATCAGCGCGGCGCGCACGCAATCCTCGGCCGGGAAATCCAGCCCCACCGTGTCCTGAAGGAACTGGCCGAGCTGGTCGGCGGAATTCCAGGGGTGGACGACCACCGTGTCGAAGCCGCTGGTCCCCAGGAACACGGCGTTGAGGGCTGTGGCCTGCGCGTTGATCGCGTCGATGGCCGCGTCCTGCTCGATGTTGCCGCGCAGCACCTCCTGGAAGGCCGCCAGACACTGGTCGACGTAGCCGCGCACCAGCAGTTCCACCACGCCCGGATCGCTCAGGTCGTTCCTGCCCTTCACGAGGGGCGGCAGCGGTTCCAGCAGGGCCGCGACGATCGGCTTGACGTGCGGATTTTCCATGGCGGGGGTACTCCTAGCGGTAGAATCCCCGAATACTCGACTTCGCCACGCCTGTCCACGGCGCCGTGAACCGGCGCGGGCGACAAGTTGCGGGCGGAAGGCCCGGAATCGGCCCGGAATCGAAAAGGGCCGCCCCGGTCGGGACGGCCCTTCGCGCAAGGCTGCGAAGCGGACGAGCCGCGATCAGCCAACCAGCTCGATGCCGGCGAAGAAGAAGGCGATCTCCTGGGCGGCCGTCTCCGGAGCGTCGGAGCCGTGCACCGAGTTGGCCTCGATCGACTCGGCGAACTCCTTGCGGATGGTGCCCTCGGCGGCGTTGGCCGGGTTGGTGGCGCCCATGATCTCGCGGTTGCGGGCGATGGCGTTCTCGCCTTCCAGAACCTGGAGCACGACCGGGCCGGAAATCATGAAGGAGACGAGGTCGTTGAAGAACGGACGCTCGCGATGCACGCCGTAGAACTGCTCGGCCTGGGCCTTGGACAGCTGGACGCGCTTCTGCGCGACGATGCGCAGGCCGCCGTCCTCGAACTTGGCGTTGATCTTGCCGGTCAGGTTGCGGCGGGTGGCATCGGGCTTGATGATCGAGAGGGTGCGTTCGACGGCCATGGCGGTGGGCTCCTGCTGGAAATGCGTTATGGGCGCCGCTGGTTTGGCCGGGGCGCCGATTGCGCGGGGTTATATAGGCGCTTTTCGGCCACGGCAACCGGTTCGTGAGGCCGCTTCGCGAGGCTGCGCCGCCCGACTTCGCGCGGCTGCCATGAAGGGTTGCCCCGCGGGTCCCGCTTCAAATCGCGGTTTCCCCGTGGTAAACCGGCGCCGATATGCTGCACATCAACGACCTGACGTTCCGCTACGGCGGACGTGTGCTGTTCGACCGCGCCACCGCGGTCGTGTCGAAGGGCCACCGCGTGGCGCTGGTCGGCCGCAACGGCACCGGAAAATCCACCCTCCTCAAGCTCATCGCCGGCCAGCTCCAGACGGACGCCGGGGCCATCGGCGTGCCCACCGGCACGAAGATCGGCATGGTGGCGCAGGAGGCCCCGAGCGGCGCCACCACCCTGATCGACGCCGTCCTGGCCGCCGACACGGAGCGCACCGCCCTGCTGGCCGAGGCCGAGACGGCCACCGACCCCATGCGCATCGGCGAGATTCACGCCCGGCTGGCCGACATCGAGGCGCATTCGGCACCGTCGCGCGCCGCCCAGGTGCTGTCCGGCCTGGGGTTCGACGCCGACGCGCAGGCGCGGCCCTGCTCCGACTTCTCGGGCGGCTGGCGGATGCGCGTGGCGCTGGCCGGCGTGCTGTTCGCCCGGCCCGACCTGCTGCTGCTCGACGAGCCGACCAACCACCTCGATCTGGAGGCGACCATCTGGCTTGAGGGGTACCTCAAGAACTACCCCCACACGATCCTGCTGGTCAGCCACGACCGCGACCTCTTGAACTCGGTCCCCACGACGACCATCCATGTGGACCAGGGCAAGCTGGTGACCTACGCCGGCAACTACGACCAGTTCCTCAAGCAGCGCCGCGCCAACATGGAGCGGTTGCAGGCCATGGCGACCAAGCAGGAGGCCAAGCGCAAGCACATGATGGCCTTCGTCGAACGCTTCCGCTACAAGGCGACCAAGGCCCGGCAGGCGCAGAGCCGCCTGAAGGCCCTGGAGAAGCTGGAGACCATCACGCTGATGGAGGACGACGCCGAGGTCGTCTTCAACTTCCCCCAGCCGGACGAGATGGCCCCGCCGCTGATCGCGCTGGACGGGGTGACCATCGGCTACGGTGACCGCGCCATCCTGCGCCGCGTCAACCTGCGCATCGACATGGACGACCGCATCGCCCTGCTCGGCGCCAACGGCAACGGCAAGTCCACGCTGGTGAAGCTGCTGGCCGGGCGGCTGGAGGCGATGGCCGGCGAGGTGAAGCGCCCGACCAAGCTGCGCGTCGGCTATTTCGCCCAGCACCAGCAGGACGAGCTGGACCTGTCGCTGACCCCGATCCAGCAGACCCAGCGCATCATGCCGCTGGCGCCGGAGGAGAAGGTGCGCGCCCATCTCGGCCGCTTCGGCTTCCAGCAGAGCAAGGCGGAAACCCGCATCTCCGACCTGTCCGGCGGCGAGAAGGCCCGGCTGCTGCTGGCGCTGATGAGCCGCGAGACGCCGCACATCCTGATGCTCGACGAGCCGACCAACCACCTCGACGTGGACAGCCGCGAGGCGCTGATCGAGGCGATCAACGGGTTCGAGGGCGCCGTCATCCTCATCAGCCACGACCCGCACCTGATCGAGCTGACCGCCGACCGGCTGCTGCTGGTGGCCGACGGCACGGTGCAGCCCTACGACGGCGACCTCGACGACTACCGGCGCTTCCTGCTCGACCGCGCGCGGGCCGAGCGCGCCGCCGCCAAGGGCGGCGAGCCGGCGGACGCCGGAGCCAGCCGCAAGGACCAGCGCCGCGCCGCGGCGGAGGCGCGCGCCACCCTGGCCCCGCTGAAGAAGAAGGCCACCGACGCGGAGTCGCAGGTGAACAAGCTGACCGAGGAGAAGCGCAAGATCGAGGCGAAGCTGGCCGATCCCGCCCTCTACAGCGGTCCCAGCGACAAGCTGCAAAAGCTGCAGATCGACCTCGGCGTCGTGGACAAGAAGCTGTCCGCCGCCGAGGAGGCGTGGCTGGAGCATCTCGAAGCCTATGAATCGGCGGCGGCGGAGGCCGGCGTATGAGCGTGCCGCGCAATGTGGCCTTCACCGGAGCGGCCTCGCTCCCCGCCACGATCGCCCGCCGTGGGCGGCAGGAGCATGGGGAGGAGCGGACTTCCGATGTCCTCGCGGCCTTCCGCGCCAACCTGCCGGACGGGCGGGTGTCGCTGGGCGACCTGATCCAGGCGCTGGGCGACCGCTCGCTGGGCACCATCCTGCTGGCTCTGTCGCTGCCCACCATCGCGCCGGTGCCACTGGGCGTGTCCTGCCTGTTCGACCTGCCGATTCTGCTCTTCTCCGCCCAGATGGCCTTCGGCAAGCGCGGCGCCGCCCTGCCCGGCTGGATTCTCCGCCGCTCGGTCAGCCGCTCCCTCGCCGCGCGGATGATCGACAAGGCGATGCCGCGGCTGACCGCCATCGAGAGGATGCTGAAGCCGCGCCACAGCCGCTTCGCCGGCATCGACGGGGAACGCTGGTTCGGCGTGCTGGTGCTGCTGCTGTCGCTGACCTGCGTGGTGCCGCTGCCGCTGACCGGCTGGCTGCCGGGCTTCGCCCTGGTCCTGCTGTCCCTGGGCCTGATCGAGCGCGATGGGGCCGCGGTCGCGGTCAGCCTCGCCCTCACCGTGGCGGGTCTGGTCTTCTTCGCCCTGGTCGCCAGTGGCCTGTCCTACGCCGGCCAGACCCTGCTGGCCGTCACGTCATATCCCGCGTTCTTGGCATAGCTTCCGCTGCTTCGGCGGGTTGCGGGGGGACCCCGGATGCGACATAAGTGCGCTCTGGGATTGTTAGGTTCGGGACCCCCTGAGGCTCCAGCTTGTTTAGCCCCGGGGTAAAACGCTCAACAGCCAACGGCGAAAGGCCGATCATGACACCAACGGAAATCACCGTCGCGGAGAAGCAGAAAAGCGGCAAGACGCCGCCGGCCGCGTGGCTTTTCTTCCAGCGTTGGTTGGCAAATCCCCTTTCCATGGGCTCCGTAACACCATCCTCGGGCGCGCTCTGCCGGCTGATCGGCGAACAGGTGCTGTGCGGGCCGGATCAGGTCGTCGTGGAGTTCGGCGGCGGCACCGGCGCCATCACCAAGGCCCTGCTCCAGCGCGGCATCCCGGGCAACCGCATCTTCACCTTCGAGATCGACGACCACCTGTCGCGCTTCCTGCGCGGCCATTACCCGGACGTCAACGTCGTCCATGACGACTGCCGCAAGGCCGCCGACATCCTCGGCCCGGAGTTGGTCGGCAAGGTCGGCACGGTGGTGATCGGCATCCCCATGCTGAACCTGCCGATGCGCGCCCAGAAGGAGGTCGTCGAGGCCTGCTTCCGCATCCTGCCCGAGGGCGGGCGCTTCGTTCTCTACACCTACGGCCTCGTGTCGCCGCTGAACCAGCGCGCGCTGGGCGTCAAGGGCAAGCGGCTGGGCTTCACCCCGCTGAACGTCCCGCCGGCCTCCGTCTGGGGCTATTGGAAAGCCAAGCCCTAATCCCCGCTATCATTCCTTGCGCGGCGCCTGCCGCAGCAGGACGTCCGTCAAGCCCACCGGCAGAGCCGCCAGCAGCCACACGGTGGCGGCCATCGGCCAGGGAAAGGTGATGCGCGCCTTGTTGCGGGCCAGCCCGCTCTTGATGACCTGGGCGGCGCGGTCCGCCTCCATCAGGAAAGGCATGGGGAAACGGTTCACCGCGGTCATCCGGCTTTTCACGAAGCCCGGACAGATCACCGTCACGCCGATCCCCTGCCCCGCCAGATCGCCGCGCAGCGACTCGCCGTAGACCCGCACCGCCGCCTTGCTGGCGCAATAGGCGGGCGCGCCGGGCATGCCGCGGAAGCCGGCCAGCGAAGCCATCAGGGCGATCTGCCCGCGCCGCCGCGCCTGCATGCCGGGCAGCAGCGGGTGGACGCTGTTCAGCACGCCGTCCACATTCACCTGGAAGATGCGCCGCGCCTGTTCGGCGCTCTCCACGCCGCCCCCGGTGCCGGCGGAGATTCCGGCGTTGGCGATGACCAGATCGACCGGCGCGCGGGCGTCCAGCGCGCTCAGCCACGCCGCCATCGCCGCGCGGTCGGCCGCGTCGACGAGCGCCGTTTCCACCGACGCCCCGGCGGCGCGGCAGCGCTCCGCCACCGCCTCCAGCCTTGCGGAGTCGCGCCCGCTCAGGGCCAGCGCGACGCCGGGGGCGGCGTAGGCGCGGGCCAGCTCCTCCCCGATGCCGCTGGACGCCCCGGTGATGACGATCGAGCGCGGATCGCGCATGCCCCTTTCCCCCTTGTCCCTGACGCTTGTTGCCTTGGCCGCCCGACGCTATAACGTGAGCCTCCCGATCCCACAAATACTCGTCGAGGCCGCTTTGCCCGCCCAACGCTCCGCCGTTTCCAGCATGACCGGTTTCGCACGCGTGGACGGGCATGCCGACGGCTACAGTTGGACCTTCGAGGTGAAGAGCGTCAACGGGCGCAACCTCGACATCCGCTGCCGCCAGCCCGCCGGCTTCGACACGCTGGAGGCCGCCGCCCGCGCCGAGATCCCCAAGCGGCTGTCCCGCGGCAGCGTCAACCTGAACCTGACCGTCACCCGCAGCCAGTCGGTGGCGCAGCTTCGCATCAACCGCGAGCTTCTCGCCCAGGTGCTGGAGCTGGCGCGCGAGATCGAGGGCGCCGGGGCCGCCCCGCCGCGGCTCGATTCGCTGCTCGCCGTCCGCGGCATCATCGAGCCGGTGGAGGAGGACGAGGGCGAGGCGCGGGAGCGGGTGGAGGCCGCGCTGAAGGTCGACCTCGGCCGGCTGATCGGCGAGCTGGTGACCGCCCGCCTGTCGGAAGGGGCGCGTCTGGTGACCGTCCTGAACGGCCATCTCGACGAGATCGAGCGGCTGATCACCGCCGCCGCCGCCTGCGCCAGCACCCAGCCCGAGGCCTTGCGCGAGCGTCTGCGCAGCCAGGTTGCCGCCCTGCTCGACGCCGCCCCGGCCCTGCCGGAGGAGCGGCTGGCCCAGGAGGCGGCCATTTTGATCGCCAAGGCCGACGTGCGCGAGGAGATGGACCGGCTGCGCGCCCACATCCAGGCCGCCCGCGACATGCTGGCGGAGGGGGGTGCCATCGGCCGCCGCTTCGACTTCCTGTGCCAGGAGTTCAACCGCGAAGCCAACACCCTGTGCTCCAAGTCCGCCGACGTGGAGCTGACCCGCATCGGCCTGTCGTTGAAAGCCTCCATCGAGCAGCTTCGCGAGCAGGTCCAGAACATCGAGTGACACCTACCCCATGCCCGAGACCATGAACACGAAGATCGCCCGGCGTGGCCTGATGCTCGTGCTGTCCTCCCCCTCCGGGGCGGGCAAGACCACCATTTCGCGCCGCCTGCTGGACCGCGACCCCGGCATCACCCTGTCGGTGTCCGTCACCACCCGGCCGATGCGCCCCGGCGAGCAGCCGGGCGTCCATTATTATTTCGTCGACATGCCGGAGTTCGACCGCATGGCCGGGCAGGGCGAGTTGCTGGAGCACGCCCGCGTGTTCGGCAACTGCTACGGCACGCCGCGCCACGCCGTGGAGACGGCGCTGAGCGCCGGGCGCGACGTGCTGTTCGACATCGATTGGCAGGGCATGCAGCAGCTGGCGGCCAACGCCCGCGCCGATCTGGTCAGCATTTTCGTCCTGCCGCCCTCGGGCACCGAACTGGAGCGCCGCCTGCACTCCCGCGGCCAGGACTCGGCGGAGGTGATCGCCCAGCGCATGGCCAAGGCGTCGGACGAGATCAGCCACTGGGGCGAGTATGATTACGTGATCGTCAACAACGACGTGGACGAGAGCGTGCAGGCGGTCCAGGCCTGTCTGAGCGGCGCGGCGCGCGGCTGGGAGAGCCCGGGCGGGTTGCCGGGGTCTTGTGCGACGTGCGAGGCGGGCCCCTCGCCGT
>NZ_WHOR01000110.1:0-18139 GCF_013340925.1 Azospirillum formosense
ACCGTACATCTCGGGCAACAGAGACGGAGGGGGGGGAAAGGCACCCAGGGGGGGGGCCGCCGCGCTGTTCCGAAACGACAGCGGCGAGGATGGGGGGGCCCGCTTGACCGGGGCCCAACCCGCGCGGGACCTGGGGGCCCGTCTGCAGAGGCCCCCCCCCCCCCCGATCGCCCGGGCGGATGGCGCCCGCCGCCACGCCGACGTGTTCGACGCGCTGATCGCGAACGCGGGCGGCGGATGCGCATGCGCAGGCGGTCCCACAGGTCCGGCGTGGTTAGCGCCTCGGTCAGGCGGTCCACCAGATCCTCGACGCTGGCGTTGCGGAAATGCAGGCCGTCCACGCCGTGGGTGACCTTCTCGCCCATGCCGCCGATGTTGCTGGAGATGATCGGTCGGCCGTGCAGGAAGGCTTCCTGGATCACCACCGGCGAGTTCTCCCACCAGATGGACGGCATCACCACCCAGTCCACGTCCTTCATCAGGCCGGGCAGTTCGGCGGAGCGGTAGCTGCCGTAGAAGCGCACGCGGTCGCCGGCGCGCTCCACCGCCTCGTTGAATTTCTTCTGGTAGGCCTCGGGCTGGCGCTCCAGATTGCCGCCGAAGATCATCAGCGCGCCGTCCTCGCCCCACGCCTTCTCGGAGACGCGGCCGATCGCTTCGACCAGCACATGGGCGCCCTTGAACTCGGTGAGCTGGCCGAAGAAGGCGAAGCGGTTGCGCTTGCCGCCGCGGGCCAGCGGCCGGGGCGGGGCGATGCCCTCGACGGTCAGGCCGTTCTCGATCATGCGGAACTTCTCGCGGGGCAGGCCCCAGTCGACGTAGCGGTCGATCAGGAAGTTCGACGGGCTGACGTAGAAGTCCGCCTGCTCCAGGAAGGTCTTCAGGAACAGCTCGCGCTTGAAGAACTGCGCCTCGCCGATGTGCGGGAAGCAGCAGGCGCAGTCCGCCGGGCTGGCGCGGTAGCACAGCGTGTTGCGGCTGGTCTTCACCATCTGGCCGTGGTGGTGGCAGATGGACAGATACTCGTGGAAGGTCACCACGATCGGCACGCGCGGCAGAGCCTGCCGGATCGCCTGGATCGTCTCGATGCCCAGACCCAGGAAATGGTGGAAGTTCACCACGTCCGGCTGGAGGTCGCGGACGTAGCGGACGAAGTCCTTCTCCAGCCCCGGCAGATTGCGGTTCGACAGGCGGAAATGGTCGTAGTCGTTGGCGTGGTAGAGAACCTCCCGCTCCTTCTGGCGCAGCGCCATCAGGGCGGAACTGCCGTGCGGAGTCACGGGAGGAGAGGTGCGGGCCAGGTAATGGCTCTCCCAACCCGGCAGGTCGTGAAGTCCCTGGTGCAGGTTGTAGGAGGCCACCTCCGCGCCGCCCAGCGAGAAGGCGGGATGGCCGTGGCTGATGATCAGGACGCGCTTGTTGCTCATGGTCGGGCCGATCTCGAATAGGGCTTGCGGGACGTGCGGGCTCAGGCGGCGGCGCGGGCGGACCAGATGTCCTCGAAGCTCCAGCGGTCCACCATGGCGCTGGCGCGGCGCCAGCGGTCGGCGTGCGCGTCGCGCGGCTGTTCGTCCAGCGCCACCAGGGTGACGCGGGGCAGCCAGACGCAGGCCCCGCCCAGCGCGCGCAGGCGCAGGCAGAGATCCAGCCCCTTGTGGTCGGCCCCCATGTAGGAGCCCATGGTCGCCAGCGCCCGGACCAGCGCGTCCTTGGGCAGCAGCGCGCATTCCGGGGCGGCGGCGTCCACCGTCGCGGCGTCCTGCTCCTTCAGCCAGTCGCGCGGGTAGCCGGCGAAGCGCCGCTCGAAGGTCTTGGCCCCGTCCGAATCCTCCACCGCCATGATGCCGGCGAAGCGGATCGAATGGTCCTCGTAGAGCAGCGTCGGGCTGACCATCACCGGCCCGCCGGACTTGCGCGACACCCGCTCCAGCGCCGCCAGCCAGCCCTTCTCGGTCGGCAGGACGGAGGGGGAGAGCGTCAGCACCCGCTCGCCGCGGGCGTGGGGCAGGGCGGCGGCCATCGCCTCGAAGGCGTCGGTGGCGTCGGGGGCGGCGACGAAGGTGACGGCCATGCGGTAGAAGGCGGCGGCCTGACGGACCGCCCCGCCCAACCGCTCGTGCGTGCCGGCGGCGGCGACCACCAGCAGCTCGGTCTCGGCGAAGTCCGGGTCGATGGCGAGGCGGGCGATGTTGAGGTCCACAT
The DNA here is from genome assembly GCF_013340925.1 of Azospirillum formosense. GTDB lineage: Bacteria > Pseudomonadota > Alphaproteobacteria > Azospirillales > Azospirillaceae > Azospirillum > Azospirillum formosense. Next base: position 2,203 of record NZ_WHOR01000110.1, read on the forward strand.
CCTCCCGCGCGTCGGTTACCGGCAGGATCACCGAGACGCGCGGCGCCTTCACCGGACGGCCCATCGGGTGCACGCCGGTCGACGGCGCAGCACCGGAGCGGGCGCGGGCGGTGCGCAGCATCGGCCCGACATGGCGCGCGATCAGCGTATCGATGGACGGGCTGTCGAGATTGACCAGCGACAGCATGCGGCGCAGCGCTTCCGGGGCCGGGGGCAGGCAGCTCAGCGGCAGGAAGGCGAAGCGGTCGTCGGCCAGTTCCAGTTCCAGATGGAACTCGGCGCCCGGGGGCAGGCCCGACGGTTCGGCGGCGAAGGCGGTGAAGCCGTGCTGGTCCTGGCCGGGGATCATGCGTCCCGCGAACAGGCCGTCATGCTGGAAGGCCTCCGTCACGTCGCGGCGGGCCAGCCGCGACCAGCCTTCGTCCAGCCGGACGGCGACGCCCGGCCCCTTCAGCGTGACGGCGCGGACCTGCCGCGTCGGGTCGAGCAGCCAGCCGGCGACGAACAGCCCGGCCCCCGGCACGCGCAGCGCCATGTCCAGCCCGGTGCGCACCGGGATGTCGAGCCGCGACACCGTTTCCGCACCGTCGTAGCGCGACGCGGCGATCCGCGTCATCCGCTGGCGCGTCTCGGCGTCCTGGATGTTGCCCAGCATGTCGCGCACATGGGCGGAGGCGACGCCGTCGGGCAGGATTGTGCGGTGCTCGAAAATCTCCAGATGGCGCCAGCCCTCGGCGGCGCGGTAGTGGATGCGGCGGATGGCGGTGGGAAGCGGGGTCTGGTCGGTCAGCACCGCCATCACGCCCGACGCCTCCGGCGGCAGGTCCGGGCGGGCGAAGGACCCGGCGGTGGCGCGGTAGGCGGCGGTCTCCTCCGCCTCGATCAGGATCTTCTGGGCGCCGCTGCGGAAGCTGCGCGCCCAGCCCTGGAGCATCAGGCTGCCGTCACGGAAGCGCCCGAACACCTCGGCGAAGCCGTCCGGCTGCGACACCTCCTGGGCGAGGCCCGAGAGCAGGCGCCCGATGCGGTCGGATTCGCCGTCCGAAGACGCGGCGAGCTGGATCGCGAAATCCAGCGCCACGGCCAGCGCGCCGGGCTGGAAGCCCTTCAGCGCCGAGACGAGGTGCGACGGGTTGGTGCGGACGTTGGACAGGCGCGGCAGGACGAGGCGTTCCCCCGTCTCGTCCGCCAGCTCGACGCGCGACGGGCGCATCTGCGCCAAGCCCGGCACGCGGATGCCGCCGAGGAACCAGCGCTCGCCCTCCGCGTCGGCCCAGGAGCGTCCGGCGTAGCGGCCCTCCACCGACCCGTCGAGATGAACGGCGCCCTGGGCGGGCAGCGCCCGGTCGATGGCGCCGAACAGGACGAGCGTGTCGTCGTCAAGAAGAATGGCCGCCGTGATGTCGGCCTTGGTGATCGGTTCCCTCATCCCGCGATGCTCCCCGCAATCGAGCCCTGCCCATGTGTTTGCCCATGCGTTCCCCCCGGACCGTTCATTATGTCGTCATAGAGAATGACGTGTTGTTCGGCGGACTCCTCGGTCGTCGGGACCGCCGGCATGTTGGAGACGAGCCGGTCCCACAGGCCCGGCTCGGTCATCGCGCGCGTCATCACGCGCGCCAGATCCGCGGCGTCCCCCGCCCGGAAATGCAGCCCGTCCACCCCGTCGGTCACCGATTCCGCCATCCCGCCGATGCCGCTGCAGATGACCGGGCGGCCGTGCTGGAAGGCTTCGCGGATGACCAGCGGGGCGTTCTCCCACCAGATCGACGGCATCACCACCCAGTCGGTGGCGGCCATCAGCTCGGGCATTTCCTCGCGCCGGTAGGGACCGTGGCGGACGGCGGTGCCGCGGGCGCCCTTGAAGCCCTGCTCGACCTTGTCCTTGAAGGCGTCGGTCTGGAAGGGCGCGCCGCCATGGACGGCCAGCGTCAGGTCCTGCCCCTGCTTCTCCAGCCGGGCGGCGGCGTCCAGCGCGACGGTGATCCCCTTGAAGGGATTCAGGTTGCCGAAATAGGCGAAGGCGTTGCGTGGAGCGCCCGCGGGCAGCGGCCGGTGCGGCGCCGGACGGACCGCCGGGCGCCCGTTCTCCATGACGGAGATGCTGTCCGGGTCGATGCCCCAGGCGATGTAGCGGTCGCGCAGGAAGGCGCTGGGCGCCAGGAAATGGTCGACCAGCCCGAACATCGCCTTGATGTGCTTGTCGCGCAGCACGAACTGGTCGGCCGGCCGGTCGGGGAAGCAGCGGTGGCAGGCGTCGGGCGAGGCCATGCGACAAAGGGCATGGCCGTTGGTCGTCACCATCTGCCCGTCGTTGGCGCAGATCGGGTAGTAGTCGTGCAGCGTGTAGACGATCCGCGCCAACGGGCAGACGCGGCGGATCAGGAACAGCATCTCCACGCCCAGCAGCAGCGTGTGGTGGATGTGCACGATGTCCGGCTGGAAGGCGCGCAGCAGGTTCGACAGGTCCGGCACGATGCCGTGCAGGTCGATCTGGCTTTGGAAGAAATGGTCGAAATGCCCGGCCCACAACACCACCTCGTCGGCACTGCGGCCGAGCGTCTGGAGGTTGGTGCCGGGCTTGCGGTCGCGGTGGACGCCGTTGGTGCAGGCGAGGAACAGGGCCTCCGCGCCCTTGGCCTTCAGGCTGCCGAACAGCTCGTGCGCGAAGATTTCCGTGCCGCCGGGATGCAGGCTGGGGTGGTTGTGGGCGACGACGAGGACGCGGGGCAGGCTCATCGCGCGGCCTCCTTTTCCAGAACCAGGAGATCCTGGAAGTTCTCGGCGTTGCGCTGCCCGCTCCAGTGGCCGCGCAGGACCGGGCGCGCCGGGCGCAATCCCTGTTCCGCGAAGGTGTCGAGCAGGAAGGATTCGCTGTAGGCGACGGCGGCGTTCGGGTTCGCCTCGTCGGCGATGAATTCCGGCCCGGCGGCGTCGAGGAAGGCCGGGCGGGCGGTCTTCTTCGCGATGCCGTCCCGCGCGCGGGCGTCGACCAGGAACAGGCTGAGGAAGCAGCGCCCGCCCGGCTTCAGAACGCGGGCGATCTCCGCGGCGTAGCGCACCGTCTCCGCCGTCCGCAGATGGGTGATGACCGAGGTCAGGATCACGAAGTCGTGCCCGCCGTCCGGGAAGGGCAGGCGGGTCCGCGCCGCGTCCTCCGCCCCGCCGGGGTTGTAGAGCGCGTTCGCCACGTCGAGCGTCCGGAAGCGGAACTCCGGATAGGCCGGGGTGATCGTCTCCGTGCACCAGCGGATTCCGTCCTCGACGATGTCCACGCCGTCGTAGCTGGAGTCCAGATACTGGGTCAGCGGCACGGCCATGCGGCCGATGCCGCAGCCGATCTCCAGCACGCGGTGCTTCGGCTTCAGCCCGCCGACGCGCACGAAGTGGCGCAGGAACTCCGCCCCGATGGCCCGGAAATCGCCGTCGCCGATGAACACGCGGTCCGGCGGCGGCACGGGCAGGAAGCGGTTGCGGGCGATCTGCGCGCACAGCCATTCCAGCCGCGGGTCGGTGTTGCGGCGCAGGACGGCGAGGCGGCGCCCGGTGAGGATCTCGTTCATCAGGTCAGCTCCGGTTCCGGTTCGCGCGCCCGAACAGGCGGGATTTGCCCGGAACGGCAACGGGAAGGGCGGTGTCCGTGGGGGCGCCCGCCGACAGCGGGCGCATCAGGCTGTCCTCCAGCGCGGGCGGCGGCGGCAAGTCGTTCCAGTCGCGCGCGGCCAGCTCCTCCATCATCGCGGCCCAGCGGCGGGCGTGGAGCCAGCCGTTGTATTCGGAGGCGACACCGCGGGTGTAGCCCTGGTGCCGGCTGATCGAGCGGCGCTCCAGATGGTACAGCTCCACCGAGGGGACGTAGCGGATGTCCAGCCCGGCCTTGCGGACGCGCAGGCAGAGGTCGGAGTCCTCGTAGTCGCCGATGACGTAGTCCTCGCAGAAGCCGCCCACGGCATCGAAGGTCTCGCGGGTCATCATCAGGCAGGCGCCGGTCACGCCGGGCACGCTGCGCTCCCGCCGGGCGGGAAGGAAGTCGCGCGGCAGGCCCTTGAAGAAGTGATGGTTGTACCAGCGCCCGCGGACGTCGCGGTCGAAGTAGAGGCCGGCGTGCTGAAGGCTGTCGTCGTCGAACAGCAGCTTTGGCCCGACCGCCCCGGTGCCCGGCGCGCGCTCCAGCGCGGCGAGCAGGACGGGCAGCCAGCCGGGCTGGTCGGGGATCACGTCGGAATTCAGGAACAGCAGCGTCCGCCCGCTGGAGGCCGCGACGCCCGCGTTGTTGGCCGCCGAGTAGCCGTAGTTGGCCGGCTGCACCAGCACCCGCATCGGCAGGCCGTAGAGCGCGTGGAAGCCGTGCAGCATGTGCACCAGCTCGTCGCGCTGCTCCGGGCTGTCGAGCACGAAGATCAGCTCCGCCCCGGCCATGCCGGGATCGGTGGCGAAGCTGGAGAGCTGGAAGCGCAGGAACTCCAGCGCCTTGTAGAGCGGGATGATGACCGAGACGGCCGGCGTCTCCGGAAGGCGCCCGAAACTGACCGTCTCCGGTTCGCCGCGGCTCGCCATGTGGGCGGCGTGGAGCGGCGCCACGGCCGGGGCGATCACGGTTTCCAGAACCAGCGGCGTCGCGTGCTGCGGCGGCAGACTGCCGAGCACCGCGGCGCGGGCGTCGGCCGGCGACAGCGGGCGCAGCGGCGGCACCAGCCGGATCGACCCGCCGGAGCCGAGGCGAAGCTCCGCATGGACCTGAAGCGCCGCCGCGGGCTCGGGCGCGCCGGGCAGATAGGCGACGAAGCCGCTGCGGTCGGTGGACGGGGCGGTGCCGAACAGCTTCGCCACATCGTCGCGCGGGAAGCGGTGCTCCAGCACCTCCAGCCGCCGCTCGCCGCCGAACGGCGTGTGCACGGTGAGGCCGCCGGACAGGCCGTGCGGGTCGTGCACCCAGCCGGCCAGGAACAGCCCGCCGTCACCGGTCGGCACCGCGAGGTCGAGGGCGGCGCCGATGGAGCGCTTGGCGTCGGCGACCTGCCGCTTGGGCAGCGGGGCGAGCACCTGAAGCTCGCGCACCGCCGCCGCCGCCGTGGCGTCCGACCGCCCGCGCTGGGCGAGCGCGTTCAGAATGTATTGGCGCAGCTCCAGCGGCGTGTCGCGGCGGGTGGACAGCCGCTCGGTCAGGCTCGGCAGGTTGGGCGCCACGGCCGAGAAGGCGCGGCAGGCCAGCCCGTTGCGGCCGAGCACCACCAGCAGGTTGCCCGGCGCGCACAGCGCCTTGTCCACCAGCAGCGACATGGCGGCGCGCCCGCGCCGGTCCAGGGCGGAGCCGACGCAGACCTCGAAGGGGGAGGGGCCGACGGCGCCCGCGGTGATGATGACCGCCCCTGTCACCTCGCCGAAGCCCGACGACAGCGACCCGCCGCAGAGCAGAAGCTCGTCGGTGGCCAGGGCGCGGGCGACGAGCGGGGAGGGGGTGGGCGACAGCTCCAGCACCATGCGGCGGCAGACCGCGGCGAAGCCGGCGTCGCTGCGCAGCGCCGGGGTGGAGCGCGCGAAATCGAAGAGGAAACGGACCACGCGCAGCCGCGAGGGCGCGTCGAGGCTGCCCAGCAGGAAGGCGGGGTCGGGGTCGGGGACTTGCGGTTCGGCCAGAACCTCCGCGACGACGCGGCTCTGGGCCACGAAACGGACGGGCGCACCGGAGATCCGGGGCGCCCGCAGGATCGACAGCACCCGCTGCCCGCCCCAGCTCGTCCGGACGGACAAGGTGGTGTAGGGCGGCCGCACCTCCTCGCCATCGAGGGTGGGAACGACCCGGCCGGAGGGCTCCGGTCCGTCGCTCTCCCACGAGGCGAGCACGAAGTCGTCGCCGAGCGCATGGAGCTGGGCGGACGCGATGGAGGCGGAGGCCGGCAGGACGGCGAGCACGGTCATGCGTTCCTTAGCCGGACCCATCGGCGGCGTGCGGAAAACACGCCGCCGGTCCGGTTCCTGGGTGGGTTACGGCTTTAGTGAATGACGAAGAAGTCGTTCGGGTTGTTGTGAACTTCGTCGGCCGAAACGCCCTTCAGCATGATGCTGTCGCCGTTGCCGAGATCGATGACGGCGTTGCCGCCCATGTCGGTGACGCGGGCCGCCAGATCGGAGGCGTCGTTGATCTCCAGACCGTTGATGTTGCGCTCGATCTGGAGGACGTCCTCGCCGGCGCGGAAGTCGAGAACGACGTCCTGGCCGCCGCCGCCGGAGAAGACGAAGATGTCGTTGCCGGCGCCGCCGACGAGAATGTCGTTGCCCGCACCGCCTTCCAGGATGTCGTTGCCGTCACCGCCGGACAGGAAGTCGTCGCCTTCGCCACCCTTCAGGATGTCGTCGCCGGTGCCGCCCATCAGGATGTCGTTGCCGGCGCCACCGTCCAGGTAATCGTTGTGGCCGCCGCCCATCAGGACGTCGTCGCCGTTGCCGCCCTTCAGAATGTCGGCGCCGTCGCCGCCGTTCAGGACGTCGTCGCCGTTGCCGCCGTCGAGGATGTCGTTGCCGCGGCCGCCGATCAGAACGTCGTCGCCGTTGCCGCCGGACAGGTAATCGTCGCCGTCCCCGCCATCCAGCGTGTCGTTGCCGTTGCCGCCGTCCAGAACGTCGGCTCCGCTGCCACCGCTCAGCAGGTCGTTGCCGTTGCCGCCGAACAGGGCATCGCGCCCGTCGCCGCCCAGGATCGTGTCGGCGCCGTTGCCACCCATCAGGATGTCGTCACCGTTGCCGCCGTCGATGAAGTCGCTGCCGTTGGTGCCGGTGATGATGTCGTCATAGTTGCCGCCAGGAAGGGTGGCCATGAATCATACTCCTTAACGATGGGATTCGGTGGGGTGGGGGATTTCCTACCCCGAAATGGCGAGGTACCCCTAAGCCTTTACCCAAATACCGTTCGGCGGGGCTGTGACAAAACTAAGGTCAAACCCAGGCAAATCTTGAGTTCATTGAGTCAAAACACAATAATCATCAACGTTCATTACGTCATTCCTGTCACCTTGGCTTCAAAGCCCTTCGAAAATCTAAACATCTAATTTTGGACGTCGTGGAGGCTCAGTGGTTTTACGGCCTCCATCCAAGATGAAGACTCATGTTTAGCCGAAGTGGCGGAATTGTTTGCTCCTAATACTTTTAAAGAAACCCGGAAGACCGTTTTGTCGAAATTTGACGAAATGCCTTGAAATGACCCGCAAGTCCTATGCGTTTGGCTTAGGATTACGCCGTTGATCATTGCTCTTCGGGGGTATCCGGCGATGCCGCGGCGCATTCAAAACACTGGCTTTTAAAAAGCCGTCGAAGAGAGCAGGCGGTTTTAAAAGTCGGAATTTGAAAGCGGTGGCTGAGCGGTGCGGGCCGCTTGGGGCTGCGCGGTGTTCAAAACGCGCGCCGTCGGGCCACCCGAACAGGCGCTGCCCGATGCCCAAGCCACTCCGGCAGCCCGCCGATGTCGAGCGGAACGCCGCCGGATGGCTGTGGCAACGCCCCCGAAAGGGCAAAATTTTTTTACTTGCGTCTGTTCGGCATGCGGGCCGGATCAGACTTTTCCGGCCTCGGCGGCATCCAACGCGACCCGCGCCAACTGCATCAGCTTGTCGTCGACGGCCGCTTGATCATAGCCGGGGTTGTCGGCCAGCGAATCGCGCAGACGCATGGCGATGAACTCGCCGGTGTGGTGCTTGTCGTAGAGATGAACGTCGCCGATGGCGTCGGCGACGCGCTTCAGGGTGTTCCGGTCCCACTGTGTGGTCATGCTCGCACGCTCCCTTCCTGGCCTGTCGGCCCTCTGTCTTGCCTGCTGGGCAACGGGGGAGCGTGCGAAATGATCCGGTGCGGGGCCGTCGCGGTCAGTTCTCGCGGAAGGCGCGGTTCATGCCGTCGGTCAACGGCGTCAGGAAATACTCGATGGCCTTGCGGGTGTGCCCGTGGATCATCACCTCGGTCGGCATGCCGGGATGCAGGTCGACGTTCGGCAGGGCCTTCAGCGCCGCGGCGTCGAGGCTGATCCGGGCGAGGAAGTAGGCCTGCCCGGTGCGCTCATCCTCAAGCTGGTCGGCGGAGAGGGTCAGCACCTTCCCCTGGACCGGCGGCACCAGCCGCTGGCGGTAGCCGACCAGCCGCACCATGGAGCTGCCGCCCACGTCGATGTTCTGCACGTCGGCCGGGGACACGCGGGCCTCGACGATCAGCCCGTCGTCCTGAGGGACGATGTCGAGGATGCCCTGGCCCGCCGGGATGACGCCGCCCGGCGTGTAGAAGCGCAGGTTGGTGACCCGGCCCGCCTGCGGGGAGACGAGTTCCTGGCGTTTCAGGATGTCGCCGGCGCTGCGCAACCGCTCCGACAGGTCGGAGACGGTGGCCTGGACGGTCTGAAGCTCATTCCCGACCTCCGACCGGCGGGTGTTGCCGAGGTTGATGATCTCCAGCTCCGCCGCGGCGATGCCCTGCTCGGCCTTCGACTTGTCGGCCTGGATCTCGCCCAGCCGGCCCCTGGTGTCGGCGACGTTGCGCTGAAGCTCCAGCATGCGCGGCTTGCGCTCGTAGCCCTTGGCGAGCAGCGTCTCGACGATCCGCAGCTCGTCCTGGGTGTAGCGCAGCCGGTCGTTGGCGGCGACGCGCTGCGACTCGAGCGCCACCAGCTCGTCGCGGAGCTGGCCGATCCGCTTGCGCTGGATGGAGATCTGCCCCTCATAGGCGTCGCGCCGTGATTCGAACAGGCGCTGTTCGGCGGCCAGCGCCTCGGCGGCGACGGAGCTGGTCTTGGCGGCGGCCACCAGTTCGTCGGCGTAGACCGGGGCCTTGGCGTCGGTCTGCTCGGCGCGCAGCCGGGCGAGGCGGGCCAGCGAGGTCCAATACTGCCCGTGGAGCTGGGCGACCACCGCGCCGCTCTGCGTGGTGTCGAGCCGCAGCAGGACCTGCCCGGCCGTCACCATGTCGCCGTCCTTGACCAGCAGCTCGCTGAGGATGCCGCCCTCCAGGTGGGAGAGGGTCTTGCGGTGGCTTTCCACCATGATGGTGCCGGGCGCGATGGCCGCGCTGTCGAGGCTGGCGGTGAAGGCCCAGCCGAAGAAGCCGCCGAAGCCGATGGCGACGGCCAGCGCCCCGGCCAGCGCGGTGTCGCGCAGCGTCGGCTCGTGCGGCGTCACGTCGATGACCGGCGACCAGGCGGCGGTGAGGGGGGACGGCGCGTTCGCGGGCTGGGAAAGCGTCGTGTCGGTCATGCGGATTCTCCCGTCCGGACCAGCCGGGCCACCTTCACGGCGCCGCCGGGCTGGACCATCTTCAGCACGTCGGTGCGTTCGCCGAAATGCTCGACCATGCCGTCCTTGAGGACGAGCAGCTTGTCGGCGACCGATACGATGGAGGGGCGGTGGGCGACCATCACGATGGTGGCGCCGTCGCGCCGCGCGTGGTTGATCGCGGTCAGCAGCGCCTGCTCGCCTTCGTGGTCGAGGTTGGAGTTGGGCTCGTCCAGAACGATCAGTCGGGGCCTGCCGAACAGCGCGCGGGCCAGCGCGATGCGCTGCCGCTGGCCGCCGGACAGGGCGAAGGCGTTCTCGCCGACCGGCGTGTCGTAGCCGAAGGGCAGGCGCCCGATCATGTCATGGACCCCGGCCAGCCGGGCGGCGCGCACGATCTCCGCCGGATCGGCCTGGGCCATGCGGGAAATGTTCTCGCCGATGGTGCCGTCGAGCAGCGCCACCGACTGCGGGACGTAGCCGACATACTGGCCGAAGCTCTCGCGCTCCCACAGGAAGGTGCTGGTGCCGTCGAGGTAGATGCCGCCGGCGGTGGGCTCCCAGATGCCGACGAGCAGGCGGGCGAGGGTCGACTTGCCGGCGCCCGACGGGCCGATGATCCCCAGCACCTCCCCCGGCTCCAGCGCGAAGGAAACGCCGCGCAGCACCGGGCGTTGCAGGCCCTTCGGCACATGGCTGACGCGGTCGACGGTCAGGCGCCCGTCGGGGCGGGGCAGCGGCATGGTGCTGCGCCGCGCACCCTCGCCGTTCAGAAGCTCGCGGATGCGCTTGTGGGCGGTCTGGGCGACGACCCACTGCCGCCAGTTCTCCACCAGATGCTCGAAAGGCTGGAGGAGGCGCGCCATGATGATGCCGGTGGCGATCATGCTGCCCGGCGACGCCTCGTTCCGGATGACCAGCGCCGCGCCCGCGGAGATGGTGGCGATCTGAAGGATCAGACGCAGCGAGCGGGACGCCGAGGCCATGCCGCGCGACAGCACCACGCCGCGGTCGATCAGCGAGGCGGAGCCGATCTGCGCCATCTGCCAGCGCCGGGCCAGCGGCGGCAGCATGCCCATGGCCTCGATGGCCTCGGCATGGCGGACGGTGCTGGCGACATCGGCGAAGACCTTGGCCGACGCCTCGTTCGCCTCGGCGATGGGGCGGCGGGTCAGCGCGTCGGTCAGCGCGTTCATGGTCAGCAGCAGCAGCGCCGACCCCACCGCGATCCAGCCGTAGATCGGGTGCAGGATGAACAGGATGACCAGGAAGATCGGCGTCCACAGCAGGTCCAGCGGCACCACCACGGCGTTGCTGGTCATGAAGTTGCGCAGGTCGTTCAGGTCGCGCATCGTCTGGCCGGCGTTGCGCGTTCCGCCGCCCAGCGCGTCCACGATGGCCGCCTGCAGCGCCGGTACGTTGAAGCGGTGCGCGATGACCGCCCCGCAGACCAGGAAGGCGCGCGCCCGGATGAAGTCCAGCACGCCGTACAGCACCAGCCCGCCCACGGAGATCACCGCGAGCATGGTCAACGTCTCCAGGCTGCGGCTGCTCATCACGCGGTCGTAGACCTGCATCGTGTAGAGCGGCACCACCAGCATCAGGATGTTGACGAAGAAGGTGAGGGCGCCGGCCAGCAGCAGGCCGCGTCCGATCTTCCGGTAGGCTTGGGTCAGCAGGGTCCGATCCATACCGCTCATGCCGATTCCTTTTCTTGCGTCCTGCGTTCCGGCCGCGTTCCGGAGTCCCGCGTTCTCAGGTTTTTGGGGCGGGCCATGAAGCCGGTCATGCAAAGGGCTTCATGGTTAACGAAATGTTGAAGCGCGGCCGCGTCGCATGAACTCCTTTTGAGACGAAGTCCGGACAAAGGCCGCCCATTGCGGGAAGACTGGTCCCGCGCCATTTCCGCTTACGTCCGACGCTGCGTTGCGGCGTGTGACAACTTTGAGCCCTTACCTCGTCCGGCATGCATCGAAAGAGGTATTTGCAGCGCTGTAAAATGTTGTTTCAGAACATTTTTCTCGTCATGCATCGAGCGTGTCCCGGCGCCCATGTCTCTTTTTCGTCAACTGGCCTTCCGTGTGAATTGACGGCATGGTGCATCGCGGAACTCTTGCACTTGCCACCGGGGGATGTACGATCCTTTGATGCCGGCGGGTGCCTGGACTGACGAATATTTCTCAAATCCAAGGAATATTTACGATGAACACGCCCCAGACCGTACTCGTGACCGGCGGTGCCGGCTATGTCGGCAGCCACTGCGTGGCCGAACTGCTCGACCGCGGCTTCCGGGTCGTCGTGCTCGACAACCTGCGCCAGGGCCACCGCGCCGCCGTGCCGTCCGACGCCGCCTTCGTGGAGGCCGACCTTGCCGACATGGACGCGCTGACCCGCGTCTTCGCCGAATGGCGCTTCGACGCGGTGTTCCATTTCGCCGCCCTGTCGCTGGTCGGAGAATCGATGCGCGACCCGCATCTCTATCTGCACGGCAACACCGTCAACTCGCTGAACCTGATCCGCGCGGCGACCACGGCCGGCGTGCGCAAGATGGTCTTCTCCTCGACCGCCAACCTGTTCGGCACGCCGGAGCGCCTGCCGATCGACGAGGAGACCACCATCGACCCCGGCAGCCCCTACGGCGAATCCAAGTTCTTCATCGAGCGCGCGCTGCACTGGGCGGATCGCTGCCACGGCCTGCGCTCCGCCTGCCTGCGCTACTTCAACGCCGCGGGCGCGCATCCGAACGGAATCATCGGCGAGGATCATCATCCGGAAACCCACCTGATCCCGCTGGTGCTCGACGCGGCCAGCGGCCGGCGCTCGCACATCGAGATCTTCGGCGACGACTACCCGACGCCGGACGGCACCTGCGTGCGCGATTACATCCATGTCTGCGACCTCGCCGACGCGCATCTGCGGGTGCTGCCGGCGCTGGAGACTCGCAGCGTCCGCTTCAACCTGGGCAATGGCACGGGCTACAGCGTCCGCGAGGTGATCCAGGCGACGGAGCGGGTCACCGGCCTGACGGTCCCGGTGAAGGTCGGGCCGCGCCGTGCCGGCGATCCGGCGGTGCTGATCGCCTCGTCGGAGCGCATCCGGGGCGAACTGGGCTGGACCCCGCGCTTCCCCGATCTGGACAGCATCATCGGCAGCGCGTGGGAATGGCGCCGCCGCCATCCGGGCGGCTACCGCGGCCCGGCCGTGGCGCAGGCCGCCGAGTGACGGAGAAACGAGGGATGAGCACGCAGCGCCGGGCGGGCGCCGAATCCAGGCCGGCCCAAGACAAGCCCGATGCCATCGATGCGGCGGAACTGGCCGAGTATCACGGGCTCGCCCGGCTGATCGAGCGGATGCACCGCCGGTTCCTCGACGTCGTGCGGGCCGGCCTGCTGCGGCAGGGGATCGACGACATCGGGCCGGTCCAGGCGCTGATGGTCATGCTGATCGGCGACGACGAGCCGTCGGTCCGCGACCTGATGGAGCGCGGCTATTATCTGGGGTCCAACGCCTCCTACAGCCTGAAGATCCTGGTGGAGGCCGGCTACATCGACCGCGGCGCCAGCCAGCGCGACCGCCGCACGGCCCGCCTGCGCCTGACCGACAAGGGACGGACGCTGCGCGACGAGCTGTTCAATCTGGAGCAGGCGCAGGCCGCGGCGCTGGTCCGCAACGAGGCGGAGGCGGCCGACCTGAAGGCCGCCTACCGCACGCTGCGCCGGCTCGACCGCATCTGGGGCGACATGGTCCGCTACGCCGGCCAGGGCCTCGATTGAGTGGCCTGACTGAACCGCCTTACGCATCTCCCACCCGCAGGCATCCGCACATGACCGACTCATCCCTGTCCATCCGCGATGTCGAGCGCCTGCTCGAATCCCCATCGGCGGAGGCCCGCATCGACACGATGCAGAAGCTGGCCGGCGATCTGGAGAAAGGCGGGCTGACCGACGCCGAACGGTCGCTGGCGCTGGAGGTCATGCACTGCTTCGCCGCCGACGCCCAGGTGGCGGTGCGCGAGGCGGTGGCCTGGCAGATCCGCAACAACGCCATGCTGACCGCGGAATTGGCCGAGCGGCTGGTGAAGGACGTGGCCCGCGTGGCCTTCCCGATCCTGCGCGACGCCGGAAGCCTCAGCGACGAGCTGCTGCTCGACGTGCTGGCCGACCCCGACGCCGGCAAGCACATGGCCGTCGCCAACCGCCACACCGTGTCGGCGCGGGTGGCCGGGGCCGTCGTCGAGACCGGCAACGTCGCGGTGGTGACCGCCCTGCTGCGCAACCCCGGCGCGGAGCTGGCCGAACCGGCGCTGCACCGGGCCTTGGACCGCTTCGGCCGGGTGCGCATGGTCAGCGAGGCCGCGGCGACCCGCCCCGGCCTGCCGTTGGCCGTGGTGGAGCGGCTGGTCGCCTTCGTCTCCGACGCGGTGCGCGCGACGCTGGCCCACAGCCATGGCCTGTCCAAGGATCTGGTGGACCGGCTGGCCAACCGCGGACGCGAGTCGGCGACGCTGCGGCTGCTGCGCCCGGCGCTCCGCGGCGAAGAGGATGTGGAGGCGGTGGCCCGCTGGCTGCACGCCAACGGGCGCTTCACCGCGGCGCTGCTCTTCCGCGTGCTGTGCGCGGGCGACGTGGCGCTGTTCGCGGAGGGGCTTGGGGCGAAGGCCGGCATACCGGCGGAGAACGCCCGCAGGCTGGCCTGGGACGACGGGGCGCTGGGGCTGCGGGCGGTGCTGAAGAAGGCGTCGGTCGCGCCGGTCCTGGTGCCACCCTTCCAGGTGGCGATCGCCACCGCCAAGCGCATGGGTTACGAGGGCAGCGACAACCGCCGCGACGATTTCCAGGCGGAGGTCATGGCCGACCTGTTCGCCGCCCTGACCCCGACGAACGAATGGGCGGTGGACGACCTGCTGCTGCAACTGTTCGACGGCGCGTCGGACGAGGTGATCGACCGGGCGCTGGATCAGGCGGGATTGCCCTTCGCGCCGGTGCGCGGGACGGGGACGTGAGGGCGCGGGTGCGGTGACTCCGGCCCCCTCCCTGAAATCCCCGCGTCCCGGGGGAGGGTGCCTTTTGCGACCTGTCGGGAGATGGCCGTACGCCTGAGAGGTGCGGGAGGCGCCTTTACGGACGTACGGACACTTTCCCCGCGGTCCGCAGGCTGAAGGCGTCGTGCAGCGAGGCGGCCAGCGTGCGCGCCACGCAGTCATAGCCGAAGTCGTTCTGATGGATGCCGTCCGGCCCGACCAGATCGCTCATGGCGGCCTGCCGCGTCTCCACCCATTGGCGCATCACCGCGTAGCGGTGGAACAGGCCAACCTCTTCCTCCGCCGCGATGCGGGCGATGCGGGCCTCCATCTCCTCGTGCCGGGGTTTGGCCAGCATGGCCGGGGCGTATTGCAGATCCATCAGCACGACGTCCAGACCGGCATCCTTCAGCGTCCGCACGCCGCTGCGGATCACCTGTTCCGCCGCGTCGGGATCGTCGCCGCGCAGGACGGTGTTGGCCGCGACCTGCCAGACCACCAGATCGGGCGCCTGATCCAGCACGTCGCGCCGGAACCGCTTCACCATGTCGGGCCCGGTTTCCCCGTTGGCGCCCTTGTTGAGGACGGTCAGGGCGAGGCCGGGGTAGCGCGCCCCCAGATGCTCGGCCAGACGCGCCGGGTAGCTGTGCTCCGGTTTGCTGGCCCCCGCCCCGGCGGTGGAGGAGGAACCGATGGCGACGATGCGCAGCGGCCCACCGGCGGCCAGCGCCCGCGCGCTGCGCGGCAGAGGAACGGCAAGGTCGGCGGTCTGAACGGACACGGCGCAGGCCGCCGCCCTCACCCGATCGGGCTTGCCCGTCAGGCCGGCGAGAAAAGGGACGAGGAACAGCAGGGCGGTGGAGAGGACGGCGGCTCTCCGGCCACGGGTCCGGGGGGCCTGGGTGCCGGTCACGGAGCGGGTCTCCCGGCGCGGTCGATCATGGTGGACACGGTGTCGGCCAGAATGCGGCCGAGGCAGCGGTGGACGAACTGATAGGCCTGCAGCTTTTCCGCCTTGGAATCGGGGGCGAAGCCGACGCGGCCTTCCTCGAACCAATGCCGCATCATCTCGAAACGGGGGAAATGAACCACGTCGCTGTTCTGCGACATCCACTCCACATAATCCAGGTAGGGCTGGAAGGTGATGAGCTGGGTCGTCTGCGGGCTGTACTGCATGTCCATCAGGATCACGTCGGCGCCGCGCTCCTGGGCCGCCGCGATGCCGTGGCCCAACGCCTCCCCGAAGCTGTCCGGCCCGATGTTCCGCATGGCGTCCGCCGTCCCCACCTGCCAGACCAGCAGGGAGGCGGCGGAGGCGGCCAGCTCCCGGTTCAGGACGGGCAGCATCTCCTGCGCGGTCGCCCCCGGCGCGTTGCGGACCGTCACGCTGATCTTGCGATCGGGCAGCCGGGCCGCCAGCTCCTTCTCCAGCAGCGCCGGATAGGCGGTGTCGGGGCGCGAACTTGCCGAGTTCAGCACCAGTATGGGCAGCGCGCCGCCGCGCTTCAGCCGCTCCCAAGCGCGCGGCAGGGCGCCATCGATGGTGTAGACGGATTCCGGAACGGCGCAGGGATCGGCGGGTGTCTCCGACGCCGCCTCGCGCGCCGCGGGGGGGGGGGGTGCGGGGCTTGTAATACCCTGGCGCGGCCGGGAGCCGCCTCCCGTGATG
>NZ_WHOR01000111.1:0-17813 GCF_013340925.1 Azospirillum formosense
CACCGGCCGATAGCAGAAATACACCACGCGTCGGCCGCGGCAGGTGTAGATATGAGATAGGTGACAATCTATGGGCTGTTCATCCCGCCACTGCTGATCCTGGCCATCGCGGCCTGGTTCGTCTCGGGCCTGCTGCGGCGCGGCCTGCGGGCGGTGGGGTTCTACGGATGGGTCTGGCACCCACCGCTGTTCGATCTGGCGCTCTACGTGCTGGTGCTGAGCGCGCTGACGGCGCTGACCGCGTGGCTGCGGTAGGGAACTGCGCCGAAAGAGGAAAGGCGGGTCGGGGCGCTTATTGTTATGAACTTCCCTCCGACGCTCCGAACCGCCCATACCCATCCAAACCGTAAGGTTTAGAGACGTATCGGTTACCGCTGATATAACAGTTTGTCAAGCGAAGGGGCGAACGGGAACGGAGCCATCACCTCCCGCGACAACGGATGGACCGCGCCGGCTCCGCCTTGCCGGTGGGGCGGCCTTTGCGGTACATATCGGGCATGGTTGAAACGCGACGCACCGGTGACCGCTCCAACGAACCGATCCGCTCCGAGGTCGGGGGCGGGCGCGTCGCGTCGCCGGCTGCGGTCGGCGTCCGCAACCGGGCGGAGCAGGTTGGCGGCGGGCGTCAGCGCATTCCCAGCGTCCGCGAACTGGCCAGCCTTCTGGTGAACGGCATCCTGACGCTGCCGCGCAATTACCGCCGCGGCATGTATCTCGACGTTCAGGTCTGACCCTCTCCACCCCCGGTGTAAGCCGCGATCTCCGGTCCGAACAGGCGCTCCAGCAGCAGGGGCGGCAGTTCGTACTGCGGCAGGCACAGGCTGGTGCTGCGGGCGTGCAGGGTGTGCAGGCACAGCCCTTCGGCGTCCGGAAAGGCGGCGACACGGAAGCGCTCCCGCGCGCTCTTCATGAACGGCGCGTCTTCGCAAGCGTTGACCGGCGGGAAGCGCCCCGCCTCCCACCCCGACCGCCGGTAGGCATAGGAAAAGCCGTAGCCCAGCCGATTGTCGTCGGAGGGCGGCGTCTCCGGCGCCTCGACGTAGGACCGGGTCGTCCGGCCCCAGCGATGGTGCGAGCCGCCGCGCGCCGTGTCCCAGTAGCCGAAGCTGCGGTGAATCGCGCTGTGCAGGAACCAGCCGGACAGGGTCACCGCGTCGTGCCCCGCCTCCAGCCAGCCGAGCAGCCTCTCCACATAGTGGGGGGCGTAGAAGTCGTCGTCGTCGAAATGGACGATGATCGCGCCGCGCGCGTGCTCGGCCAGGATGTTGCGCTTCTCCCCGATGGCGTAGCGGCGCGGCGCATAGAAATACTTCAGCCGCGGCCCGGCGAGCGGCTGGAGATAGGCGGACGGGCGCGGGCTGTCATCGAACACCAGCCATTCGATGTCGGGAACGGTCTGGGACAGGACGCGGGCGTGGCACAGCGGCAGAACGTCCTCCCGTCCCCAGCTTGGCGTAATGATGCTGACGAGCGGCCGGTCGGCCATGGTCTCTCCTTGGGAATGTGCCCGACCGTTGCGCCGCATGGACTCCGGCCCGGCGGCGCGTGTAGACAGGCGGCATGGTGACACTTCGGGATGCCCTGGCCGCCGCGGTCGGCCACCATCAGGCGGGCCGGCTGGACGCGGCCCGGCCCCTTTATCATAGCATCCTGCGCGGCCAGCCGGGCCATCCCGACGCGCTTCACCTGCTGGGTGTCCTGGAAAGCCAGAGCGGCCGTCCGGTCGCGGCCCTGCCGCTGCTGCGCCGTGCCGTGGCGCTGCGGCCCGGCGACGCCGATTTCCTCGGCAATCTGGCGCGGAGCCTGCGCGCGGCGGGGCAGTCCGAGAAGGCGGAGCGCGCCTTCGCCCGCACGGCGGCGCTCGACCCCGCGGATGTCCAGGCCGCCTTCACGCTGGGTACGCTGCGGCTGGAGCGCGGGGACGCGGCGGGTGCCGCGGCGGCCTTCGCCCGGGCGCTGGCCCGGCTGCCCGACTTCGCCGAGGCGCGCATCAACCGCGCCAACGCCCTGGCGGCGCTGGGCCGGACGGAGGATGCGGCGCGGTTGCGCCGGCAGGCGGTGGCCCTGGCGCCTTCCCATCCCGACGCGCTCCACAACGCCGCGGTGAGCGCGCTCGCCGACGCCGGTCTGGACCGCCCGCTGTCGCACGCCCGGCGCCTCGACCCGGAGTTGGTGGAGCGCGCGGGGCGTGCCCTAGGCCACGCGCTGGCCATCGATCCGCAGCATGGGGCGGCGGCGGATGCGCTGATCGGGGCGGCGCTGGCGCTTGTCCAGGCCGGGCAAGCGCCGGAATGGTTGTTGGACCGCGCCGCCCGCACCGCCCTGACGGTCCTGCGCCGGACTCCGCGCGACACGCGGGCGGCGGCGGTGGTCGCCTACCGCTTCTACCGGCGGGGGGGGGCGGACCTTGCCGCCCCCCTCATGCGGCGCGTCTCCCGGCGCTTTACGCCGTCCGAGGTGGAGGCGGATTTCGAACTGCGCCTGTGGTCGATGGTTCGGGCTGGACGGCGGGGGCTGGACGGGCTTCCCGACGCCGACACCCTGCAGGACTCCTTCCCGCCGCTGGACCTGCTGGCCGCGCCGCCCGCCGGGAGCGGGCCGGTGCTGGCGGTGTCCTGCGACGATGGCTATTACCGGCGCTTCGCCACGGGCCTGCTCGATTCGGTGGAGGGGGCGGGCGGCGGCGCGGCCGTCCATGTCCATGTGGTGAACCCTTCGCCGGAGACCCTGGCCGACCTCGCTCGGCGGCGGGAGCGCTTGCGTCTGAGCTACAGCCGGGAAGAGGTGGACTTCACGGGCTGGGACGACCACCGGCGGACCACCTACTACGCCTGCGTCCGTTTCCTGCGCTGGCACCAGCTCATGGTGCGCTGGGGGCGGCCCCTGCTGCATCTGGACGCCGATTGCACGCTGGACGGGGACTTGGGGGCGGTGGCGGCGTTGCTGGACGGTGCCGACGTCGGGCTGCTGCGCGATGCCCGCTGGCGCGGCCCGACCCGGGAGATCACCGTCTGCTTCGCGGCGTTCCAGCCGACTCCGCGGGGGCGTGCCTTCCTCGCTTCGACCGCGGCCTACATCGGGGCGTTTCTGCGGAATGGGCGCGGATTCTGGATGCTGGATCAGGCCGCGCCCTTCGCGGTGCTCGACGCGCTGGAACGGCGGGGGGAGGGGCTGAGAGTGCGCTGGTTCGACATTCTGGACTTCCCCTGGGTCCGCTTCATCGGGGAAAAGTGACTCAGCAGGGAAGCCGGGCGCAACGTCCGTCCGGGCAATCGCGGCAGCATTGCCCGCAGATGTCGTCCAGGTCCACGGCGATGCCGTGCCGCTTGAGAAGTCCCTGGGCATAGGCCGTGTAGAGGCGTGCCAACGCCCGCCGGTTGGCGGCCACCGTCTTGGCGGTCAGCGCTTCGGGCGCCAGCGTCGCTGCGATGGCTTGCTCCACATCCTCAATGGCCGTGCGGACAGCCGAAAGGTTCAGCATCCAGGACCCCCTGGGCGTCGCGACCCTTGATGAATCTGATATACAACGTGTGACGAAAAATAAGTGTCGAAACAACCCCAAATTTTGGATTTGGGGTTGTCCTATCCGGAAAGGCTAGAGGCTCTGGGTCAAATCACGCAGGGAAGACGCCAGCGCCTCGGCCAAGCGCCGCCCGTCGCAGAGCGGTCCGGCCGCCATGCGCGGGCGCAGGGTGCGGCGCAGTTCGGCCAGCCGCGCCGGGTCGGCGGCCCAGCCGGCGGCGCGATCCACATACTCCGCCGGGTCGCGGGCGACGCAGCCCTCCACCCCCGCCACGCTCAGGAAAGCCAGGGAATGGCGGCTGGAGAAGGTCTCGCCGGGCAGGGTGACGACCGGCACGCCCATCCACAGCGTCTCCAGAGTCGTCGTGCTGCCGGCGAAGGGGAAGGGGTCCAGCGCCACATCGACGCGGGCGCACCAGCCCATATGCTCCCGGCTGCCGGTCGCCCCGGCCAGGATCAGCCGCTCCGGCGCGATCCCCGCCGCGGCCAGCCGTCCGCGCCACTGGGCGGCGGTCTCGGGGCAGGACAGGGCCTTGGTCTTCAGCAGCAGGCGCGACTCGGGCACCCGGGCGAGCAGGGCGGCCCAGGTGGCGAGAACCTCGTCGGTCAGCTTGGTCAGGATGTTGAAGGCGCCGAAGGTGACGGGCTGGCCGGTCAGGCAGGGCGGCGGTCCGGGCTCCGGCGCGTCCGGCGGCGGGTCGTAGGCGATGAAGGCGCCGGGCATGCGCAGGACGCGCTCGCCGTAGAAGCGCTCCGCCCCCTCCGGCACATGGTGGGCGTCGGCGACCAGCGCGTCCATGGCGGCGAGCCCGGTGGTCGCCATGTAGCCGGACCACGCCACCTGCACCGGCGCCGGCTTGCGCGCGAAGACGCCCAGCCGCCCGCGGGCGTTGTGCCCGGCGAGGTCGATCAGCGCGTCCAGCCGGTCGTTGCGGATCAATGTTGCAAGTTCAGCGTCGGTCCGGTCGGCGACCGGCACCCAGCGCGCCGCCGCGGCGCGGAAGCGGTCGGTCAGGTCGTCCGCTTCCAACTGGTTGGCGTAGAGGGTCAGTTCGACGCCGAAATCCGGCATCGCCTCCACCGCCCGCACCGCGAACTGCCCCGCCGGGTGGCGGCGGAAGTCGCCGGACAGGATGCCGACGCGCAGCGGACGGGAGTCGTCCCGAACCGCCGGGGCGCGGGGTGCCCATGCGGCGCGCAACGGCGCGCCGTGCACGGCGTCCCAGCCACGGTGCGCCTCCAGCACGCGGGCCAGCGTCACGCCGGGCCGGAACAGTGCCAGATAGGCGAGGTTGGAGCGCACCTCGGCCAGATCGGGCCGCAGCGCCAGCGCGCGGCGGTAGCCGGCCTCGGCGGCATCCAGGTCGCCCTGCGTCTGGCGGACCAGCGCGAGGTTCGCGTAAGCCTCCGCCAGATCGGGACACAGCGCGGCGGCCCGGGCGTAGGCGCGGGCGGCCTCGGCCAGACGGATGCGCTTTTGCAGCGCGTCGCCCCGGCGCAGCGCGGCCTCCGCGAAGTCCGGGCGCACATGCTCGGCGCGGCGGGCCGCCCGTTCGGCGTCGGCGGGGGCGTCGAGGGCCAGCAAGGCGGCGGACAGGTTGGCGAGCGCCGTGGCGTGGTCGGGGCGCAGCGCCAGCGCGCGGCGCAAGGCCCGCTCCGCCTCCGCCGCCCGGCCGCGTTGCAACATCAGCGAGGCCCGGTTGGCGTGCGCCTCTCCGAATCCGGGATCGTCGGCCAGCGCGGCGCGGAAGGCGTCGTCCGCCTCGGCCAGCCGGCCGAGCGCCGTCAGCGTGTTGCCGAGGTTGAAGCGCGCCCGCGCGTAGCCGGGGCGCAGCGCGGCGGCCTGCCGGTAGGCGTCCGCGGCCTCCTCCAGCCGGCCCAGCCGGTCCAGCGCGTTGCCGAGGTTGTAATGGGCCTGCGCGAAGGCCGGGCGCAGGCGGATCGCCGCGCGGTGGGCGTCCGCCGCCTCCGCGGCGCGCTCCAGCGCGCGCAGCGCGCTGCCGAGATTGTCGTGATAGTCGGCGACGGTCGCGTCGGCTCGGAGGGCGGCGCGGATGCGCGACTCGGCCTCCGCCGGGTGCCCGGCCTGGAGATAGACGACGCCCAGCAGATGCAGCGCGTCGGGATGGTTGGGCAGCGTGTCGAGGATGGCCTGATAGCCGGCGGCGGCCTGCGCCAGCCGGCCGGCCTGATGATGGGCCAGCGCCGCGGCCAGCACGTCCTTGATCGTCGCCATGCCCGACTGTCTAGAGCATTTCCCCGCCTGGTTGAAGGCGCATGGTCGAAGGGGCCGCCTCAGCTCACCATGCGCCAGCTTCCGTCCGCTTGGCGGCAGGCGGTGCCGTAGCCCTGCTGGAGCTGCCCGCCGACCACGATGCTGGTCTGGAACTCACGGCACGGCTCGCCATAGGGGCCGGTGCCGTCGCGGGTCGGGGTGTAGCTCCCCCAGTTGCCGGTCTGCGGGTTGTTCCACTGCACGGTCGCGCCGGTCGGCGCCATGTAGGCCTGCCCCGCCGCCTGCTGCGCGTACATCAGGTCGGCGCGGTCCATCGATTGGCCGGCGGCGTTGCCCAGCGCGGCGCCGAGCAGCGTGCCGATGCCGACCGCCACCAGCTTGCCCGTGCCGCCGCCGAAGCGCGACCCGGCGAGGCCGCCGGCCACGCCGCCGAGCAGCGTGCCCGCCGCCGTCTTGTTGCCGTAGCCGGGGGCGTAGCCGCCGCCGTAGCTGGCCCCGTACCCGCCGCCGCCATACCCACCGCCATACCCATAGCCATAGGGGCTGGCGCAGCCGGCCAGCAGGCCCACGGACAACACAACCGCAACGATCCCCTTGGCCTTCATGTCGAACCCCACGGAACGGAACCTGTGTTCATGAACCCTTTGTCCATGAACATGGCAGCCCCGCAAACTATTCCGTCCGCGTGACGGAACGCCGCCGTTGCCCCTATGATGAGACCAAATGGCCGTGTCCAAGCGGCCGGCAAGAACCTGTCGGGAGGAAAAGCATGCTGCCGGAAGCGGACAGCTACGAGGGCCTGCGCGACCGTTTCGTCTGGTCGGTGCCGGAGCGTTACAACATCGGCGTGGACGTCTGCGACAAGTGGGCGGAGCGCGATCCGGACCGCACCGCCCTGATCCACAAGCGCCGGGACGGCGCGGTGGAGACCTACAGCTTCGCCGACATCCGCCGCCTGTCGAATCGCCTCGCCAACGCGCTGGCCGCCCATGGGGTGGCGCGCGGCGACCGGGTGGGCATCCTGCTGCCCCAGGCGCCGGAAACCGCGGTCAGCCACGTCGCCGTCTACAAGATGGGCGGCGTCGCCGTCCCCCTCTTTTCGCTGTTCGGGGTGGAGGCTCTCGAATACCGGCTGGGCAATTGCGGGGCGCGGGCGGTGGTGACCGACGCCGTGGGTGCGGCCAAGATCGCCCAGATCCGCGACCGCCTGCCCGAACTGAAGCTCGTCCTGCGCATCGACGAGGCCGGGGAGGGCGAGTTGGACTGGCACGCGCTGGTCGATGCCGCGTCGGAGGACTTCACGCCGGTGGACACGGCGGCCGACGACCCGGCGGTGATCATCTACACCTCCGGCACCACCGGCCAGCCGAAGGGGGCGCTGCACGCGCACCGGGTGCTGCTCGGCCATCTGCCGGGGGTGGAGATTTCCCACGACCTGTTCCCGCAGCCGGGCGACCGCATCTGGACCCCGGCGGACTGGGCGTGGATCGGCGGCCTGCTCGACGTGCTGATGCCCGCCTGGCACCATGGCGTGACCGTGGTCTCCCACCGCTTCGAGAAGTTCGACGCCGAGGAGGCCTTCCGCCTGATCGCCGACTTCCAGGTGCGCAACGCCTTCCTGCCGCCGACCGCGCTGAAGATGATGCGCGCGGTCAAGGACCCGCAGACGCGCTGGGCCTACCGCATGCGCTCCGTCGCCAGCGGCGGCGAGACGCTGGGGGCGGAGCTTCTCGACTGGGGCCGCCAGACCTTCGGGCTGACCATCAACGAGTTCTACGGCCAGACCGAGTGCAACATGATCGTGTCCTCCTGCGCCACGGTCATGCCGCCCAAGCCAGGGGTCATGGGCCGTCCGGCGCCCGGCCACGACGTTGCGGTGATCGACGGGCAGGGCAACCGCCTTCCTCCCGGCGAGATCGGCCTGATCGCCGTGCACCGCCCGGACCCGGTGATGTTCCTGCAATACTGGAACAACCCGGAGGCCACCGCCGCGAAGTTCGTCGGGGATTGGCTGGTCACCGGCGACCAGGGCGAACTGGACGAGGACGGCTACATCCGATTTGTCGGGCGGGACGACGACGTGATCACGTCGGCGGGTTACCGCATCGGCCCCGGTGAGATCGAGGACTGCCTGATCGGCCACCCCGCCGTCCGCATGGCTGCGGTGGTCGGCGTGCCCGACCCCCTGCGCACCGAGATCGTCAAGGCCTTCATCGTCCTCCAGGATGGCGTGCGCCCCAGCGACGAACTGGCGGCGGAGATCCAGGCCCATGTGAAGACGCGGCTGGCCGCCCACGAATACCCGCGCGCCGTGGAGTTCGTCGACAGCCTGCCGATGACCACCACGGGCAAGATCATCCGGCGCGAGCTGCGGGGGAGAGGGTAGGTTGTTGAGCCCTTCTCCCCTCTGGGGAGAAGGGTATGGGATGAGGGGGCGGCCGCAGGCCGACAACGCTCTCTCATTCCAGTGCTTGGACGCCCTACGGGCGCCCCCTCACCCTAACCCTCTCCCCAGAGGGGCGAGGGGATAAACAAACAACAAGAAAAGACAACGATCCGAACGATGGTGACGACATCCCTTCTTCTGCTCGCCGCGGCCTTCCTGGCCGGGGCGATGAACGCGGTCGCCGGCGGCGGCAGCTTCCTCACTCTTCCCGCTCTGATCTACGCCGGGGTCCCGCCGGTGGCGGCGAACGCCACCGGCACGGTGGCGCTGCTGCCCGGCTACGCCAGCGGCGTCTACGGCTACCGCCACGACCTGGAGCCGGTGGGCGGGGTCGGGCTGGTCACGCTGTCGGTGGTGAGCCTGACCGGCGGGCTGATCGGGGCGGCGCTGCTGCTGGTGACCCCGGATTCGGTGTTCCGCAGCATCGTGCCCTGGCTGCTGCTGGTCGCCACCGCGCTGTTCGCCTTCGGCGGGATGCTGGCGGCCCGCCTGCGGGCGGTCGGGCTGCACGGGACGGGGGCGATGCTCGCCACGCTGTTCGCGGTGTCGGTCTATGGCGGCTATTTCAACGGCGGCCTCGGCATCCTGCTGCTGGCGCAGCTGAGCCTGTTCGGGATGACCAACCTGAACGCCATGAACGCGCTGAAGAACCTGTTCTCCGCCGTGCTGACGGCCATCGCGGTCGCCGCCTACGCGGTCGGCGGGGCGGTGGAGTGGTCCTATGCCGCGCTGATGACCGTGGCGGCGGTGGCCGGGGGTTATGTCGGAGCGCGGGTCGGGCGCAAAATCCCGTCGCGCATCCTGCGCGCCGGCATCATCGCCGTGGGCTTGGCGATGAGCATCCTCTTCTTCCTCAAGTAAAAGCCGTTCGGTTCCGGCGGCGCCTGCGCTAAGGTGGCGGCCCTCTCCATGAAGGCCGCCACGACGCAAGACCCCGCATGCTGACCGTATCCGACCTCGACCTCTTCTACGGCGACGCCCAGGCGCTCGACGGCGTGTCCATCGCGGTGGCGGAGGGCACGACGACCGCCATCGTCGGGGCCAACGGGGCGGGCAAGACCTCGCTGATCCGCACCATCTCCGGCATCCTGAAGCCGGCCCGCGGCACCATCCGCTTCCGCGGTAAGGACATCGCCGGCCTACCCAGCCATGTCGTCTGCGACCTCGGCATCGGGCAGGTGGCGGAGGGGCGGCAGATCTTCCCGACGCTCAGCATCCGCGAGAATTTGGAGATGGGCGCCGTCATCCCGCGCGCCCGTGCCGGGGCGAAGGACACGTTCGAGCGCGTGCTGACCCTCTTCCCCCGCCTGAACGAGCGGCTGGAGCAGGCCGCCGGCACCCTGTCGGGCGGCGAGCAGCAGATGCTGGCCATCGGGCGCTGCCTGATGGGCAAGCCCGACCTGATCATGTTCGACGAGCCGTCGCTCGGCCTCTCCCCGACCATGGTGCAGGAGCTGTTCCGCACCATCCGCGCGCTGGCCGCCGAGGGCATGACGATCATTCTGGTGGAGCAGAACGTCGCCGCGTCGCTGAAGCTGGCGCAGCGCGCCTATGTGCTGGAGAACGGGCGCGTCGTCCTGGCCGGCACGGGAGAGGAACTGCTGGCCGACCCCGCGGTGAAGCAGGCCTATCTCGGCCTGTGAAGCGTCGGCGGCGGTGGCGGCGGAATCCCTCTTGACTTAGAGCGCGCTCGAACCCGTAGCGTCCTGTGCATCGTGATGAGAAGCAGACGCGCATGAAGATCGGAGACCTCGCGAAACGCTCGGGACTGACGGCCCACACCATCCGCTATTATGAGCGGATCGGGCTGCTGCCCTATGCCGACCGGAACCAGTCCCGCCACCGCGATTACGACGCCTCGATCCTGACCTGGATCGAGTTTCTCGGCCGTCTGAAGACGACCGGCATGCCGATCCGCGACATGCTCCGCTACGCGGCGCTGCGTGAGGAGGGCGCCGGGACCGAAGCGGAACGGCGGGCGTTGCTGGAGCAGCACCGCGAGCGCGTGCGTGCCCGGGTCGATGAACTGAACGCCTGTCTTCTCGTCCTCGATACCAAGATCGACGGTTACGTCGAAACGGAACAGAGGAAGACTGACGATGACGCACCTGTCCAAGATCGCATCCGGGGTCGAAGAAAGCCGGCTTGAGCGCGGGCAACGGGCGCTTGCCGAAATCGACGGCGAGGCCGGCCACAAGGTGGTGGCGGCGCTTGCCGACATCGCGCCGGACTTCGCGACCTATGTGTTCGAATTTCCCTTCGGCGACATCTATTCGCGGCCCGGACTCGATCTGCGGTCGCGCGAGATCGCCACCATCGCGGCGCTCGCCGCCATGGGGAACGCGGCACCCCAGCTCAAGGTGCACATCGAGGCCGGATTGAACGTCGGGCTGACCCGCGACGAGATCGTCGAGGTTCTGATCCAGATGGCGGTCTATGCGGGGTTCCCGGCCGCTCTCAACGGGCTGTTCGCGGCCAAGGAGGTGTTTGCGGCGAAGGGCGGGCAACGGCCGCAGGGACCGTCATAAGGCCTACCGCGCCAGCAGGTCGTGATGCTCGCGGTGGCGGTGCATCCAGTTGGCGGCGTAGCCGCAGATCGGGACGATGGTCAGCCCCTCGGCGCGGGCGATGGCCATCACCCCCTCCAGCAGGCGCCCGGCCGCTCCGGTGCCGCGCAGGGATGGCGGCGCCTCCACATAGGGGATGTGCAGGATGGTGCCGCGGCGGCGGTAGGTCGCGAAGACCATCTGGCCGTTCACGTCCAGTTCGAACCGGCTCATGGCCGGGTTGTCGGTCACGGTGTCGCTCATGCCCCTTCCAACAGCCGAAGCCTTTGGTTGTTCACCGCAAATGTCATGAACCGGGCGCGCGCGGCGCGCTCCAGCCGCGCAGCACGCTGACCACCCGCAGCAGGAAGGCCGCCGCCGCGCCGGCGATGGCGACCGGCGCCTTCGGCAGGTCCAGCATGGCCCCGGCGATGACGATCGCCGCGCCCAGCAGGGCGGCCACCGCGTAAATCTCCTCGCGCAGCACGCGCGGCACCTCGGCCACCAGCACGTCGCGCACCAGCCCGCCGCCGCAGGCGGTCAGCACGCCCAGCAGGACCGCGGGCAGCGGGCCCAGCCCGTAGGCCAGCGCCTTGCCGCAGCCGGCCACCGCGAAGATGCCCAGGCCGGCCGCGTCCAGCACCATCACCGGCTTGACCAGCCGGTTGATGAAGGGGTGGAAGAAGAAGGCGAACAGGCCCGACGCCAGCGCCGTGATCAGGTACCGTTCGTCCTGCATGGTGGCCGGCGGGATCGCCCCGATCAGCAGGTCGCGCAGCACGCCGCCGGCCAGCGCCGTGACCAGCGCCAGCACCATCACGCCGAAGATGTCCAGACGGTGCCGCACGGCCAGCGTCCCTCCCGTCAGCCCGAAGATGAAGATCCCGGTCAGGTCCATGGCGAGGAGAAGGGGCGAAACATCGGGTATGATGGCGGGCATGATGGCGGTCGGCGGTGCTGGTTGAGAGGAGCCGCCATCATAGCCGTTTGTTGCGTCTCAGGGAACAGATAAGCCGCAACTCCGGCAATTGTTGTTTTGCGGAAACGGGAGCACATTCCTCTCCAGACGAGGGGCCACAGGGCCTCACCAAGGAACCGGAGGAGCAGAGATGATCACGATCCGCAACCGCGACGAACGGGGCGCCGTCAACATGGGCTGGCTGAACAGCAAGCACAGCTTCTCGTTCGGCCACTATTACGACCCGGCCCATATGGGCTTCCGCGCGCTGCGCGTCATCAACGACGACCGCGTGATCCCTGGCGCCGGCTTCCCCACCCACGGGCACGCCGACATGGAAATCGTGTCCTACGTCCTGGACGGCGCGCTGGAGCACAAGGACACGCTGGGCACCAGCTCGGTCATCCGCCCCGGCGACGTGCAGCGGATGAGCGCCGGGTCGGGCATCCGGCACAGCGAGTACAACGCGTCCAAGAAGGACCCGGTGCACTTCCTGCAAATCTGGATCCTGCCCAACGAGGAGGGGATGGTCCCCGGCTATGAGCAGAAGGCCTTCGAGCGGGAGGAGAAGCAGGGCCGCCTGCGGCTCGTCGGTTCCCAGGACGGGCGCGACGGCAGCGTGGTCATCCACCAGGACGTGGACCTCTACGCCACGCTTCTCGACGAGGGCGACAGCGTGACCCATGTTCTGCGTCCGGGCCGCCACGCCTGGGTGCAAGTCGCCCGCGGTCAGGTCCGGCTGAACGGCGAGATCCTGAAGGAAGGCGACGGCGCCGCGATCAGCAAGGAGGAGTCCCTGACGCTGGACGGCGTGGTCAGCGCCGAGGTGCTGCTGTTCGATCTGGCCTGACGAGCGGAAGGCCCTTGCCCCGGTGGGTGGGGGCCTTCACATCCCCTGCGGGGCGTCCAGGCGGATGCCCATGCGGCGGGCCTCCAGCATGAAGGCGCGGGTCATCTGCACGAGGTCGGTGCGCCAGTAGAGCTGCTCCAGCGGGTTGTCGAGGAAGTCCTCCGGCAGCATGGCGTAGCAGTAGGTTTCCACCACGCGCCGGTCGGGCTGCCAGGGGTCGGCGCCGTCGCGCCAGCCGATGGTCCAGCCGGCGTGGCCGGCGCCGATGGCCCAGCGCTCGAAATGCGGGGAGATGGTGGCGCTGGCCACCGGATCGGCGACCGGCACCTGATAGATCGCCACGAAGCGGCGGACGTTCAGTTGCAGCCGCATCACCAGCGATTCGTCGAAGGCGTCCACGCGGTACAGGCAGTCGGACGCTCCTTCGACGTGGCTGAAGCGCACCGCGGCCCGCCGTGCCGCCTCCAGCGTCAGGCCGGACGGCTGGTCGGCCAGCGGCGGGGATTCGTAATCCACGGCGCGCAGCGCCTCCACCATGTCGCCGGTCAGGAAAAGGCGGATGCGCTGCTGCGCCTCGTCGATGGTCAGGCGGGTCATCGCGGGGTCGGTGTCCTCTGTTGCCGGTGCCAAGGACAACAGGGCGGGGCCCCGCTTGGTTCAGGGCTCCACATAGCCCAGCACGCGCAGGCGCAGCGCGTGCGCCCGCGGGTCGCGGTCGAAGAACAGGCCGCCCTTCTGTTCGGAACCGGCGGGCACATAGTCGAACTCGGCCACGGACGTTTCCAAGGCCTCGTCGTCCGCCATCAGTTGGCCCTCCACCTGGACCTTCGCGCCGGTCTTGCCGCCATCGTTGGTGAGCCGGATGTGGGCGAGCCAGCGCGGGCCGGCGGGAACGACCGCCTCCACGACGGCGGTGATCGCCGGGGGGCCGTTGCCGCGGGTGATCCCCTCGTAACCCAGCACGCCCACCGAGCCCAGGAACAGCAAGAGCCCCAGCCCCGACGAGATCCAGGCCAGCCGCGACACCGACGCGCTGCCGTCCTCGTCCCTCGACGTGATGTCGTTTTCCCGGATGTCGGCCATCGGCGTCCCTCCCGTCACACGATCAGGCGGGCGGTGGCGGCGCCCAGCGCGCTGGGGAAGCCCAGCACCACCGTGGCGGTCACCAGCTCCATCATCGACAGGCCGGCGATCCGCTCGAAGGTCCACAGAAGATAGAGGCTGATCAGCAGGGCGATGCCGTAGCCGGCGACCGAGAAGCGCAGGAAGACGGACAGGAACCCGTCGTTCCCGGCGCTCTCCTGACCGGCGAAGCCGACCGTATAGACGAAGATGTGCAGCAGCCCCAGCGACAGCACCGCCAGCGCCACCGCGTGCCAGGGCGACATCTTGTAGGAGATCAGGATCATCTCCTCGGTCGGAGCGACGTTGAAGCCGACGAACAGCGCCCCCGCCCCCATCAGGAACAGTTCCCCCGGATAGCTGGAGCGGATGCGCCGCTCCTTATCGCTGTCGTCCTGCTGGCCGAGCTGCTTGCGCGCCAGCATGGCGCCGATGCTGGCCGGCACGGACTGGAGCGCGATCTTGCCGATGATTTCCGGCAAGGGCTGGTCCAGGCGCACGATGGCGAAGACGGTCAGCAGCACCGCCGACATCAGGAAGCCGACGGCGAAGGCCGACAGCGCGTCGATCAGGTCGTCCTGCCAGCAGAAGGTTTCCTCGAACCCGGCGAAGTAGGACAGGCCGAACAGCACCGGCAGGGTGACCAGGATGAACAGGGCCAGCCGGAAGCGGTCCATGTAGAAGCCCAGCTCCCACATCTCCATGGTCATCAGCAGAGGCAGGGCGAAGATGATCGCCCCCGCCGACGCGCGGGCCAAAGCGCGGGCGAATTGCGCTTCGTCATGGAGAAAGCTGCGCTGGCGGGTGATGTCCATGGCCCATGAATGCGCGGGCGGAGCGGTTGGTTCCGGCGGTACCACGGCAGTGATGGGGGCCATGATCGGGGCGGCGAATTTCCTCTTGACCTTCCAATCGCTGGAAGGCGGAAGCTGACGGCAACACCATCCCGTGGGAAGGAGTTCGTCATGGTTGCGTTCAAGGTTCCCGGCATGACCTGCGGCGGCTGCGCCGCTTCCGTCCGCCGCGCGCTCGGCGCCGTCGCCGGGGTCGAGGATGTGCAGATCGACTTGGACTCGAAGGACGTCCGCGTCGACGGGACGCCCAGCGCCGACGCTCTGCGGACGGCCCTGGACAAGGCCGGCTTCGAGGCCGACGGCCTTCCGGTCGCGTAACGGTTTTCGGCACCCTTGACCTTCCAGTCATTGGAAGCCTTATCCGGGGTGCCGGTTGACGACGAAGAAAGGACGAACATGTCCGCCACCACCGACCTCGACATCGGCATTTCCGGCATGACCTGCGCCTCCTGCGTGGGGCGCGTGGAAAAGGCGCTGTCGCGCCTGCCGGGCGTCACCGGCGTCTCGGTCAATCTCGCCACCGAGCGGGCGCGGGTCGCCTTCGCGGGCGATCCCGATCCGCGGGCGGTGGCGGAGGCCATCGAGAACGTCGGCTTCGAACCGCAGAGGCAGGAGTTCGACCTGACCGTCGGCGGGATGACCTGCGCCTCCTGCGTCGCGCGCGTCGAAAAGGCGCTGCTGCGCGTGCCGGGGGTGGAAAGTGCCGCGGTGAACCTCGCGACGGAACGGGCGCACGTCACCGCCTATGCCGGAACGGTGGACGCCGCCCGGCTGGCCGAGGCGGTGGAACTGACCGGCTTCACCGCCGCCCCCGTCGCCGATGCCGAATCGGCCGTGGCAGCGGAAGACCCGGCGCAGGACCGCAACCGGCGGGACCTCCACCATGTGCTGATCGCCGCCGCGCTGTCGGCGCCGCTGGTCCTCGGCATGGCGGGGGATCTGCTGGGGCTGAATCTGATGCTGCCGCCCTGGGTGCAGTTCCTGCTGGCGACCCCGGTGCAGTTCTGGCTGGGTTGGCGCTTCTACCGGGCCGGCTTCATGGCGGCGCGCGCCGGGTCCGGCAACATGGATCTGCTGGTGGCGCTCGGCACCTCGGCGGCCTGGGGGCTCAGCGTCTACATGATGCTGACGGCGCATCCGGGCCACACGCCGCACCTCTATTTCGAAGCGTCGGCGGTGCTCATCACCTTCGTGCTGCTCGGCAAGTGGCTGGAGGCCCGCGCCAAGGGCCGCACGGCGGCGGCGATCCGCGCGCTGATGCAGCTTCGCCCCGACACCGCCCGCGTCCGCCGCGACGGCGTGGAGGTGGACCTGCCCATCGCCCAGGTGCGGCTCGGCGACCGTGTGGCGGTCCGCCCCGGCGAGCGAATCCCGGTGGACGGGCGCGTGGTGGAGGGGGCGGGCAGCGTGGACGAATCCATGCTGACCGGCGAAAGCCTGCCGGTGGAGAAGGCGTCGGGCTCCCGCGTCACCGGCGGCTCCATCAACGTGGACGGGCTGTTGCTGGTCGAGACGGTGGCGGTGGGCGCCGAGACGATGCTCGCCAAGATCGTCCGCATGGTCGAGGGCGCCCAGGCGTCCAAGGCGCCGATCCAGCGGCTGGTCGACAAGGTGGCGGCGGTCTTCGTGCCGGTGGTGCTGGGCATCGCCGCGGTGACGCTGGCCGGCTGGTGGATCGGCACGGGGAACGCGGAGACGGCGATCATCACGGCGGTGTCGGTTCTGGTCATCGCCTGCCCCTGCGCGCTGGGCCTTGCCACGCCGACCGCCATCATGGTCGGCACCGGGGCGGCGGCCCGCCACGGCATCCTCATCAAGGACGCGGAGGCGCTGGAGCGCGCCCACGCCATCACCGCCGTCGCCTTCGACAAGACCGGCACGCTGACCG
The DNA here is from genome assembly GCF_013340925.1 of Azospirillum formosense. Taxonomy (GTDB): domain Bacteria; phylum Pseudomonadota; class Alphaproteobacteria; order Azospirillales; family Azospirillaceae; genus Azospirillum; species Azospirillum formosense. Next base: position 16,423 of record NZ_WHOR01000111.1, read on the forward strand.
AGGGCAAGCCCCGCGTCACCGATCTGGTGCCGGCGGATGGCGTCGAGGAGGCGGAGGTGCTGCGGTTGGCCGCGGCAATGCAATCCGGCAGCGAACACCCGCTGGCCCGCGCGGTCCGCGACCGTGCGGCGGAACGGGGCGTCCCGGCGGCGGCTCCGGAGGGCTTCAAGGCGCTGGCCGGGCGGGGCGTGTCGGCCAGCGTGGAGGGCCGCGCGCTGCTGCTGGGCAGCAAGCGGCTGATCGCGGAAAGCGGCCTGTCCGACGGGGCGCTGGAAGCGCGGGCGGCGGCGCTGGAATCCGCCGGCCGCACCCTGTCCTGGCTGGCCGAGACGGCGCCGGAGCGCCGCGTGCTGGGCCTCGTCGCCTTCGGCGACACGGTGAAGGAGGGCGCCCGCGCCGCCGTCCGCTCCCTGAAGGCGCAGGGGGTGGAGACGGTGATGGTTACCGGCGACGGTGCCGGGGCCGCCCGCGCGGTGGCCGCCGACCTGGGCATCGACCGCGTCTTCTCCGAGGTGCTGCCGGACGGCAAGGCCGATGTGGTGGCGGCGCTGAAGGCGGAGGGCAAGGTCGTCGGCATGGTCGGCGACGGCATCAACGACGCCCCGGCGCTGGCCGCCGCCGACGTCGGCATCGCCATGGCGACCGGCACCGACGTGGCGATGCACACCGCCGGGGTCACGCTGATGCGCGGCGACCCGGCGTTGGTGGCCGGCTCCATCGACGTGTCGCGGCGCACCTATTCCAAGATCCGCCAGGGGTTGTTCTGGGCCTTCATCTACAATCTGGTGGGCATCCCGCTGGCGGCGTCGGGCCTGCTCAGGCCGGTGCTGGCCGGGGCGGCGATGGCGCTGAGTTCGGTCAGCGTCGTCCTGAACGCCCTGTCTCTGCGGGGGTGGAAGCCATGAGCGCCGGCGGGATGACCATCGGGGATGCGGCCAAGGCGTCCGGCGTCAACGCCAAGCTGATCCGCTACTACGAATCGATCGGCCTGATCCCGGCGGCCGGGCGGACGGCGGCGGGCTACCGCGTCTATTCGTCCAGCGACGTGAACATCCTGCGCTTCGTCAAGCGCGCCCGGACGCTGGGCTTCAGCATCGAGCGCATCCAGATCCTGGTCGGGCTGTGGCAGGACCGCAGCCGCTCCAGCGCCGAGGTGAAGCGGGTGGCACTCGACCATGTGGCGGAGCTGGAAGCCAAGATTGCCGAACTGCGCGCGATGAGCGACACGCTCAAGCATCTGGCGCGCGCCTGCCACGGCGACGAGCGGCCGGATTGCCCGATCCTGCGGGATTTGGAGGAGGGTGGAGGAAGGTGTTGCCACGAGGCCCCACCATAACTCCACCCCACCTGCCTCTTATACCCATCTGACGCTGTCGACGATATACAGCTCG
>NZ_WHOR01000112.1:0-17546 GCF_013340925.1 Azospirillum formosense
TGTTCGTCTCTTACTGCTTGACCGAGATGCTCAAGCGACCCGCGATGCCAGTCCCTTCCGGAACCGGTCCGCGGCCAACGGCCAAAACCGCCGCCTGCGCATCCCTTCTCACAACACGGTATCAACGATATCCAAGATCCCGCGATCCTTTGTCAGGACCGCTGCCCGTCCGCGCTGCGCCACCGGAGTCCGGTGCGGCGCGTCGGGGCACTTTGTCTAGAAGATCCGACTTGGTCTGTCAAGCCTTTGTTTTCACATCGGCCATCGTTACTTCGTCTCGTCTTCGGCGTTTCCACCGTTCCCTTGCCGCCGTCGCGCTTCTCAGCGGCCCCGGCGTCGTGGGAGCCGGGTTATAGGCGCCTCGGCCAAACCCGGCAAGCGCTTTTTTCATCGACCAGCATTTTTTCTGAAAGCGGCCTTCGGATCAGGCGCGGAGGGGAACAGCCCGCCGGCGATCGGACGGCTGGGACGGGAAACCGTCGCGCAGGAAGCGTTCGAGTTCGATCTCCTGGGCGCTCTTCGGCACCTGATCGATCGGACGAACATCGCAGCGCCCGTTCGCAGCGACCACGCGAAGAAGCATGGCGGCGGCGTATCGCGGATTCTGACGGTTGCTCATCCCAGTCACTTCCCTTCTCGTCGGGGCGCGGGCACCCGAAGGGCCGACACCACAACCCTGATTTTAATTGATTGTGATGTTTTTGCCATAGCTTTTCGCGCCTTCCCCGAAAGAAAGTTGTGAAGGCACTAAGCGCCGGAAATTCCTTGAAAAATCATGCCCCAGGGTGGGCTTGGAGGGTGCGAGAAAAAGAAGACGGAGCGTTTCCGCACCGCTTTTTCAGGCATTTTATTCGAATGCGAACGGAGATCCGGGAGCCCTACCCTTCAGGATGCCGGCATCAGGTCCAGCATGACGCAGGCTGGACACGCGACAAGAGCGCGCAGGCCGATCGGGACATCGGCCATACGAATGCCGGACAGGACGACCGGCTGCAATTCCTTCGTTCCGGTGAAGAGGGGAAGCGCCACGCCACGACGCTTCCCCTCCACCACCGAAATGCTCAGGCTCGACGTGTCTGTTCCGATCAAACGTCCCGACCGATCAGACCGGAAGCTGGCGCATCGAGGCCACGGCGGTCATCACGCCGCGGATTTCCGCCAGGCCGCGCAGACGCCCGATCGCCGGGTAGCCGGGATGGGTCTTCTTGCCCACGTCGTCCAGCAGCTCGTGCCCGTGGTCGGGGCGGAAGGGAATGCGCCAGTTCGGGTTGCCGGCGTCCTTGCGGCGCTTCTGCTCCTCCAGCAGGGTGGTGACGACCGACACCATGTCGACGTCGCCGCCCAGATGCTCGGCTTCCTGGAAGGAGCCGTCCGGGTCCTTCTTCACGTTGCGCAGATGGGCGAAGGTGACCTTCGGCGCGAAGCGCTTGATCATCGCCGGCACGTCGTTCTTGGCCCCGGCGCCGAGCGAGCCGGTGCAGAAGGTGATGCCGTTGGCCTCGGAATCGATGACGTTGACGATGAAGTCCAGGTCGTCCTCGTTGCTGACGATGCGCGGCAGGCCCATCAGCGGACGCGGCGGGTCGTCGGGGTGGATGCACATGCGGATGCCCACCTCTTCCGCCGTCGGGATCACCTCGCGCAGGAAGCGGGCCAGCGTCTCGCGCAGCGCGCCGTGGCTCATGTCCTTGTAGCGGTCGAGCATCTTGCGCAGGCCCGGGATGTCGTAACGGTCGAAGGCGCCCGGCAGGCCGGCCATGATGTTGGCGAGCAGCCGCTTCTTGTCGTCCTCCGACGCCTTGTCGAACCAGGCGCGGGCGCGGGCCAGCACTTCGGGTGAATGATCGTCCTCGGCGCCCGGACGCTCCAGCATGAAGACGTCGAAGGCGGCGTGCTCGAAGGCGTTGAAGCGCAGCGAGGTACCGCCGCCCGGCACCGGTGCGGCGAGGTCGGTGCGGGTCCAGTCGAGGATCGGCATGAAGTTGTAGCAGACCGTCGTCACCCCGCAGGCCGCGAGGTTGCGCAGCGACTGGCGGTAGTTGTCGAACAGCGGGGTCAGGTCGCCCTCGCCGATCTTGATGGACTCATGGATCGGCAGGCTTTCCACCACGCTCCAGCGCAGGCCGAGCGAGGGGTCGGCGGCGATCATCGCCTTGCGCTCCTCGATCTCCTCGACCGACCAGACCACGCCGTAGGGGATCTGGTGCAGGGCGGTGACGATGCCGGTGGCGCCGGTCTGACGGATGTGGTTGAGCCGGATCACATCGTCCGGGCCGAACCAACGCCAAGTCTGTTCCATGGTCTGCTCCTTGAAGAAGAGTGCTGTGCCGAGTCCGGCATGTCTCGATGGTATTTGTGGGTTGGGGCGCTCAGCCCGCGACCGACTGCACGACGGCGCGGGCGCCCTCGGCGTAGAGCCGGCGCAGCGCGTCGGTCACCGGGCCGGTGAAGCGCGGGTCGCGCGGCAGGTCGTCGCCGAAGACGGCGCTCAGCCCGAACAAGGCGGACGCCAGACGGTCGGCGTCCGGTCCGGCTTCCGCCGCCAACTCGGCGAGCTTGGCGGCCATGGGGTCGCGCACGTCGATGGGGCGGCCCGCCTCGTCGGTGCCGGAGACGTAGCGCATCCAGGCCGCCACCCCCAGCGCCAGCCGGTCGATCGGCGCCCCGGCGGCCAGCCGGTCGCGGATGGTGCCGAGCAGCCGCTGCGGCAGCTTCTGCGTGCCGTCCATGGCGATCTGCCAGGTGCGATGGCGCAGGGCCGGGTTGCGGAAGCGCTCGATCAGCGCGTCCTTGTAATGGCCGAGGTCGGCGCCCGGCGGCATGTGCAGCGTCGGGCCGGATTCCTCGTCCATCAGGCCGCGGATCAGCCGGGCGAAGGCCGGATCGGCCATGGTGTCCGACACCGTCTCGTAGCCGGCGAGGTAGCCGAGATAGGCGAGCGTGGAGTGGCTGCCGTTCAGCAGGCGCAGCTTCATTGTCTCATAGGGGTGGACGTCGGGGACCAGCTCCGCCCCCTCCAGCTCCCAGGCCGGGCGTCCGGTGGGGAAGCGGTCCTCGATCACCCACTGGCTGAACGGCTCGGTCACCACCGGCCAAGCGTCGCGCAGGCCCAGCCCGTCCGACACGCGGTCGCGGTCGGCGTCGGTGGTGGCCGGCACGATGCGGTCCACCATGCTGTTCGGGCAGGCGACGTTCCCGGCGAACCATGTCCCCAGCGCGGGGTCGCGCAGTTCGGCGTAGCGGCGCAGCAGGCCCGCGGCGGTGTCGCCGTTGCTCGGCAGGTTGTCGCAGCTCAGCACCGTGAAGGGCTCCACCCCGGCGGCGCGGCGGCGGATCAGGGCCTCCACCAGGAAGCCGGGCGCGCTGCGCGGCCGGTCCGGGTTGGCGAGGTCGTGGACGATGTCCGGATGGGCCTCGTTCAGCGCGCCGGTCGCCGGATCATGGCAATAGCCCTTCTCCGTGACGGTCAGCGTGACGATGCGGACGGAGGGGCGGGTCAGGAGGTCCAGCACCGCGGCGGGGTCCTCCGGAGCGACCAGCAGCTGGGTGACCGAGCCGATCACCCGCAGCCGCTCGCCCTCGGCGTCGCGCACCGCGACGGTGTAGAGGCCGCCCTGCGGCTCCAGCGCGTCGCGCGTGTCGGGGCTGCGCAGGCTGACCCCGGCGATGCCCCAGGGACCGAAGGACCGGGCCAGGGCGGCGTCGGTGTAGACGGCCTGATGGGCGCGGTGGAAGGCGCCGATGCCCAGATGGACGATTCCGGTGGTCAGCGCGGCACGGTCATAGCCGGGACGCTGCACGCCGGGGCGCATGGAGGGCAGCGTGTCGGGGCTCAGGCGCATGGAACACTCCGCATAAGGGCTTTACGTCTCGAAGAAGTGGCTGTTGGTTCGGGCGATCTCGTCCACCGCGGCGAAGACGGTGCGCAGGTGGGCGCGCATGGCCTCCTCCGCCCCATCGGGGTCGCGGGCGGCGACGCGGTCCACGATGCACTGGTGCTCGCCGACGATCTTGGCCGCCCAGCCTTCGCTGTGCAGCGACAGGAAACGCACGCGGTCGAGCTGCGCCTTGACGGCGACCAGCAGGTCCCACACCGCCGGGCGCCCGGCGATGCGGGCCAGCTCGGCGTGGGTGGCCTCGTCCAGGGCGAAGAACTCGGAATGGCGGTCGGGGGACATCACCGTGCGGTGCGAGTCGAGAAGCCGGGTGAGCGAGGCGACGTCCGCCGCCTCCGCCCGCTCGGCGGCCAGACGCACGGTCCGGCATTCCAGGGTCTCGCGGATGAACTGGCTGTCGGACACCGCGGAGAGCTGGATCGGCGCCACGAAGGTGCCGACCTGCGGCACGATGCGCAGGAACCCCTCGTCGGCCAGCCGGCGGAAGGCCTCGCGCACCGGGGTGCGGCTGACGCCGTAGCGGGCGGCCACGCGGGTTTCCGAAATCCCCTCGCCGGGGTGGATCTCCCCCGACAGCACGGCGGCGCGCAGGGCGTCGTAGACCCCGTGCAGGCGGGGGCCGCGGATATCGGTGGGGGAGGATGAGGTCGGCGAGTCGGTCATGGCGTCCATCGCGGCAACTTGCATACTAGTATGCCATTGCGGACGGAGGCTGGCAAGGGGGTGGCGACGTAAGGGCGGCGCATCGTTGAAAAACGAGAATCGAAGGCAAGACGGCTCTGAATCGGCATCCATGGACGCCAAGAGCAATGGGCAGTGGGCAGTGGGCGAACTGCCCCGATATAGCCGGCCCCGATACAGATGGTTCTGAACGGTAACCAGCACGACAATCGCACGAGGGCGCGTTTCCGGGTCACGTCCCTGAGCGTGGTGTAGGAACTGCCTGCTGGCGGCATAAGCATGCCCGGAGTCCGCCTGAACGGCGGCTCCGAGCTCGTCGGGGCGAGGAAAAACGCTCCATTCCGACCGGAACGGGTGTCAACAACGCCAATTTCAAACCTCAGCGGAGGCAATGGCGCTGCACAGACCCGTCATTCCGCGCCTTGCTAGGCCTCAACCGTCGTCATGTAAATGCCGTCATCGCCCGAGCCATTCCAGAACAGGTGCGGCGTCTGTTTGTACGTGATGGCGCAGGGACTGGTGCCGTCGAGGATACCGGGAACACCGTTCGGGCAGGCAACATGCACCTGTTTCGTCCAAGTCTTGTCGCCTGTGCCGTCATAGGAAGTGACGTAGATGCCATCCTGGCCAGATCCGGCATAAAACACCAGAAGCTGGTAGGTGCCGCCGCTGAGGCAGGCCGTTGGGCTGGTGTTTTTTCGGAAGCCCATGTCCTTGATCTGCCCCTTGATCCCGACCGGCGGCTGCCAGCCACGATTGGTCAGAACGGTGTAGAATGTGCCATCGCCGCCGGCACCATTATAGAACAAATAGAAATTTGCCATGTATTCGATGGCGAAGGGGTTGGTGCCACTGGCAATTCCCATATTTGGGACGGACGTATTGACCCTGGTCTGACCTGTCCAGGTATTGTGATCCAGGAAACTGTAATAGACACCATTATCACTGGACCCAACCCAGAACAGGTACGGTCTTTCATAAACGGTCGCAGCCGGGCTGGTGCCTTTCAAGAAGCTCATGGCCCCGATAAGGGCCTTGACGGCTACGGGACCTTTGACCTCGTTGCCATCATAAGTGATGTAATAGGTGCCGTCATTCCCAGCACCATTATAGAAGACGTAAAGCAAATCATGCGCCACTACGGCGGACGGATTGCTGTTCTCAGCGATACCGACACCACCGACCACGCCGCCGAGTTGGATCGGGTCGGCCCAGTCCTTTCCATCATAGGTGATGAAATACAAACCGTCCCCACCGGTGCCATTGTAAATTACATACAGTTTATCACGATACACCGCTGCGGACGGACTACCCTTGATTCCAACATTCTTGACGCAGCTGCCTAGATTGATCTGATCGGTGAACTTCATGGATCGCCCTATCCTGTCTCGGCACGCAGCAATATGGCTGCCGCCACCACCATATCCCGAGCGGTTGCATAATCATCTCAGATATTCTCCATTTTGATGATGCCAGCCAAACACGCCTTCCCTACAGCGTCCCACCCCCGGAAAAAATGTTCGCCCCTTCCTCAAAATCAGGCTTGCGCGGCACGCTGATATATTAATATGCTCTCCCTCAAGGAACAGCACGGACCGGTCCCGGACGGGGCACGGGCCGGCCCATGGGGAGGACTGCAATGGCTTCGACCTCCAGGCGCGCCCTGGACGCTCAACCGCCCGGAACCGCTCCGGGGACCGTGCCCGGCAAGGTGCTTGGAACCGCTAAGGAACCGCGCCTGTCCGCCCGCGCAACGGCCACCGCGGAGATTTACCGGTCGTTGCGCGGGGACATCGTGGCCATGCGGCGCAAGCCGGGGGAGCCCATTGTGGAGAAGCACGTCGCGGAGTCCTTCGGCGTCAGCCGCACCCCGGTGCGTGAGGCTCTGCTGCGGCTGGCCGACGACGGGCTGGTCGAGATCTTCCCGCAGTCCGGCACCTTCGTCGCCCGCATCCCGGTCAACGCCCTTCCCGAAGCGGTGGTGATCCGCACCTCGCTGGAATGCACCGCGGTCCGCTACGCCGCCGTCCGTGCCGCGCGCAGTCAGATCGCAGCGCTGCGGGCCAACGTCCTGCTCCAGCAGGAGACGGCGGCGGCGGGCGACCTCGACGGCTTCCACGAGGCCGACGAGGAATTCCACCGCCTGATTTCCGACATCGCCGGCTTCCCCGGCCTGTGGACCATGGCCCAGCAGGTGAAGATGCAGGTGGATCGCTACCGCCGCCTGACCCTGCCGGAGCCGGGCCGCATCCCGCATGTGCTGGCCGAACACAGCGGCATCGTCGACGCCATCGCCGCGCGCGACCCGGCCGAGGCGGAGCGGCTGATGGTCATCCATCTCGGCGCGCTTCTGGAGTCCGTTCCGAACACCCAGGGGGCCAACCCCTTCTTCTTCTCCGGCGCCCAGCCGGACGACTCGTCGAAGACCCCGCCGAAGACGAAGACAGAAAGCACCCCGTCATGACCAACCCCTTCGACCTCACCGGAAAGACCGCCCTGGTCACCGGCGGCAACGGCGGCATCGGGCAGGCCATCGCGGTCGCCCTGGCGCGGGCCGGGGCCGACATCGCCGTGGCCGGGCGCACCGCTCCGGACGAGACGCGCGCCCTGGTCGAGGGGCTGGGCCGCCGCTTCGCCGCGATCCCCGCCGACCTGTCGAGCCTCGCACCGATCCCCGCGGTGATGGAGGAGACGGTCGGCACCCTCGGCGGGCTGGACATCCTCGTGAACAACGCCGGGCTGATCCGCCGCGACGACCCGCTGGACTTCACCGAGGCCGACTGGGACGCGGTGATGGACGTGAACCTGAAGTCGGTCTTCTTCCTCTGCCAGGCCTTCGGGCGCTACGCGCTGGGCAACGGGCGGAAGGGCAAGATCATCAACATCGCCTCGATGCTGTCCTTCCAGGGCGGCATCCGCGTGCCCTCCTACGCGGCGTCGAAGAGCGGCATCGCGGGGATCACCCGGCTGCTCGCCAACGAATGGGCGGGCAAGGGCATCAACGTGAACGCCATCGCGCCGGGCTACGTCGCGACCAGCGTCACCACCGCGCTGCGCGCCGACGAGCGCCGCAACGCAGAAATTCTGGCCCGCATCCCCGCCGGACGCTGGAGCGAGCCCGCCGACATGGGCGGACCCGCGGTGTTCCTGGCCTCCGATGCGTCCGATTACGTCCACGGCACGATCCTGCCGGTGGACGGCGGCTGGCTCGCCCGCTGAGCAGATCAGCGATCGGGGGCCGCCTGCGAAAGTAAGGGGAAGATGAGAATGAGCACGGACGTTTTCGTGATCGACGAGGCGGTGGACTGGCAGGACCTGGGCGCCGGGGTGCGCCGCAAGATCCTCGGCCACAACGACGCCATGATGATGGTGCGCGTGGAGTTCGAGACCGGCGCCATCGGGCCGCAGCACCGCCACCCGCACGTCCAGTGCGCCGTGGTCGAGAAGGGCGCCTTCGACGTCACCATCGAAGGCGTCACCCGGCGGCTGGGCACCGGCGACGGCTACATGGTGCCGTCCAACGCCCTGCACGGCGTCGTGGCGCTGGAGCCGGGCGTCCTGCTCGACATCTTCACGCCCCCGCGCGAGGACTTCCTCGCCTGACGGATCACCCCTGACATCACCCGCCGTCCGGCGCGCGGGAACACGCGCCGGACGGCTCCCGGACCCAACCGTCCAAACCAAAGAACCAGCCTAAAAACCGCTGCTTAAGAATCGCCAGGAGGACACGCTATGCATCTTTCGACCCGCGGTATCCGCGCCGCCCTTCTCGCCGCCTGCGCGGCCTGCACCCTGCTCGCCACCCCGGTCGTGGCCCGCGACTTCCGCTCCGCGGACATCCATCCGGCCGACTACCCGACCGTCGAGGCCGTGAAGTACGTCGACAAGCTCCTGAAGGAGCGGACCGGCGGCAAGCTCGGCGTGAAGGTCTACCCGAACGGCGCGCTCGGCACCGAGAAGGACACCATCGAGCAGCTGAAGATCGGCGGGCTCGACATGATGCGCATCAACGTGGCGCCGCTGAACAACGTCGTCCCGGAGACGATGGTCACCGCCCTGCCCTTCATCTTCCGCTCCACCGAGCACATGCGCGCCGTGCTGGACGGCCCGATCGGCGATGAGATCCTCGCCGCCATGGAAAGCCAGGGCATGATCGGCCTCGCCTTCTACGACAGCGGCTCGCGCAGCATGTATTCGGCCGCCAAGCCCTACAAGACGCTGGCCGACATGAAGGGCGCCAAGATCCGCGTCCAGCAGTCCGACCTGTTCGTCGCCATGATCCAGGCGCTGGGCGCCAACGCCACGCCGATGCCCTTCGGCGAGGTCTACACCGCGCTGAAGACCGGCATCGTCGACGCGGCGGAGAACAACTACCCGTCCTACGAGTCCTCGCGCCACTTCGAGGCCGCCAAGTACTTCACCCTGACCGAGCACGCGATGGCGCCGGAAGTGCTGGTCTTCTCCAAGGTCTCGTGGGACCGCCTGTCCAAGGACGACCAGGCGGCCATCCGCAAGGCCGCCAAGGACTCCGTCCCCTACATGCGCAAGCTGTGGGACGAGCGTGAGATGAAGTCCAAGGAGGTCGTCGTGAAGGCCGGCGCCCAGATCGTCGAGGTCGCGAACAAGCAGGAGTTCATCGACGCGATGGCTCCCGTCTACAAGCAGTTCGCGAGCACGCCGAAGCTGGACGGCCTCGTCAAGCGCATCCAGGACACGAAGTAAGCACAGTCGAACGCGGCGCTTCCCTTCGGGAGACCGAAGGGCGGCGCCGCGTCCTATGAGGGGAGCCGGCGGCATGGATGTCGAGCTGCAAGCAATGGATCACAGCCCCCCGCAGAGCGCGGGCCTGCTGACGCGGGTGAACGCGCGGCTGGCATGGTCGGGGATGTGCTTCGCGATGGTCGGCCTGATGGCCATCGTGGGTGTGGTGTTCTATCAGGTCTTCGGCCGCTACGTGCTGAACAACTCGCCGACCTGGGCGGAGAGCCTGGCCATCGTGCTGGTCCTCTACGTCACCCTGATCGGCGCCGCCGTCGGGGTGCGCGACGCCGGGCACATCGGCCTGGAATCCTTCCTCGTCATGCTGCCCGACGCCATCCGCCGCAAGGTCGAGATCGTCATCTACGCCCTCGTCGGCGTCTTCGGCGCCTGCATGGCCTACAACGGCTGGGTGCTCGGCACCTCCGTCGCCTCCTACTACATCCCCAACCTGCACGTCTCCGAAGCCGTCCGCTACATCCCGCTCGTCCTCTCCGGCGTCCTGATCGTGCTCTTCTCCATCGAACACGTCGTCGCCATCATCCGCGGCGAGGAGGTCGCGCCGTCATGGAACTGACCATTCTCGCCGTCACCTTCTTCGGCTTCCTCGTCCTGGGCATCCCGGTGGCCTTCGCCATCGGCCTGTCGGCGCTCTGCACCATCCTCTACGAGGGCCTCCCCGTCGCCGTCATCTTCCAGCAGATGATGTCCGGCATGAACGTCTTTTCCTTCCTCGCCATCCCCTTCTTCGTCTTCTCCGGCGAGCTGATGCTCCACGGCGGCGTCGCCGACAAGATCGTCGCCACCGCCAAGAACATGGTCGGCCACATCCGCGGCGGCCTCGGCATGTCCAACGTCGTCGCCTGCACCCTGTTCGGCGGCGTCGCCGGTTCCCCCGTCGCCGACGTCTCGGCCATGGGCGCGGTGATGATCCCGATGATGAAGCGCGAGGGCTACCACGCCGACTACGCCGTCAACGTCACCACCCACGCCGCCCTGGTCGGCGCGCTGATGCCGACCAGCCACAACATGATCATCTACGCCCTGGCCGCCGGCGGCAAAGCCTCCATCGGCGCGCTGATCGCCGCAGGCATCGTCCCCGCCCTGCTGCTGATGGTCTGCAACCTGGGGGCCGCCTACTACGTCGCGGTCAAGCGCGGCTATCCCCCCGGCACCTTCCCGGGCTGGTCGATCCTGGGCCGCTCCTTCGCCGCCGCCGCCCCCGGCCTGCTCATCGTCGTGATCATCCTGGCCGGCATCACCTCGGGCGTCTTCACCGCCACCGAGTCCGCCTCCATCGCGGTGATCTACGCGCTGCTGCTCACCACCTTCGTCTACCGCACGCTGACCTGGGACCATTTCCTGGCCGCCGCCGCCAAGACGGTCAAGACGACCGGCGTGGTCCTGCTGCTGATCGGCGTCTCCACGATGTTCCAGTACATCATGGGGCTCTATCAGGTGGCCGAGATCACCGGCGAGCTGATGGCCGGCATCTCGACCAACCCGCTGGTCATCTTCCTGCTGATCAACATCATCCTGTTCCTGCTCGGCACCTTCATGGACATGGCGAGCACCATCCTGATCTGCACGCCGATCTTCCTGCCCATCGCCATGCAGTACGGCATGGACCCGGTGCAGTTCGGCATCGTCATGCTGATCAACTGCGCGCTCGGCCTCAACACCCCGCCGGTCGGCACCACCCAGTTCATCGGCTGCGCCATCGGAGAGATCTCGGTCGGGCAGGTCATGCGCTCCATCCTCCCCTTCTACGGCGCCCTCTTCGTCACCCTCCTCCTCGTCACCTATGTCCCAGCCTTCTCCCTCTGGCTTCCTCACCTCCTGATGCGCTGAGGCACACAGGGTCACGAAAAAGGGCCGCGCCGGCATCCCCGGCGCGGCCCTTTTCATGTCGGCTTTCGGCGGCTCAGCCGGCTTCGGCGTTCGACGAGTTCTGCCACAGGTTCAGCCCGCCATCGACGGCGTGGCGGTCGATCTCGGCGAGTTCCTCCGGCGTGAAGGCGGTGTTCTTCAGCGCGTCGAGCGAGTTGTCGAGCTGCTCGACGTTGCGGGCGCCGACCAGGGCGGAGGTCACCCGCGGGTCGCGCAGCACCCAGGCGATGGCCATCTGGGCCAGCGTCTGGCCGCGCCGCTGGGCGATGGCGTCCAGGGCGCGCACCCGCTCCAAATTCTCCGGCGACAGGAAATGCGCCTTGAGCGTGCCGCCCTTGGCGGCGCGGGCGTCGGTGGGCTGGCCGTTCAGGTACTTGGTGGTCAGCATGCCCTGGGCCAGCGGCGAGAAGGCGATGCAGCCGATCCCGGTCTCCTCCAACGCGTCGAGCAGCCCGCCCTCGATCCAGCGGTTCAGCATCGAGTAGGACGGCTGGTGGATCAGGCAGGGGGTGCCGAGGTCCTTGAGGATCGCCGCCGCCCGCCGGGTCATCTCCGGCGAGTAGGAGGAGATGCCGACATAGAGCGCCTTGCCCTGCCGCACGGCGTGGTCGAGCGCGCCCATCGTCTCCTCCAGCGGGGTGCGCGGATCGACGCGGTGCGAGTAGAAGATGTCCACATAGTCGAGCCCCATCCGCTTGAGGCTCTGGTCCAGGCTGGCCGTCAGATACTTGCGCGAGCCCCAGCTTCCGTAGGGACCGGGCCACATGTCGTAGCCGGCCTTGGTGGAGACGATCAGCTCGTCGCGGTGGGCCTTGAAGTCGGTCGCCAGGACGCGCCCGAAATTCTCCTCCGCCGAGCCCGGCGGCGGACCGTAATTGTTGGCGAGGTCGAAATGGGTGACGCCGCGGTCGAAGGCCCGGCGCAGCACGGCGCGCCCGGTCTCGAACACGTCGGTGCCGCCGAAATTCTGCCACAGCCCCAGCGAAATGGCCGGCAGGTCGAGCCCGCTCCGCCCGCTGCGGCGGTAGGTCATGCCCGTGTAGCGGGCCGGATCGGCGCGGTAGTGCGATTGCATCGCGGTCTCCTGGCTGTCATGCGCGGTGTTGAAAGGATCGTGACTGATATATTAGAAATCAGCCACGATCCAAAGCCAAGAGCGCAAGGCAGCCTTCAGACCGGCTCGGCCTCGTCCTCCGAGGGGGCGGTGAAGTAGAGCGGGTTGGCCTTCTGCGCGTCGGCAATGGTGACCTGGAGATAGTCCAGATGCAGGTCGATGGCCTTGGCCGCCGCCTCCGGGTCGTTGTTGGCGATGGCCTCGATGATGACCGAATGCTCGGCGATCACGTCCGGCACGCGGCCCAGAACCGGCAGGGTCAGCAGCCGGTAACGGTCGACCTGCACCTTCACCTGCTGAGTCAGGTTCCAGAATCCGGGATAGCCGGCGGTCTCCGCCAGCAGCGCGTGAAAAGTCTCGTCGGCCTGGTGGAAGCCTTCGAAATTCTGGGCGGCCTCCATCTCGCGCTGGAGTTCCAGGTTGGCGCGCAGCTTGGCGATCTGGCTGCGGGTGGCGCGCTTCGCGGCGTAGCGGACGGTCGCCTCCTCCAGCGCCTTGCGGATGGCGATGGCTTCCGGCAGGGCGCCCAGCGGGATTCGAGAGACGAAGGTGCCGGACTGCGGGAAGATCTCGATCAGCCCCTCGTCCGCCAGACGCAGCACGGCCTCGCGCACCGGGGTGCGGCTGACGCCGTAGTCCTGGGCGATCACCTTCTCGGCGACCGGCTCGCCCGGCTTGCGGCGGAGCGAGACGATCTCGTTGCGCAGGTCACGGTAGATCGTCGCCGCCACGGTGGTGCCGCGCTGGGCCGGACGGGCGACCGCCGCCGCCGTGCGGCGCCGGGTCCGCGTCTTGACGCCCTCCGCCTGTTCGGAATCCGCCGTCGATGTCTGCGCCGCCTTTTTCAACACCCGCTCCTGCCAGGAAAAGTCAGGGCGCCGGATCTTCGGGATGCCGGCATCGAACCCACTGGTTCACGCCGCAGACGGTCCGCCCTTCATTGCAATATACTAATACCCGGCGGGGTGGGTCAAACGCCTTGGCCCCGCGCGGCGCCCCGGTTCCGCGCCAGTTTGTCCCACCGGGAAGCGCGTTGCACCGCTCATCAGTATACTAGTATATTGAACAAAGCTCCACCGCGGAGCGCACAGCCGCAAGGACCGTCACCGTGGACCGCAAACGCATCGCCCTCGTCGCCCACGACGCCCGCAAGCCCGACCTGATCGGCTGGCTCGGCGCCAACATCCACGCGCTGGAGGGCAACGTCTTCTGGTCCACCGGAACCACCGGCCGGCTGGTCCGGGAGGCCCATCCCCAGCTGGACATCACCTCTTTGAAGAGCGGTCCGCTGGGCGGCGACCAGCAGATCGGCGCGATGATCGCGGAGGGCCGGATCGACCTGCTCGTCTTCTTCGTCGACCCGATGACCGCGCAGCCCCACGACGTGGATGTGAAGGCGCTGACCCGCCTCGCCACGCTCTACAACATTCCGATGGCCTGCAACGAGGCGACCGCCGACATGGTGATCTCCTCCCCCCTCTTCACCAGCGGCTACCGCCCGCGGGCCGTGGACTTCGCCGCCCACGATTCGCGCCGCCTCTGACCGGCTCCTCTCTTGAATTGAGCGTCTTGCCGACAGAATTGTGGGCGGGACGCACAAAGTCCTTGCATTCGGAACTGATATATTAATATATTCCGGTAAGCAGGGCACGACCGGCGCAGCACCACGCGCCATACCCGAACCACCCATTCAAATGGGCACCGGACCCCGGTCCGGCATCCCTTTTTCCGGAGATGAACGATGCTCCACCCCGACCGCCTCTTCCCCAGCGATCCCACGCAGCGCGACATCGCGCGCCGGCTGTACGCGGAGGTGGGCCACCTGCCGATCATCAGCCCGCACGGCCACACGGACCCGTCCTGGTTCGCCAAGAACGAGGCGTTCCCGAACCCGGCGTCGCTGTTCGTGGTGCCCGACCATTACGCCTTCCGCATGCTCTACAGCCAGGGCGTGGCATTGGAAAGCCTGGGCGTGCCGCGCAAGGACGGCGGGGCGGTGGAGAGCGATCCCCGCAAGATCTGGCGTCAGCTGGCCCAGAACTGGCACCTGTTCCGCGGCACCCCGACTCGCATGTGGCTCGACCACGCCTTCGAGACGGTGTTCGGCGTGACGGAGCGGCTGAGCGGGGCCAGCGCCGACCGCATCTTCGACCAGATCGACGCCTGCCTGCAGAAGCCGGAATTCCTGCCGCGCGCCCTGTTCGAGCGCTTCAACATCGAGCTTCTGGCGACCACCGAATCCCCGCTCGACACGCTGGAGCATCACCGCGCCATCCGCGAGAGCGGCTGGAAGGGGCGCGTCATCACCGCCTTCCGCCCCGACCCGGTCGTCGATCCGGAATTCGAGGGCTTCCAGGCCAATGTCGAGACTCTGGGCGCGCTGTCCGGTGAGAACACCGGCACCTGGGCCGGCTACCTCGCCGCCCTGCGCAACCGCCGCCAGTATTTCAAGGAGGTCGGTGGCGCCACCTCGACCGACCACGGCCACGCCACGGCGACCACCGCCGACCTGTCGGACGCCGACGCCGAGCGGCTGTTCGAGAAGGCGCTGCGCGGCACCATCACGGCGGCCGAGGCGGAGATCTTCCGCGGCCAGATGCTGACCGAGATGGCCAAGATGAGCCTGGATGACGGGCTGGTCATGCAGATCCACCCGGGCAGCTTCCGCAACCACAACCCGGGCGTCTTCGAGCGCTTCGGCCGCGACAAGGGCGCCGACATCCCGACCGGGACCGAGTATGTGCGGGCGCTGAAGCCGCTGCTCGACCGCGTCGGCAACGAACGCGACCTGACCATCATCCTGTTCACGCTGGACGAGACCAGCTACGCCCGCGAGCTGGCGCCGCTGGCCGGCCATTACCCGGCGCTGCGCGTCGGCCCGGCCTGGTGGTTCCACGACAGCCCCGAGGGCATGCGCCGCTACCGCGAGATGATCACGGAGACGGCCGGCTTCTACAACACGGTCGGCTTCAACGACGACACGCGCGCCTTCTGCTCCATCCCGGCCCGCCACGACGTGGCCCGCCGCGTCGACTGCGCCTTCCTGGCCCGCCTCGTCGCCGAACACCGCCTGGAGGAGGACGAAGCCGCGGAGGTGGCGGTGGATCTCGCCTACACGCTGGCGAAGAAGGCGTACAAGCTCTGACCGGAGCCTGACGATTGTCCCTCTCCCGTCCCGGGAGAGGGTGCCCGCGAAGCGGGCGGGTGAGGGTAAAGCCGAGGATCAAATTGCTGATTCTTGCCGGCACCCTCACCCTCCCGCCGCTTTTGCGGCGGGCCCCTCCCTCTCCCGGGGCGGGAGAGGGAACTTCAGGAAAAGGACCACCCCATGGCATCGCTGACCATCCGCCTGCACCCCGCGGACAACGTCGTCGTTGCCGGCGCCGACCTGCCGGAGGGCACCGCCCTGCCCGACACCGGCGTCGTCGCCCGGACCGCGATCCCCTCCGGCCACAAGGTCGCGGTGCAGGCCATCGCGGTCGGCGAGCCGGTGCGCAAGTACAACCAGGTCATCGGCTTCGCGACCGCCCCCATCGCGCCGGGCGACCATGTCCACGTCCACAACATCGGCGTGGGCGACAGCTTCGAGCGCGATTACGCCTTCGGCGCCGACGTCCACCCCACCGACCTCGTGCCGGAGGCGGAGCGCGCCACCTTCCAGGGCATCGTCCGTCCGGACGGGCGCGTGGCAACCCGCAACTACATCGGCATCCTGACCACGGTGAACTGCTCGGCCACCGCCGCGCGGATGATCGCCGACCAGTTCCGCGGCGACGCGCTGGCCGCCTACCCCAACATCGATGGGGTGGTCGCGCTGACCCATTCCTACGGCTGCGGCATGGGTTCCCAGGGCGACGCCATCGACGCGCTGCGCCGGACCATCGCCGGCTACGCCCGCCACCCGAACTTCGCCGCCGTGCTGGTGCTCGGCCTTGGCTGCGAGGTGAACCAGATCGACAAGCTGGTCGAGGTCGAGGGGCTGACCGTCGGCGACACGCTGCAGACGCTGGCGATCCAGGAGAGCGGCGGCACCGCCGCCACCGTGCGGGCGAGCGTCGAGCGCATCCGCGCGCTGCTGCCCCGCGTCAACGACGTGACGCGCGAGACCGTGCCGGCCAGCCACCTGATCCTGGCGCTGCAATGCGGCGGGTCGGACGGCTATTCGGGCATCACCGCCAACCCGGCGCTGGGCTTTGCGGTGGACCTGCTGATCCGCAACGGCGGCACCGCGGTGCTGAGCGAGACGCCGGAGGTCTACGGCGCCGAGCATCTGCTGACCCGCCGCGCCGTCAGCCCGGCGGTCGGCGCGGCGCTGGTCGAGCGCATCCGCTGGTGGGAGGACTACACCAGCCGCACCGGCGGCGAGATGAACAACAACCCGTCGCCCGGCAACAAGAAGGGCGGCCTGACCACCATCCTGGAGAAGTCGCTGGGCGCCGTCGCCAAGGCCGGCACCACCAACCTCGTCGAGGTGGTGCGCTATGCCGAGCCGATCACCGGTCCGGGCCTCGTCTTCATGGACACGCCGGGCTACGACCCGGTGTCGGCCACGGGACAGGTGGCGGGCGGCGCCAACGTGCTGTGCTTCACCACCGGCCGCGGCTCCGTCTTCGGCTGCAAGCCGACGCCGTCTCTGAAGCTCGCCACCAACACGGCGCTGTTCCGCAAGATGCCCGACGACATGGACATCGACTGCGGCCCCATCGCCACCGGCGACGCCACCATCGAGGAGGTCGGGCGGGCGATCTTCCAGCTCATCCTCGACACCGCGTCGGGCCGGAAGACCAAGAGCGAGGAGCTGGGCTTCGGCTCCGACGAGTTCACGCCCTGGCAGATGGGCGCCGTCATGTGAGCGAAAGGGCTTGCGCCCAGAGTGATATACTAGTATAAGTGTTTTCGTTCGGTTATCCTTTGAAACCCAGTCGGCAGGCCGCGCCGCGCGCGTGGTTCCGCCGAGTGACGTTTCTCCAAAGTGCGACTTCAGACCGCCGGGGCACGCTCCGGCGGTCTTTTCTTTTCGGGGTCCGGCGATCCGACCGCGGCGCGCAGCCAGTCCCGGAAAACGGTGAAGCCCGGCTCGCGGTGCCGCGCCGGCCGCGAGACCAGATACCACGCCCGCCCCATCGGCACGGCCAGCGCGAAGGGCGTGACCAGCCGGCCCGCCGCCAGATCGTCGGCGATGTAGAGCCGCGCCCCCAGCGCCACCC